>CAZWPF010000096.1:0-9769 GCA_964636205.1 uncultured Chitinophagaceae bacterium | reverse complement strand
AAGGTCGGGCGGCGGGCTGTTTTAAGGCTGTTGTGCTCATTGGGTTCAACTGGAAGGATGCATCCGGAAAGTATTTTAAAACCCGGAGTGCAAGTTCCACCCGATTCATGTAATCGGTACTTCCGATATGATAGATGCCCGTCTTTTCGTCTCTGAGCAGCAAGAACATAGCTCTGGCAATATCAGCGGCATTGGTAGGCGAAGCGAATTGGTCGTATGGGAGGTTGAGTGTTAGTTGTTGCTGATCTTTGCATTGTTGTACAATTCTGGCAACAAAATTTTTCCCTCTGATTTCATCTCCATACACATTGGTCACTCTCAAGACAAGTGGCGCTGTAGCTTCTTTTAACACCAGTTGCTCCGCGAAGAGTTTATGTTTCCCATAAACGCTGATAGGATTTACAGATGCATTTTCAGCATAGGGGCCATTTCTTCCATCGAACACATAGTCGGTCGAAATGTACACCAACCTTGCTCTTAGCCTTTGTGATAAAGTAATAAGGTTGATGGTGCTTTCCACTGTTTGTCGATAGCTTTCGTCTTCATGTGTTTCGCAATAATCAACATGTGTGAGTGCACCGCAATGTACAATGACATCGGGGTCGTACGCGACGATGTCAAAATTTTCCGGATGATTGGGTTCCAGTGTATTAAAATAAACAGTGTCCGGAGTTTCGTAATTGAGATGACTACCTTTTACATCCCATCCCTGTTCCTGAAAATATCGGAGACAGTTTCCACCAACCAAGCCGGATGCACCGGCAATAAATACTTTCATAAACTATGTTCAACTTTCAGATGCGGATATTCTCGCAAAATGAGTTTTAACTATGGTCGTTTTGGTTATCGAATAAGGGTTACATTCCCATTGTGCACTTCTTCTATATGATTGTCGATTTCAGCTTTAATCATATAAATATATACGCCATTGGGTTGCATTTCACCGTTGAAGCGACCGTCCCAACCCCGACCGTCTGTTTGTCTGGTTTCGAAGATCAATGTTCCCCAGCGATTGAAGATGCGCATATGGAACATAGTTACGTTTTTCGAAAGCAATTCTCTCGGGAAGAAGTAATCGTTAATTCCGTCACCATCCGGAGTAAAAGCATTGGGAATGTCTAAATAGCAATCTCTGACAACAGTTACAGAATCTGTGGTACTACATTCGTTCTCGTTTGTAACGGTTAGAGCATATGTGCCCGGTTCATAAACAAGAATACTTGCACTGGTTTCTCCGGTATTCCATAAATAACTAACAGCTTGATCAGAATAATTCATATTCATCAATTCGATTGCTTGTGCATTAGGACAAATTGAAGTGTCTCCTCTCAGGTTTACCACCGGATAATTATAAACTACGATCGTGTCCTGGAAAGTAGAGTCGGGACAAGCCGGAAAGAACGCTCTAAGTGAAACATAAAAAGTGCCTGTTTCGTCGTAAAGATATGCCATCACAGAGTCGGTAGCCGGAGAAATGGGAATTTCAACCCCTTGAATATTCCAGACCAGACTATCAGCGTTTGCAGTGAACGAAGGTGTAAACTTTACCAATTCGCCTTCGCAGATTTTGTCTTTACTCTTATCGAAAAATACACTCGGAGTGGAGTCTGCTATGACGGTCAAATAAGCTGTATCGGAACATGGAAAATCGGTAGTGCCGATCAGTATTATTTGGTAAGTACCCGGGGTAGTATACGTATGAGATGGACTGGGGTCAGTGGTTTGTACCCCATCACCAAAATCCCATAACCATGATGAAATATCGGAAGTAGAATTGTTTTGCAATGTTAATTCAGTATTCACACAAATAATAGTATCAGTGGTAAAGTCAGCCTTATAACCCGGAGGTGCAATAACTACCTCTGTAGTTGCCACACATCCATCCTGATTCCGAATATGGACGGTGTATGTGCCAATGGGAACTCCGAACAGAGTATCGCCGGTTTTGGTAATGTTTGATTGAATTTGTTCGGTATTGGAGTTCCACCAAGTAATAGTGTATTCCATCGAATCATTCGGGTCTTTTATTGTTGCCCATGCCATACTGGTAGAATCATACAAACACCCTGTAAGAGTGCCGATATCTACACTATTCATCAAAGGCGCCACATGAACCGTATAGGCTATAGTTTGATTACTGGAAATGGGACAACCATTATCTGTCAGTGTAACGAAGAAATTATAAGTACCGGCAGGCACATTTGTAACATCCCATTCGAAGCTAAAGCTGGGATTAGGGGTGTTATTATCTGTGATTTGCACTTGTGCTCCTGCCGGAATCCCGGTGTAGGTAATACGAATGGTATCTCCGTTTGCATCTGAGCAGCTGAATTTAAAAGAAAGTTTTTCTGATTGTCCCTGACAGGTAGACACTTCGTTAAGTGCACTGTTATAGCCGCCAATCAAATCGGTTATAAAGCTGGGGTCGGGAGGCGTATTCAGACAGTTGGGCATGATCACGAAAGTCATTTCACGCATGCTTGATCCTACCAAAACACCATTCTTATATTCTTTTACCTCGTTAACCACCACCCCGTTCATTACCAGATTTGGTGTAAATGTCAATTGACCGTTTACCGTATTAAAGTTAAATCCGCCAGCGTTCGTGGAAATTGGGTTGGAAGGAGAATATCCTGCCATATAAGCGCTATTGGTCAAGGTAGATTCCAAAGCAGAAACCAATGCGAAGGCCAGAGAGTCGTTATCCTGATCAATCGCCCCCAGATTGTACTGTTGTTCAATATTGATACAGAAAAACGGAGTAGGTTCTGAAGTGAAAATCGTAGAATTATTGGGTCCGTTTTGGTTATTGAGCATAGCTCTCAGGGTGATCAGAGATCCACCGCCGGGGTTTACCAGATTATTGATGCTCCCACTTCTACCGGCGGAAGTACCATTATTTAGGTCTCCAGTAAAAGTGAATTGCCAGTTTGATGATTTTTCTTTCAATGTAATGGTGCCGGAATACACATAGCGTGTTACCCCCAGCAGGGTACTACCCGGTATTTTACAATTGGTACTATCCTTTTGAGCCGGACAAACCGGAGTGATTTCAATATCACTCATCGGATAAGGCTCCATGGTCAACATAATCAGGTTTGTCAAGACATTGTCTTTGTAAATTCTGATTGTCGGACTTGCGGTTGGAAGGTATTCATAAGCACCCAGTCCTCGGGAACCACAATCACCGAATAGTTTTAACGTGATTTTGTAGGTTTCCTCCCCACTCGCATTGGTGTTTTGGTATTGATAATATAGTTCAGCACCTAAAATATGACTCGCCTGAGTGGGAGAAAAATTTAAGGACACCAAGAATAAAGCAAGGAGAGCGTATAGTATTCTTATTTTCATGTGATTTAGATCTGCGCCTTTGGAAACTTAATTAACCTACAAAAATCCGTGCTAAAAATAGGGAATTATGTTGTTTCTGCGCAACATTTGCCGGATAATACAAAAATATATTATAATTCGTTTATTAAGCGTCAAAACGCGATTGTTATGGTTAAGTCGGTTTGAATGAGTAATTCTTTGCAAATCTGATAACTATTAATCTTGGGATATTGATTAGGTAATCTTTCGGAGGAAACGATATTTTTGCAGCCGTTGGGTTCTGAGGTTTGGATTCAATTAAAGGAATTATTTTAATAGAATGAGTGAACAAGTAAATAAGGACGGAGAAAGTACCCTGTTGATTAGTGATATGTACCAGAGCTGGTTTTTGGACTATGCCAGCTATGTAATTCTGGAACGTGCGGTGCCGGCAATAGAGGACGGGTTAAAGCCGGTTCAGAGGAGAATCCTGCATGCTATGCGGGAGATGGACGACGGTAGATATAATAAGGTAGCCAATATTATTGGTCAGACTATGCAATACCATCCCCATGGAGATGCCTCCATTACGGATGCAATGGTTCATATCGGACAAAAAAACCTATTAATAGATACTCAGGGTAACTGGGGGGATGTACGTACAGGTGATAGCGCTGCCGCAGCCAGATATATCGAGGCGCGCCTTTCAAAATTTGCTCTTGAGGTCGCATTCAACCCCAAGACAACCAAATGGCAGTTGAGTTATGATGGTCGGAAAAACGAACCGGTGACCCTCCCGATGAAGTTTCCACTCCTGCTGGCACAAGGCGCTGAAGGAATTGCAGTGGGGTTGTCGACTAAAATTCTGCCACATAATTTCTGCGAGTTAATCGATGCCGCTGTCAAATATCTTAAGGGGAAAAAATTTGAGTTGTTCCCTGATTTTCAGACAGGTGGTATGATCGATGTGAGCAATTACAACGATGGAGCCAGAGGGGGGAAGGTACGTGTCAGAGCCAGAATCGAGGAAGTGGATAAGAAGACGCTTGCTATCCGGGATGTGCCTTATGGTATCACGACTCAGCAACTTGCCGATAGCATAATTAAAGCTAATGATAGCGGGAAGATTAAAATTAAAAGTGTAACGGATAATACAGCCCGTGATGTAGAATTGATCGTGCAGCTGGCACCGGGTGTTACCACCGACCAGGCAATTGATGCTTTGTATCTGTTTACAGATTGCGAAATTTCAATTTCTCCAAATGCCTGCGTTATTCAAGAAGACAAACCCTTGTTTACCAATGTGTCACATATGCTTCGGTATAGTGTGGATCATACAAAGGGATTGTTGCTGAAAGAGTTGGAAATTAAGCTGGGAGAGCTTGAGGACGATTGGCATTATTCTTCGTTGGAGAAAATATTTATCGAGAAAAGAATTTATCGAAATATCGAAGAAGAAACAACCTGGGAGGGAGTGCTGGCTGCTATTGATAAGGGATTAACTCCGTATAAGAAAATATTCCGCAGAGAGATCACGAAAGAGGATATAGTGCGTCTGACGGAAATCAAGATTAAGCGGATCTCCAAATATGATTCATTCAGAGCGGATGAACATATAAAAGGTGTGGAAGATCAAATTGCTGAGACAAAACATAATATAGAACACCTTACTGATTTCACAATCAAGTACTATGAGGGGTTGCTGAAGAAGTACGGAAAGGGTAGAGAAAGAAATACGGAAATTCGTCAGTTCGAAACCATCGAGGCATCACAGGTGGCGATCGCCAATACCAAGCTCTATGTAAATTATAAAGAAGGGTTTATCGGTACCGGATTGAAAAAGGATGAATTTGCATTTGAGTGTTCAGATCTGGACAACATCATTGTATTTCGGAAGGACGGGGTGATGATGGTGACAAAGGTCGCGGAAAAGACATTCGTGGGTAAGAACATTCAGCATGTTGCCATATTCCAGAAGAATGATGACCGGACGACCTATAATATGATCTATCTGGATGGGAAGACCGGTGTGGTGTATGCAAAGCGGTTTAATGTTACTGGTATCACGAGGGACAAGGAATATGAACTTACCAAGGGTAATCCCAACAGTAAGGTGCTTTATTTTAGTGCTAACCCCAACGGTGAAGCAGAGGTGGTAACCATTACCTTGTCGCCCGGATGTAAAGCGAGGATCAAGCAATTTGATTACTATTTCGAAGAACTCGAAATCAGGGGGCGCAGTGCCGGCGGTAATCAGGTAACTAAGTACCCGGTGAGGTCGATTAGGTTCAAGGAAAAAGGTCGGTCCACCCTATCGGCATTAAAGATTTGGTACGATCCCGCTACCGGACGGTTGAGTAGAGATGAGACGGGGAAATTATTGGGCAGATTTGAAGTAGATGATCGGATAGTTGCATTTTATAAGGATGGTACTTACGAACTCACAGATATTGAGTTGACCAATAGATTTGATGTTGATGATCTGCTTCTGATCGAGAAATTCAATCCGGAAAAGGTGGTGAGTGTAATCTATTATGATGCGAAAGCCAAACTGTATTATGCCAAGCGGTTTTTAATTGAGACACAGACTCTCCGAAATAAGTTTTTGTTTATCCGCGAGGGTGAAGGGAATTATTTGCAGCTGGTTACAACAGTACAATCGCCGGAGGTATTGCTAAAAATCGGAAAGAAGAAGACGGAGTTGACCGAACAACAATTATCTCTGGCTGAAGAGGTGGAGGTAACCGGTTGGAAAACTGTGGGAACTAAGGTTGCAGATGGCGATTTGAAGGAAGCAATACTAGTCAATCCACCGGATAATCAGACCGGAGCAGCGCCTGCTACCTTGTTCTGATTCGACAGAAATAATGATCTAAAATAATTATCTTTACCAGCTTATTCGAAAGACAGTTGCTGACTGATGAAAAAAATTGAACTGGAAATTGTGGCCTTATCTCACAGCATTACGCAGACTCATTCTTATGCTGTTGTTTTGGGGGAAGTCAATGGTCTCAGGCGCTTGCCTATAGTGATTGGAGGTTTTGAGGCACAAGCTATTGCGGTCGCATTGGAGCGAATGCAACCCAGCAGACCGCTTACACATGATCTGTTCGCAAATTTTATGGCCACTTTCCATATAGAATTGACAGAAGTGGTCATCTACAAACTGGAGGACGGTATATTTTTCGCCCGTTTAATTTGTTTACACGAAGGAGAGTATGTCGAAATCGATTCCAGAACGTCTGATGCATTAGCTCTCGCTGTCCGGGCAAGTTGTCGCATCTGGACTTATGAAAATATTCTGGATGTGGCAGGCTTATATTTGGATCAGACTACAGATTCTACTCAGGCGGAATCGGCTTCAGTTGAGCCGGCCAAAGCTGCTGCACCTTCGGGTTCGGCGGGTGAGGTGGAAAAGGACATCAAGCATATGAACTTGGAAGAATTGAATAAGTTGCTGCAACAGGTGTTGGAGCAAGAGGATTATGTGCGTGCTATTTCTATTCGCGACGAAATCAATAGCCGTAAAGGCAGGGATTAATATACAAGATGCCGGTTGTGTCGCCGGGTAAATTCTTTTTTTGAGGTAAGTTTTGTTGTCGTTTCAGCATCTTCTTAAATTTGCGGCCAGAATTTATTATTTCACCTCAAAAAGTAAGGAAGGTACACCATGCCAGTGTTACACAACCGGATCTCAAATGAGGAGCTAAAGCGTCGTATGCTCGAAGAAACCGAGCCTCGCACCACAGTCTCCTTTTACAAGTATTTTCATATTGCAGATCCGCAAGCATTTCGCGATGAACTTTATTTGGAATTTTATGCCCTGAATGTTTTCGGTCGCATTTATATTGCGCATGAGGGAATCAATGCGCAGATTAGTGTTCCGGAAAGTAATTTCGAAAAATTTAGGGATAAGCTGTATCAGTTTGACCCGGAATTGAACGGATTGCGATTAAACATTGCAGTGGACGACGACGGCAAGTCGTTTTGGGTACTTCGTATGAAGGTTCGTCCCAAGATTGTGGCCGATGGAATCGATGATCCCAACTTCAACCCTGCGGATATGGGCGTACATTTGGATGCGGCTGCATTCAATGAGTTGGCTGCCGAGCCCGATACCATAATTGTGGATATGCGGAACCATTATGAATACGAGGTAGGTCATTTTGAAAACGCAATCGAAGTACCTTCAGATACGTTCAGAGACCAGTTGCCAATGGCGGTGGATATGCTGAAGGACAAGAAGGATAAGAATATAATAATGTACTGCACCGGAGGCATTAGATGCGAGAAGGCGAGTGCTTATTTGAAACACAATGGCTTTCGGAACGTGTTTCAATTGGAGGGTGGTATTATTAATTATGTTCGGAAGGCTCGAGAGGAAGGATTGCCTTTGAAGTTTATTGGCAAGAATTTCGTGTTTGATGAAAGGATGGGCGAGCGGATTACTGAGGATGTGATAGCAGTATGCCATCAATGTGGGCAACCCTGCGATTCGCATGTGAATTGTAAGAACGATGGCTGCCATTTGTTGTTCATCCAATGTGATAATTGTGCTGCTACCTACGAGGGATGTTGCAGTGAGGAGTGCAGGGAGGAAATGCATTTGCCGAAGGATGTGCAAAGGGTTAAAAGAGCTGGTCGGGAGAATGGACCGATGATATTTAATAAGTCGAAGGATCATCCTTTGCGGAAGCATCGTAGTGAATGGAAGATAACCCGGCATCACCCGTTAGACGAGCGCAACTAGTATCTAAACAGCGAGATTGGAAACTTATTGTCCTTGGTTGGATGCAAAAATAGGCTTACATTCATAGTGAAAAATTAGTAGTAATTTATAAATTTATTATATGCTGAGTCAAACTATACAGGAGGCTTTAAATAAGCAGGTAGCATTAGAGGCGGCGTCTTCTCAGGCTTATCTTGCGATGGCATCCTGGGCAGATATCCAACCCGGTCTGGAGGGTGTAACTGAATTTTTTTACAGTCAGTCGGAAGAAGAGCGCGTCCACATGTTGAAATTGATAAAATTTATCAACGAGCGTGGTGGATTCGGGATAATCCCCATGTTGGAGCAACCGATTATTACATTTCAGTCGATCAATCGGGTGTTTGAGGAGTTTCTCCGTCATGAGAAATTGGTTTCTGAAAGCATCAATGATTTGGTGCATTTAGCATTGGAAGAGCGCGATTATGCGACTCATAATTTTCTGCAATGGTATGTTGCAGAGCAAATTGAGGAGGAGCGTTTGGCTCGTACCTTGAATGATAAGTTGGAGTTGATTGGGGAGGATAAGAGTGGTTTGTATCTGTTTGACAGAGACATTATGCGGTATCGGACAGATGCCGGTGCCACCAATTAGGCGATAAGTGTTATTCATAATTAGAGGCAATTTGATGGAGGAACTATTTGGTTTTTCGTCAGATTGCCTTTTCGTTTTGGGGCTTTGTGTACTCATCATTTTCCCGTAGGTTTGGGAAAACGTTTTCAATTCATGTGGAAATATTTTTCGTTGTTATTAGTAGGTTGTTTCTGTTTGGGGAGTAGCTACGCTCAGTCGGGTATTGATAGTGATGATTTGGATTCACTAAGAGTTTGGGAATCGGAGATGTTATTAGTTGCAGATTCGATGTATCAGGCCCCGATAGTGGATTTGCGCGGGGAGTATTGTGAACGATTGGGGAGGATGCTGGTCAAGGCCTTACGCGTATCCGGTTCGTATCAATATCCATTCGAGAAATTGGCCGAGAAGATTAATATTATTAGTCCTTCCGACAATGCTTTTCGGATTTTTAATTGGAGCATGTTGCATACGGATATCACTTTAAGGTATTACGGAGCGATCCAGATGAACAGTGAGGAGTTGAAGCTTTTTCCTTTGTATGATCATTCGGAAGATATGGGTAAGGGTATTGAGGATAGTGTATTGACTAACAGGCGTTGGTTTGGGGCTTTGTATTATCGGATTATGCATCAAGACACGGAGCAGGGCAGAGTATATACTTTATTCGGGCAGAATAAGGGAAGTTTTGTATCTACTCGAAAACTGATGGATCCGATGATTATTACGGAGAAGGGTCCGGTTTTTGGGGCACCGATTTTCGTTGTTCGGGATGCTGAATCGGGTAGGTTTTCCACTCATCATCGGTTTATATTAGAATATAAGAAGGATGCTCAGGCTTCTTTGAATTGGGATGAAGATTTGAAAGCTGTGTTGTTTGATCGTCTGATATCTCAGATGAATGATCCAAACCGCAAATACACTTTTATTCCCAGTGGTCAGTATGATGGGTTTCGTTGGCGTGAGGGTCGTTGGCATATGGTTGAGGATTTGATTCCCATTGAAAATCGTAAGGATGGGGAGGCTCCGGCGCCACAACCGAGAAAGGGAAAGCGTGGTTAATAAAATTATGCGTTTTGAATTCCGAAAATTTTATAGCTTTGCAACCCTCTAGCGGG
>CAZWPF010000095.1:0-9843 GCA_964636205.1 uncultured Chitinophagaceae bacterium | reverse complement strand
GACCTAACGCATCTTCACTAACAAGCAATGCGAATTTTTTTGTTTGCCAACTGGATAGCAATGGAAACTTCGGCTGGGCCGTAGGGGTAGGTAATTTAAATCATGAACTTGCTTACAGTATTGCAGTGGAGCCATTCGGGCAAGTTTATGTGACAGGTACTTGGATAGGGACAGAACTTGATTTGAATCCAGCGAATCCGGCGAATCCAATGGTTTGGGAGAATGCAGGGAGCACCGATATTTTTATCGCAAAGTACTATCGGGGTGTTTGTGCATGGTCGAAAAGTATCGGCGCAAATTCAACAGAGAGTGCCGAAGGGATAGCACTAGACCGTGTGGGGAATGTATACTTTACCGGTGGGGTCAGCGGAACAGTCCCAGTCGATTTCGATCCCAAGCCAGGTGCGGGTGGACCTCCGGGACCGATCTCAGTAACTCCGAGCGCAGGTGATGCGGTTCTCTATAAGATCAAGCAAAATTGTATAGATCAGGTTACAGTTTCTCTCAAAGCTTGCGATAGTTTTGAATTCAATAATTCAAAATACTATCAATCCGGTATAAGCACACATGTACTGAAGAATCAGTTCTTCTGCGATAGTATTGTGACGCTTGATCTCACAATTGGGTCTACCATAGAAAATCCAGTAGTAGTTGATCATTTCTGCGATTCTGCAGTTATTAACGGAATATCTTACTACCAATCGGGAACATACACTCAAAACTTTCAAACAGTTGTTAGTGGGTGCGATAGTAATATGACATTTGATATTACCATAGGAAAGAGTTCTCCTACTATAACAAGTCTTACAGAGGTAGCCTGCAACAGTTATAGATTTAATGACTCTATAGTGTTTAACACTTCAGGAGTACATATCATTAACTTGAGAAACGTTTCGGGTTGTGATAGCCTTATTGCACTAGATCTCATAATAGAACCCGGTCCGGAAACCAACGTGGTGGAAACCGGGGGCACCTTGATTGCAGGAGCTGCAAGTAGTTATCAATGGTATGATTGCACAGAAAAAGCGATTATCCCCGGGGCAACTAGTCAGAATTTTACGCCTACCAAATTAGGGAGCTATGCGGTCATATTAACTGGTGCTAACAATTGTACAGATACTTCGGATTGTTACTTAATATCCACTACAGACGGCGTAAGTTCAATAAGGGACAGCGAAAAGCAAATAGAAGTTTACCCAAATCCAGTGAGTAGATGGGTTACTATTCACGCAGCTTGGCAGCTGAAGGATGCACAAATAAGGCTGATAAGTCCGTCAGGACAATTACTCTTTGAGTCTAATAACCAAAAGGGCTATCTGTTTAATATCGATATGGAAGGTTACGCTCAGGGTATGTACTTCATAGAAGTCATTGATGCTGATCGGGTATATAGAATCAAGGTTACAAAGGACTTTTAGAAGGAGTTTTGTAAAAATGATTCTGAGTAATGTGGATGCGATTTAAATTCTATTAACCCTATGAGGAGAGTCTGGAGATTAATTGGGCTTTGTTACCATATAATGATCTTGGGCAATGGCTTGATGGCAAACCCCCATAATTCATCGAATGACAGTAATTATGGGGGTGCCCTCCATTTTATTGAAAACAAAGGACAATGGGATAAATCAGTGGCATATAGAGTTGAATTACGAGAAGGCGAAGTCTATGTTACGAATACTGGACTTCTTTACCATTTTTTCAATTTGCCCTCTGATACAGCCTGTGACCAAGAAGCGGTCGTAAAAGGTCATGCATATCGCGTAGTATTTGAAGGAGCGCAGCAAACTATAATATTTACACCATCAAAGGAGAGGTCCTATTATCATAATTATTTTATTGGATCGGATGCTACAAAATGGGCAGGTGGTGTAAAGCTATATGGCGAATTATATAGTAGTGGTATTTACAAGGGTATTGATTTGAAATTATATTCAACGGATAACGCTTCCATAAAATACGATTTTTTAGTTCAACCAGAGGCCAATCCCGATCAGATTAAATTGAGGTTTGAGGGGGTGGAACCAACATTAACATTAGACGGTCACATTAGTATCCAAACGGAGACCGGCGAAGTAATTGAGCATGCTCCAATATCTTATCAACTGGTGGATGGACATAAGGTGCCGGTAAAGAGTAAATATAATCTTGAAGGGAACTTACTTACTTACGCTTTTCCGGAGGGTTACGACCGGCAATATCCCCTCATCATAGATCCATCCGTAATTTTTGCCACCTTCAGCGGAGGAGTGGGCAATGGGTACCATTCCCATTCTACTACTTTTGATTCATATGGAAATGTATATGCTGCTAATACCGGATACAATGGTGGGTGGCCAGCAACCGCGGGTGCATACCTGACTAACTATTTTGGACGGAATATTGCAATGATTGGTAAGTATAGTGCTGATGGTTCTACTTTGATTTATGCCACTTATTTTGGTGCACCGGGAGAGGGTAATGTGCACCCAAACACCCTGAGGGTTAATAGCAAGAATGAATTGTTCCTCGCCGGAAATACTTCTAATCCTAATTTGCCCATCACTGCAGGTGCGTATCAGTCAAGCTTGAACGGTGAGTCTGATATATACATTGCCCGCCTCTCCGAGGATGGCACACAACTTATTTCATCTACCTATATCGGAGGTAGTTTTATGGAGGCTCAATTGCTCGGCGATAATAGGCCCTATCCACACTCCGGGCCGTCAGATAATGCTATTAATCCTGTAGAAATAGCTTTTGATACTTCCGGGCATATTTGGGTAACCTCAAATAGCTTCTCAACCAACTTCCCCGTTACACCGCAGGCGCATCAGCCAACGACCTCACCTTATGATGTACGAGAAGCGGTGTTGTTTAAAATGACACAAGACCTGAATGATTTAGTATACAGCACGTACTTAGGTGGGCGAGGTTGGGACGGTGGAATCGGGTTGGAGTATAATCCAAAGTCGAATCAAATAGCCGTTGTGGGCTACACGGAAAGTTCGGATTTTTATGTAACTAATGGGGCTTATATAACAACTCCACCTACATTTGGTGTCAATGGATTTGTGTTATTGATGAACAACCAAACATACCAAATAGTTGCTTCATCTTATTTAGGTACTACCGGAATTGATATTGCAATGAGAGTAGCATTTGATTGCGAAGGCAATGTGTACGTTGCAGGCAGGACAACCGGCAACTATCCGGTAACGGTAAGCGGTATACACAATACCAATGGTAATATTTTTGTCGATAAATTAAGTCCTGACCTCTCCACCTCATTAGCTTCCTTAAGAACAGGAGCAATTGCGAAACTCAATATGCCTACCGCTTTGGCAGTAGATCCATGCGGTCATGTTTTACTTACTACTATTCCATCCAATACTTCACAATTACATCAGGCTCTTACACCGGATGCGCTCGTGCGTACTCCACGACCATTTTACTTTGCAGCTTTTAGTTCCGATCTGAATCAACTTTTATGTGGGAGCTATTTTGGGTATCAAAACGATTATATCAATCCGGGTACATCTAGGATCGATCCTGCGACGGGTATAATATACCATGGGGTTACTACATATGCACATTTGGGCCCATCTTGGCCTGTGACTCCCGGCGCTTTTTCTACTACCTACCAGAGTCAAACCATAGATCAAGTAATTTTTAAAATTAGTTATGATCTCACTCCGTTGATCAGTACCCATTTAATATCAGGAGGTGGTGCTAATTCTGAACGGATCCACGCAGTGAGGGGCTGTAAACCTGCACAGATATTATTTCAGAATGCACAAAAGTATGCGCCTCCTTTGAATGTAAAGCTTCGCTTAGAAGGTGACGCTATTAATGGAATCGATTATGAACGTATCCCCGATTCAATAGTTATTTATCCCGATCGCCCCACTAAGCTCGAGATTAAACCGCTGCTTGTTTCCGGTGCTTCTGTACCCGATCCGAAACATGTGGTCATACACACTTTAATTCCATGCGGCTGCGAGGATATTGTGATTTCTGATACAGTCTGGATATATGATTCCCTTTATGTCGAGATATTTGATCCCATTGATACAGTTTGTATTGGGACAGAGATTAATATCAACGCTGCTATAGATTCCACATTGAATTTTATCTGGTCTCCTCTATCCAAGATTGTAGACGGTTCTACTTTATCGATCCGTTCCACGCCTGATACGACTACTCTGTATAAAATTACTGTCTTTCAACCAGGCGCACCTCCCACTTGTCCCTCTAGATCTGCTATCTACCTAGCGACGGTGGAGCCTTTTCCTCAGTTTACTTTGAGTGATACCACCAGTTGTCCTAAGGATTCATTGCAATTGCAGGTCGAAGTAGTACCGGGAGGTATTGATTATCGCTTTCATTGGAGTCCGGATGATTTTCTTCGGAATGATTACCACGGTGAAAATGCTTTTTTTGCGCCTCCAGGATCGTACAAAAAAATTGTTACCGTTGAAACTCCAGGTGCAGGATGCTCAGCTACCGATAGCTTCGTAATTCATATAGAAGAACCTTTTCGTTTTCAATTTTTAAGTCCATCAGATACTTCGATAGCGTACGGTGACTCTATTCAACTGAAATGGGAAGGTAATCCTATAGTCTGGTATTGGACCCCGGTCAAGTATTTTTTGGATGCTGCAGTGGCACATCCATGGGTAAAACCAAAGGATGATATCTCTTATTTATTGATTGGGTGGGACAGATTTGGTTGCTCTGATTCTGCTACATTTAACGTTCGGGTTAATTACGAACCTTTGTTTTTTGCTCCTACAGCATTTACACCCAACGGTGATGGAAAAAATGATTTGTTTAAAATAACTAATATAAGATTTGAGAAATTATTGCATTTCACTATTTGGAATCGATATGGTCAAATCGTGTTTGATACTAAGGATAAGGATTTGGGTTGGGACGGAAATGTAAAGGGAGTGCCCGCTGCAGCAGGCGTTTATTTCTATAGCGCAGAAATAGTGTTGCCGGATGGAGCCGTTAAGCGTATAAAGGGCGATGTCACACTAGTGAGATGATTTTCCGTCTTACGGATAATCCTAGTCTGTTGCCCTTTTGGTTATTGAGTAGATTTTGATAGGTGAATTTGAATATACGATCCTTAGCGTCTATCATGTGTTACCCAAATCAACTTTTCGGTATCATAGCCGATTTCCTGTGCCATCTTCAAGTACCTGTCCCGAATATCTGCGGGTATGGAAGTCTCGCGTGAGAGAATCCAGAGGTAGTCTAAATTCTTACCTGCCACCAAGGCGTATCGATATCCCGGATCAATTGCGATTACATTGTATCCGGAATAAAATGGACCAAAAAATGATACTTTGAGTTTCCCTTCTTTAGGATCATCTACCGGCTTCGCTTTGCCGATACTCTGTTTCCATTCTTGTCGGGATGTATCGTAGCCGCGGTTATCCACTCGGATGGATCCATTCCGATTAAGGGTGTAATTCGCGGTTACATTGTTCAGTCCGCGTTCCCACCTAAAATCCATCCGGGCTAATTCATACCATTTTCCAAGGTATTTTCCTTTATCAAATGGCTTTACAGCCTTGGCCCCTGAGGGTATCGTGCGACAACTTTTCAAAGCCATGATCGCTACCCCTGCCAAAATAATCGTTCCTGTCCACCATAGTTTTTTCATATCCCCTTGATTTTACCGACAATAAATAGTTTTGTTTTAAAATCGTGCCAGTCAGTAGGGGGGAAAGCAAGTAGTCAAAAGTAGTTGCGCCAAACCAACTAACGGTTTCTAGCAAGAATCATTTGAGCAATTCAAGGTTGCGACTATAAATACTGATTCAGTTTCTCTTTCCTCTGCTCCCAATCAGGCATTTGTTTAGTCAGTAACTCAAAGAAACTACTGCTATGGTTTTTATAAACAATATGACACAGCTCGTGCATCACCACATATTCAATACAGCGTTTTGGGGTGTGTATCAGCTTAGGGTTGAATATGAGCTTATTTCTAACTGTGCAACTTCCCCATCGGGTCGGCATCTCTTGGAAATAAATTGCTGATGGCGCATTGTGTTCTTCGCTAAACTTTTTGATAATAGGGCGGGCAATTTCCGTGATCTTTTGGTAAGCTTTTTGTTTTAGCCAAGATTCAAAAATTTCTTGTGCCTGTGCTTTTTTCTTTACAGTAATGAGAAATAAGTTGCCTTTATATGTAACTTCATTTTTATTCCCTGTTTCTACCACAATTTTATAACGACGACCTAAATAGTTTACGGAGAAACCGGATTTTGCGATGACATCATTAGGAATCGTGTCCATACCCAAGAAAAAGGATTTCTGACGTAAAATCCACATGGCTTTTTTGGATACTGCTTCAATGATTTTTTCACGACTCAAATCTCGCGGTGCTATTACCACAACAGAAGTATCAGGATTTACTTTTATCCCCAACGTTTTCCGTTTTGCATATTGAAGAACGAAGTCTATCGAATGCCTACCAAACTTAATTTGCTCCTTCATCTCTACCTATTCGCTATCGCAATCTCCACTGCTTTTTTAGTAAGCTCATCGGCTTTATGCATTGCCAAGCCCATCACATCCATTAGGTAATCCCCAAACTCAAGCTCCACTTTGTTGATGATATCAATTCGCTTTTGCCAATCTACAACCTCATAAGCCGAGAGAATATTATCGAATGTTAGTGTTAATTCGGTGGCTTTATCGTTTAAGGTTTCCTCATTTTGAAATAAATGATAAAGTGCCACATTTCGACGTTTGCTTTTGACTGTTTCAGGGACGGTGTCGATGGAGCCTTTTAACGTTTGCTCTTTTATTTCTTGCAATCGCTTCAGCGCCTCCAATTCTGAAATACGTGCGGCGCGCATTTCCGCAATCGTCTCAGAGATCAATTCCGACAATTTTCGAAATAATACTGGATCTGTATCGATATGGACAGAGATGTACTTAGAAGTGGCAGCAGCGATCTTTTCTGCCTTAGCTCTCGGACTGGTGAGTTTGCTAATTTCTTCTTCAAACGATTCTGCGTCCAATATATTGATGGGGTCTACCAATCGTATTACCTCCTCCGTAACGACATGTTGGTCGAGCAGTTTCTGTAGCTGCTTTTCATACTGTGCAAAATTCACCGTGTCAAGATAGGTGTTATTTACAGCTACTCTGATGCTGGCGAATTTTTTTAAATCCGCTTTGTATTGTTCAATTTCCGGAACGGGTGTTTTCTCGTGAAAACACACAGTCGATAAAGCAATCTTTAATATTCTGGAGAAATTGCTAAACTTGGCATAGAATTCTTCCCTCAATGCCTCATCTGCCAACAGTACGATGTACTCATCTATGTTCAGCGTATTTTTAACTGGCTTGAATAGATCCAATACATCAGCATACGCTCTTGGCAGCTTTGCGATTTCTTCTTGTATATCGGTGAATGTTCCTTTTAGATCTTCAGGGTCAAATCCATCGGAGCTACTTGAATAAGTTTCCATCGCTTCTTGCAGTTCTTCCATGATGCCCGCATAGTCGATAATAAATCCATAATCTTTCCCGGGATACACACGGTTTACTCGTGCAATGGCTTGGAGCAAGGTGTGTTCTTTTAATTTTCTACATAGGTACATCACCACGGTTTTCGGTACATCAAATCCCGTCAGGAGCTTATCGATCACAATCAACAATTCGATATTTTCGCCAAACTCGTATTGTTGGCGGATCATTTTGTCGACGTCCTGACCGTATTTGGTCTTTAACAACTCGTAGTACTGCTGTACTTCCGGGGACTCCGAGCTATGAACGTCTTCGTTGTTCTCGCGTGTATCTGGAGGCGACATCACAATTTCTGTTTTTACCTTCCCGATTAAGTCGAATGCCTTTTTATATTTAACTGCGGTTAGTTTATCGGGGCATACCACCATGCCTCTAAATCCGGAGTGCTCGCCAGTTTTATCTGCTCCCCAATTGTCTTTAAAATGTTTGCTGATATCAAAAGCGATTTGATAAATGTTTTGATCGGTTTTGGAGATTAGGTTAGCCTTACTCATTTTCTTTTTCAGATCTACCCGTTGGTATTCTTCCATATCTTCCATCACCATATCCACTCCTTTGTCTAGTGCCATCTTGTTCACATCTTGAACCGCCAACCTTCCTTCGTAAAGGATCGGTACGATGGCACCATCTTGTTCTGCTTCTACAATGGTATAAGTGTCAATAATACCGCCAAACTTGGCAGCGGTATTTTTTTGTTTTTTCATCAGGGGAGTACCTGTGAATACTATAAAACAGGCATTCGGGAGTACTCGCTCCATATTTACATTAAAGACGCCATGCTGAGTACGGTGTGCTTCGTCTATAAGAACAAAAACATTGGGGCTTTCGATCTGTGTATGGGACAGGCTTTTTACTGCTGCATCAAATTTATTGATGATGGTTGTAACCACAAAGTCTCCATTGCCCTGCAAAAGGCTTATCAATTGTTTTCCCGATCCTGCGTTCAGTACATCTACTTCTACCTTTCGCAAAGTTTCTGTGATTTGTCCATCCAGATCCGTACGGTCGGTAACGATAATGATTTGTGGGTTTTTGATAACCTCTTTAATCTTCCGCGCCAGCATGGCCATAGTAAGGGATTTGCCACTACCTTGGGTGTGCCATACAACGCCGCCTTTACGTTTACCACCTCTGATGGGCTTAATCCGGTCAATGATCTTGTTGATGGCGAAGAACTGTTGGAAACGAGCTACCTTCTTTACAACGCCACCTTCGAACAATATGAAGTCCTTCACAATTTGTAGTAACCGATCTGGAGCGGCAAGCCCGTACAATTGAATGTCTTGAACAGTAGGAGCTACTGTTAAACCATATTTTTCCTCGAAACTTTTTCGGTCTGTGTAAGTTCTAATGTCTGGTTGGGCAAATAATTTATCTAATACTTCGGGTGGGATGGGGCGATTGAGCAGTTCATGAATTGCATTTTGGTATTGCTCGTCTTTTTCTTTCCATACCGCCCAAAATTCTTCTTTGGTATTGGTGGTAGCATACTTGGCTTCTGTGAGCGACAGCGCCATCAAGATTTGGCTATACACATACAAATGTTGGATGCCGTTTTCTTGTTGGTTGCGTATATGTTGTGAAATAGCTTGTTTGAGTGGTTCTTTGATTGTTGGACTTTTGCATTCAATGATGACAAGGGGGATGCCATTTACGAAAAGGACAATATCCGGTCTGTAGGTGTCTTTTCTTCCGGTACGTAATACGGAGAATTCTTCTGCTACGTGGAAGACATTATTGTTAGGATTTCCCCAATCGATGTATTGGATCGTATGGCTTTTTTTGTCGCCGTCGATGGACTGCTCTAGCGCGAGGCCGAAGACCAGCAAATTGTAGACATGGTTGCAGGCTTGTACAAGTCCTTCTGATAGAGGGACGTCTTTTAGTTTTTGAATAGCCCGTTCTATATTGACCTCATTAAATGGAACCGATTTTTTGCCCAGTTTAATTTGATTAATACGGTGGAGTCTTTCCCGAAGCACTTCTGTAAGGATCACATTACTTTCCCTCCCTTCTCGCATCGTCAATGCTTCCGAGGGTGATAAATACTGATAACCCAAATTAGATAGTAATTTGAGCGCAGGGAGTTGAGAAATGTTGTCTTCGGTGAATGACATAGTTAAACTCTATTTCGATTAATGTTTTTTGCCTTTCGGCGGATTTGGGTCATTGCCGTAACTATTGGGATTCTGAATCTTACCGTCTCTTCCATGTGGTATTAATTCGGAACCTTCTTGTCTTGCTTTTTGACGGCTCCACTCCAACAGCGTTGATAAATGACTTCTTGAAAGCCCGGCCCTAATGTGTTGTGTACTT
>CAZWPF010000094.1:4936-10226 GCA_964636205.1 uncultured Chitinophagaceae bacterium | reverse complement strand
CCGTTCAAATAGATAGGGCACGGCATCCAATCGAAAACCATCCACACCCATTTCACACCAATAGTCAATGATGCGGAATACCTCTTGCTGGACAACTGGATTGTCGAAATTCAAATCGGGTTGATGGTGAAAGAACCGATGCCAGTAATATTGTTGTGCCACCGGATCCCAGGTCCAATTAGAAACTTCAAAATCCTGGAAGATGATTCGGACGTCCTTATATTTTTGAGGGTCGTCTGACCAAACATAGTAATTACGGAATTCTGAATCCCTGGGTGCTTTTCTAGCTCGTTGAAACCAAGGGTGTTGATCTGAGGTGTGATTAATTACTAATTCGGTAATCACCTTCAGGTTTCTCTTGTGTGCTTCCTTTAAGAATTTCTTGAAGTGCTTTTTTTCGCCATAGGCAGGATTGATGTTGTAGTAGTCTGCAATATCATATCCGTCATCTCTTTGGGGCGAAGGGTAGAAAGGGAGCAGCCAAATCGCTGTTATACCCAGTTCTTGCAAGTAATCCAGTTTTTGCAACAGTCCTTCGAAATCGCCAAATCCATCGCCATTACCATCTCTGAACGCTTTGATATGCAATTCGTAGATGATCACATCTTTGTACCAAGTTAGATTGTCGGCCTTATTGTTATTCATTATTGAGCGTTGTTTTGCAGATTGTCGATTTGAAGAATATGTGCGGGCATTTCCTGAGGATTGAGTTGCACATAATTCCATCCTTCGGTCCATTGATAATGGTCGCCACTGAGTAGATCGGTAACTTGGAAACGACTGTCGGAGCGAATTTTTAGTTGAGTTAAGGGTACATGCACATGAGCGGATTGTGTATGGTGTGGATCGAGATTGATAAACAACAAAAGGTAGTCGTCCCGCTCGGCATCAGATTTCAGAAAGCCAATGATCTGTTCATTGGAAGTTTCGAGGAACTGTGTATTCCAGGTGGTCTGCAGGGCCGGGTGTGCCTTTCTGATTTGGTTGACGAGTTTGATAATTCTTTTTGTACGAGTTTCTCGGTTCCAATCCCAGCTTCGAATTTCGTATTTCTCGTTATCGACATATTCTTCCTTGCCCGCAGCTTGTGCGCCATGGTTTAGTTCGAAGCAAGGTCCGTAGATGCCATAGTTGGAGGAGAGCGTAGCGGCCAGAATAAGGCGGATAATTGCAGCGTTCTCACCACCTTCGGCAAGAGGCTGCGTAAGAATATCCGGGGTATTGGGCCAGAAATTGGGTCTGAAAAAATGTCTTTTGGGAGATTGGATTAACTCCTTGACATAAGATTCCAGTTCGTATTTGGTATGCCTCCAAGTAAAATAAGTATAGGACTGCGAAAATCCGATCATTGCTAATCGATCCATTTTAGCCGGCTGCGTGAAGGCTTCAGATAGCAGGATGACCTCCGGATGTGCCGCATGAATTTCTTTGATTAGCCATTCCCAGAAGGGGAAGGGTTTGGTATGCGGATTGTCTACACGGAAAATATGCACACCTTGTGCGATCCAGTAGAGAAAGATGGATTTAAGTTCTTCCCAAAGCTGTTGCCAGTCACCGCATTCGAAGTGAAACGGTACAATGTCTTCGTATTTTTTTGGCGGATTTTCGGCGTATTGAATCGTGCCATCTGGTTTAAACTGAAACCATTCGGGTTTCTCTTTGATATAGGGATGATCGGGAGAACATTGAAGTGCTATGTCCATCGCTATTTCGATACCCATCTTGGCTGCATTCTTAATCAGATTTTTAAAGTCCTTCAGGCTGCCCAGTTCCGGATGTATCGATTTATGACCGCCTAACTCGTTGCCGATTGCCCAGGGAGAACCAGGATCGGAGGGATTGGCTTCAAGGCTGTTATTGCGCCCCTTGCGATTGGTGTTGCCAATGGGATGGATAGGCGGCAGATAGATAGTGTCGAATCCCATATCGGCGATGATCGGCAGTAGAGATATTAAATCGTTGAACGTACCATGTTGCCCTTCAACCGCTCCTGCAGATCGGGGAAATAGTTCATACCATGCACTGAAGCCTGCTTTTTTTCGACTTACAATTATTTCGATGGTGTCCTGGTATTCAGTAATGATATCTTTTGGTTTTATGGATCTGATTGCTGCCAGCAGTTCGGGCTGATCGATCAGGATGTTGATGAAATCGGGGTCGTTGTTTTCATGGAGCGAATGGATGGTATCTTGCAGCAAGTTGGCTACTTTTCCTTTTGCCTTAGCTGCCATCGTTTCTAGCAGAAGGACACCCGATTTGATCGCGGTGGGATCATTGAAATCCATTGATTTTAAACGTCCTTGTCTCCAGGATTCAAAATGATTCACCCAACCTATAATTCTGAATTGGTAGGAGCCTGTTTTTTCTGCTATAAACTGGAAGCTCCATCGATTATTGGCCTCTTCGATCATGGGATATTCCTTCCACGACTTGTCGGCCTCATGTTTCAGGAGCACGCTTGCTGAAATTTGATCGTGTCCATCACAAAAAATATCAGCAGTAATGAGGATGCGCTCATCTACTACAGCCTTGACCGGGTAGTTTTCGCAGCCGGTGCGTGGAGAAATGTTGTTGATGACTACTCGTTTCTTACCGTTCAGCGGAAATATGGCTTGCTTCATTATTAGACATTATTTAAAACCATACCATGACCAATTGGTTGAAGCAGAGAGGTAGGGGAAGCGGACAGAGGCGGAGCTATACTGCGATGATGGGAAGATCGATTTGGGATATTTGGGGAACCTGAGGATTAGATGCTACACAATATTCAGCATGTCGAGATTAATGGACAATGCAGTTAAAAAGAATTCTGAATCTGAAATGACGTTGCTCAGAAGGATGAATAAGACTGTTTTGCATTGCGCTATCTGGTTAATAAACCGTGGTATATATATCAGAGTGCTATTTAAGGACGAGCCTCTCATATTCGGAACAAACTGTTTTGTAATTCGATCTTTTGAGTATCTGTTGGCGGATGCGGCACAATCATTTTTATTATAATCTGAAAAACCAATCAATATGCAACCAGAAGGAGAAACCCGTAATCGAATTATTAATGTTTCCAATAGATTGCCTGTTCGCATTGTCAAAGGTGACTCCTACCAGTTTGAGACCAGCGAAGGAGGATTAGCTACAGGCTTGAGTAGTCTGTTTGCCGATTCAACGCATTTATGGATTGGCTGGCCGGGGGCCGAGATCGCTACCGGAGATCAACACAGAATCAGGGAAGACCTAACCGAGCAGAGCTTGCATCCGGTGTTTCTGACAGCCTCGGAGATTACTGGTTTTTACGAGGGGTTTTCTAATGGTACACTCTGGCCTTTATTTCATTATTTCGGTACTTATAGTAATTATGATCCGAGCTTCTGGGATGCCTATGTTTCGGTAAATCGAAAATTTGCCGATGAGATTGTCAGACTAGCTACAGATACTGATATTATTTGGATTCATGATTATCAATTGATGTTGGTGCCGATGATGGTTCGGGAGCAATTGCCCGACGCTGTGATTGGTTATTTTCAACACATACCTTTTCCGGCTTATGAAATGTTGCGGGCACTGCCTTGGCGAACTGAGCTGGTGCGGGGATTGATGGGAGCAGATATTGTAGGGTTCCAGACCGAAGAGGATACAGCTTGCTTCAAGCAATCGGTTAAGGAATTACTTTCTTCAAATAGCGAAGGCAACAAAATCTTATTTGAAGACAGAGAGGTAACGGTGGGCGCTTTTCCTATAAGTATAGATTTCGACAAGTTTTATAATATGGCTCAGTCGGCCGAGACCCTGAAGGCTGAGGAAAAACTGAATAAGATCGCAGTTACCAAGTTGGCAATTTCAGTGGACCGATTGGATTATAGTAAAGGAATATTACAAAGACTGAAGGCATTTGCCCGATTTTTGGAGCAGCATCCTGAATGGATCGGTAAGGTGACTTTAGTACATCTAGTGGTGCCTTCACGAGATAATGTATGTGATTACAAGGAGTTGAAGCATCAGATGGATCGATTGATATCTGAGATAAATGGTAAATATTCCCGGATCGATTGGCAACCTATTATTCACTTTTATCGTTCATTTCCTCAGCATATGTTGTCGGCCTTGTACAAGACTGCGGATGTTGCGTTAGTGACACCATTGCGGGATGGAATGAATCTGGTTAGTAAAGAATATGTGGCGAGTAATGTAAGTAAAAAGGGAGTGCTGGTCTTAGGCGAAGCGGCCGGGGCAGCACGTGAGTTGACCGAGGCTGTTCTGGTAAACCCTAATGATATAGACGGATATGCTGCGGCAATTCATCAGGCTTTGGAAATGCCTTTGGAGGAACGCAGACGCAGAATGACTGCTATGCAGCGGAAAGTGCGTTCGAATGATATATTTGGTTGGATGCGGATGTTTTTGGAGCCCTTACAGCAGAAAGTTAGAAATCAATTATTGGTTTGTCCTTTGTTGACAGAGGATGCGGCTTTGACAATAAAGACGCAATATCTGCAGGCTGCCAGCCGATTGATATTATTAGACTACGACGGTACATTGATGCCGTTTAACAGTCAACCCGATCAGGTTAAACCTGATATGGCTCTCATAAAGTTGCTCTCCCGATTAGGAGCTTCATCTAAGAATAAGGTGGTGGTTATCAGCGGTCGGGATCGGGAGGCGCTGGATAAATGGTTGGGAAAGTTACCTGTAGAATTAGTTGCGGAACATGGAGCATTTTACCGGCATAGTGGGAGTGATTGGATGAGCATCCCCGGATTAGATGAGGATTGGAAAGATGATATAATGCCGGTATTACGCTCATTTACCGAGGGAATCCCCGGTTCATTTATCGAAGAAAAAAGTTATTCAATAGCCTGGCATTATCGGGATAGTGAGCGTGTCTTAGTCGCCGATCGTTTGCCCTCTATCGTAACCATGTTGGGCACACAGATACAGAACCGGAATTTGGATTTACTCCAGGGGAACAAGGTTATCGAAATAAAGAGCAGTTTGGTAAATAAGGGCAAGGCGGCAACGGCGTTGTTAGCGCGATACCCGGCACGATTTGTTCTGGCTGCAGGCGATGACATTACGGATGAGGACATGTTTCGGGCATTGAAAGGAAAGGCCACATCATTAAAAGTGGGATCGTTCATTTCAGCGGCTGATTATTGTTTAAAGAATTACAGTCAGTTAAGAGCATTATTGTCGGATTTGGCCGTAAACTCCTCCAATGTACCCGTCTCATTCAGTGTAATTGACAAAAGCAATCGATTGCAATAAAAAATATTCATTCAGAAAGATAGTGGGCATG
>CAZWPF010000094.1:0-4926 GCA_964636205.1 uncultured Chitinophagaceae bacterium | reverse complement strand
AAACATCTAATTCTAATACATTTACAACTTTTTCAATAAAAAAATATTCAATTAGTAAGGTAGTGGGCATGATGCTCGGGGCTTAGGAAGACTTATAATAATATACGACTGCTTAAGCCTATTTTTTTGCGATTAAATTTAAATTGGTAGTAGCCAAGGAGAAATATATTTGCAGAGAGGCAGATTAAAGCACTCGGATATAAGGATATTACAGATAGGTGTACTTAGATCGGAAAGCTTAAATTTGCGTGGCAAGGAAAGAATATGTCAGCAGCAAATCAATATACAGAAGATAGTATTAAGTCACTCGATTGGCGGGAGCACATCCGGTTACGTCCCGGTATGTATATCGGAAAACTGGGTGATGGGAGCAGTATGGATGATGGGATTTACATCCTGGTTAAGGAAGTGGTCGACAACTGTATCGATGAATATACGATGGGCTTTGGTAAGCGGGTGGAACTGACCATCCGTGATGGCATGGTTACCGTTCGTGACTATGGTAGGGGTATTCCGTTGGGGAAAGTGGTGGATGTGGTTTCTAAAATCAATACCGGCGCAAAATACGATAGCAAGGCCTTCCAGAAGTCGGTAGGTTTGAACGGGGTTGGTACCAAAGCAGTTAATGCGTTGAGTTCTTATTTCCGAGTAGAAGCGTTTCGGGATGGAAAGAGTAAGGCAGCCGAATTTGAGAAGGGATTATTGGTAAAGGAGTACAAAGAGCAAGCAACCACAGAACCTAATGGGACATTGGTGGTGTTCCGTCCAGACGATACCGTGTTTAAGAATTACCATTTTATTCATGAGTATATCGAGAATCAGATCTGGAATTATTGTTTTTTGAATGCCGGGTTGCAGATCAATTTCAATGGGCGGAACTTTATTTCTCGGAACGGATTATTGGATTTGTTGACCCGGAAGACCAATCCGGATGATCTTCGCTATCCGATTATTCATCTGAAGGGTGAGGATATTGAGGTTGCCATTACGCATACTAGTGATTATGGTGAGGATCTATATAGCTTTGTAAACGGACAGCACACAACACAGGGGGGGACCCATCAGGGGGCGTTTCGTGAGGCTTTTGTAAAAGTGATCCGCGATTTTTATAAGAAAGATTACGAAGCCAGCGATGTTCGTCAAAGCATCTGCGCGGCGATCTCGGTGAGAGTTCAGGAGCCCGTGTTTGAGAGTCAGACCAAAACTAAACTGGGCAGTCAGTACGTCTGGGAAGGCGGTCCCAGCATGAAAAGCTTTGTGTTGGATTTTTTCGCGCGCGAGCTCGATAATTATCTGCATAAGAATCCTACTGTGGCCGATGCGTTGAAAAAGCGTATTGAGCAAAGTGAACGCGAGAGAAAGGAGCTGAGTGGTATTCGTAAACTGGCTAATGAGCGTGCGAAGAAGGCCAATTTACACAATAAGAAATTGAGAGATTGCCGGATTCATTTTAACGACGAACCGCCGACTAAAAACAAAGAAGAATATCGGGAGAAGCAATTGGAGAGTACCATTTTCATTACCGAGGGGGATTCGGCCAGTGGTAGTATCACCAAGAGCCGCAATGTGGAAACGCAGGCAGTGTTTAGTTTGAGAGGTAAGCCATTGAACTGTTATGGACTCACCAAGAAAGTGGTTTATGAGAATGAGGAATTTAATTTATTGCAGCATGCATTGAATATTGAGGACGGATTGGACGGATTGCGGTATAATAATATTGTGATTGCCACCGATGCCGATGTGGACGGGATGCATATTCGCCTGTTGATAATGACCTTCTTCCTGCAGTTTTTCCCTGATTTGGTACGGAACGGACACGTATATATATTGGATACGCCATTGTTTAGGGTTCGAAATAAACAGGAAACGATATACTGTTATAGCGAAGAGGAAAAGCAGAAAGCTGTTACAAAATTGGGTGGCCGACCGGAAATTACCCGATTTAAAGGGTTAGGTGAGATTTCGCCCGGAGAATTTTCACGTTTTATCGGAGAGGATATGAAGAAGGATCCGGTATTGCTGAGCAAGGACGCACAAATTCAGAAATTACTCGAATATTTCATGGGTAAGAATACACCGAGTCGTCAGGAGTTTATCATCAGGAATCTTAAAGTGGAAAAGGATCTGGTGATGGAAGCCTAAGTCGGGGTTTACCAATGACCGTTAAGTTTTAAAACTTTTTCTATCACATCATAGACGCAGCCTGTACCTCCATTGAATGGAGAGATATAGGCTGCTATTTTTTTTACATCCGGTACGGCGTCGGCGGGACAGCAATAAAGGCAGTTGTTAACCAATTGGGCTGCTACCGGGAAAATGCTATTCATGTAGAGGGTATGGTTCATAGATGCTACCACCGGTAATTGGCGACGATTTTCGATCAAATTCATCTCCAGCGAGGCCGAGATGCTTTGGATTACCGGTAGTTCTGCAGTTGCTACCCATGAAATTTGATATCCCTGTGCCACTGCTTTTTGCATGGCGAACAAGTCTTTCGCATAAAACCTTCGGATCGGTGCTTCTGCTCCCAGACCGATATATCCATCTGTAAGCACATGATCGGTTTCAAAGATGAAAGAAGTAATAGGTTGGAATCTGGATAGCAAATTCAAGGTGTGCCCGGGTTTTGTTGTCGGACAAATATAATGGTCATTATTGTTATTTTGCATGATAAATAAGGTGCATGGATACATTAACCCGATTCGACCGGATAGTGGCAATACTGATTCAGTTGCAGTCGAAAAAGGTAGTCAGAGCGCAGGATCTTGCCGATCGGTTTCAGGTAAGTCTTCGTACGGTTTATCGTGATATTCGCAGTTTGGAATCTGCCGGCGTACCTATTGTAAGTGAACCGGGCACGGGATATTCTATAATGGATGGTTATAGATTGCCACCCGTGATGTTCTCCAGGGAGGAGGCGGGGAGTTTTGTCGCAGCTGAGAAGTTGATGGCCGGATTTACAGATAAAATGATGGGAGAACATTATAGCTCTGCCATGTTTAAGATAAAATCGGTGTTGCGAGGCGCGGAGAAGGATTGGGTAGAAGCATTGGAAGCCGGAGTGGATGTACGTCCATCGCGGGCGTTATTTAACCAAAAAATTCCGAATGCTTTGGAGATACTTTTTGAGAGTATTGCTGATAAGAAAGCGGTTCGTTTGTTGTACCGTTCCTTCCAGGCTGAGTCGCCATTAGAGCGTATTATAGAGCCTGCGGGTGTTTTTCATGAACATAATTATTGGTATGTGATGGCTTTTTGTCGATTGCGTAACGATTACCGGCAGTTTAGAACAGACAGGATATTGGAGATAATGCGGACGGATATGCCGTTTATTGCGGATCCTCAGCCTGCGGATGTGTTTAGAGGGCGGAAGAATGGGGAGAAGCATTTGGTGCGGATTGCGGTGGATAAGAAATTTACTCCCTATATGCAGGAGTCTCGCAGGTATCATGGTTTTGTATCGGAGGAGGAGAAAGATGGTTGTGTGGAGATGAGATTTATGACTTCGGATCCTCATGTATTTTTTGCCCGTTGGTTTTTGATGTATGGAGACGGGGCTAGAATTTTGGAGCCTGAGTCCTTGAAGGAGACGGTACGTTCTTTGGTGGCTCGAATTCAAGAGCGAGTGATGTGAAAATTTCTATTCTTTTATATAAAGCCGAGCGAGGTAGAGACAGGGCAAGCCCTGACTCTACGAATTCGTTCCGCTGGCTGTGCGTCTCGATTATTCTCCAAAAGTTATCGTTCCCAGAAAAAAGGTGGTTCAATTCCAAGTGCTCTTAGGTACACATAGCCTTGTCCACGGTGATGAATTTCGTTGTCGATAAAATAGAGCACATGTCCGTAACCGATCCCTTCGTATTGTTGGAAGCAGGTAAAATGCTCTTGAAATATTTTCGGATTGATCTGAGGCCAGTAGCGGTTAATTTCTTCAGTTGCTTCGTCCCACAACTCCAGCAATTTTGCTTTACTGTTATCATGTTGGATATGTTCGCTAAAGCTAACCCATTCTCCGGTTGCCAGACCTTTGGCACCGGGTCCGGCTATGGCTAGCAATTCTACAATCATAGTTGCGAAGCTTCGCATCCCGCCGATAGAAAAATTAAACAATTCTTGTTCGGGAAAAGCCTCGATCACCCGACGTGTCAGTGCGCGGTGTCCTTGCCAATGTTTCAGGATCTGATCTGCTGTAATAATGTTTGTTTGCAGTGTTGTTTCGTTGTTCATAATCGTAAATGTTTTGTGTTTTAAGATTTGATACAACAAAGGAAGGTAGGACAGGTGACAGCCCTGTGTCAGTAGTAAAATGGGTACACAAAAAAATTTTGTTAGCCGACGGCGGTATGGTTCGCGGTTCGTCCATCGAATTTATTTATCAGGCAGTATTTAAAGCGCTACTTGATGTGGGCGGTTTTAAAGCGGAGACTTCGACCGCGCAATTTCGAAGGCGGGTTGAGTGGTTTTTATGTAGATACCATGTATTTGGGTTTCGACAAGCTATCGATAGTTTTTGAATTTTAGCGTATATCGAAACTAGACCCCTGCGTATAAATAAGCCTGAAGCAACATGATTTTCTTCTTATTTGTACAATAATGTAAGAATAAGCAACATTAACAATGTTTATTTCAGCATTTTATGAATGAATAAGCAATTTTTTGACTTAAAACACTCTAATTTTTACAACAACAACACCAAGTTTCGCGCAGCGACTACACACTCTCTCTTTCTGTTTTCTCTTTCTGTTTTCTCTTTCTGTTTTCTCTTTCTCCTTCTCTTTCTCCTTCTCTTTCTCCTTCTCTTTCTGTTTTCTCTTTCTGTTTTCTCTTTCTGTTTTCTCTTTCTCTTTCTCCTTCTCTTACTCTTTGCCGTAGTATTTTGTTTTGATCCAATTTACCAATGCTCTTTGTGATTGTGCGCCGTGCAGC
>CAZWPF010000093.1:0-10722 GCA_964636205.1 uncultured Chitinophagaceae bacterium | reverse complement strand
GCTAGCTCTTCTCTTTCTCGCGCAGGACCCTCTTTCTCTTTCTGTTTCTCTTTCTCATTCTCTTTCTGTTTTCTCTTTCTCGCGTCAGCGCAGCTCTTTCACTTTCACTTTCTGTTTTCTCAACCACTCTTTCTCTTTCTCTTTCTCTTTCTGTTTTCTCTTTCTCGCGTCAGCGCAACTCTTTCTCCTCTATTACTTTTCCCTTTTCTCCAGATATTCATCCAGTTCAGCCAAAGCAAAGCAATCTTTGATTCTTATACCTTTTTCGGTCTGTTGAATACTCGCGCATTCGAATTTAGGATCATGTTCAAAATACAGAATCCAATCATTGGCAACCGCTTCCTGAAGAATCTGCTCTTTTTCGCGAAGCGTATCCAAAGGACGCATATCATATGCCATCACCCAGGGAAGGGAAATATGAGACGCGCTGGGCAATAAATCAGCACAATAAAGGATATTGGTATTCTTGTATTTTATCTGTGGCAGCATCATCGCATCCGTATGTCCGTTGACAAACCTGATCCGGATATCCTCGATCCATTCTTCTCCATCGGCAGACTCCACAAAACGTAACAATCCACCATCTTCCATTGGCAAGAGATTTTCTTTCAAGAATGAAGCCTTCTCTCTGGCGTTTGGATTCAGTGCCAATGCCCAATGTTTATGATTGGTCCAAAGTTGTGCATTAGGGAAAGTAGGCTTTAGTACGCCTTCTATCTTACTAATTGTTCCTCCGCAATGGTCGAAATGGAGATGAGTGTGAAATACATCGGTAATATCTTCAGGTTTGAACCCGTGACGGGCGAGTGAACTCAGGAGGCTATCCTCCCCATGAGGGTGGTAATGACTAAAAAATTTCTCGTCTTGCTTGTCACCCATCCCCGTATCAATCAGAATCAAATGATTACCATGCTCGATCAGCAGACAACGCATTGCCCAGGTACAGAGGTTGTTTTCATCAGCGGGATTAGCTTTCTGCCATAAAGATTTGGGAACAACACCATACATTGCACCCCCATCTAATTTAAAAAGGCCGGTATCGATTGTGTAGAGTTTCATAGTAACGGATTTAAATAGATTGTGCCATCGGATTTTTGGCGGATCGACGTATGGCAAGATACAAAATCAAAGCGCCGGCAGCAAAAAATACCACCAGAGCGAAGATCGAATGACGCATCGACAGTATATGATCGATATAGCCAAATGAGAACATGCCTATAACGATCGCAACTTTCTCAGTGACGTCGTAAAAGCTAAAAAAGGATGCCGTGTCTCTGGTAGGTGGTATCATCTTGGCGAAGGTGGAGCGACTCAAAGACTGAATCCCCCCCATTACCAGTCCGACTACAGTTGCCAAACAATAGAACTGAATCGCGGTAGTTGTATAATAGGCGGCAATACAAATGCCGATCCATATTAATACAACCATAAGCAGCACTTTCAGATTGCCCCAACGTTCCGATAGTCTAGCCATTAAATAAGCCCCGGCAATGGCAACCAGCTGGATAATCAATATGGTTGCGATCAACGATTCGGTGGGCAGGTTAAGTTCTTTGCTTCCGAAAATCGTAGCGGCAAGCATGACGGTTTGTACCCCCATACTATACATCAGGAAGGCTGCCAGATAGGTTTTCATAACCGGCATTGCACGTACTTGGTGCCATACCTTTTTAAGTTCGTAAAACCCATTCGTTAGCAAACTGCCGGATTTTTTGGTGTACAGAGGCTGCCCCTTCGGCAAGCGCAAAAACGGTATTTGTGCCCATACCATCCACCAGATTCCTACCAGTAAAAAGGAAAGTCGGGGAGGGAAGCCGCCGTCCGTAATGCCGAACTTATCTGGCATCATAACAAAAACAAAACAGATGATTTGCAGGATTACGCTGCCGATATACCCATAAGCAAAACCACGTGCACTCAATCTATCCTGTTCCTCAGGAGCAGCAATTTCCGGTAAATAAGCATTGTAAAACACCAGGCTCCCACAAAATCCAACTGCTGCCAGTCCGAACAAGATCATGCTTATTTCCACAGTCTCTTTGGTGAAGAAATACAGTCCGCAACATGAAAATGCTCCCAAATAACAAAAGAATTTGAGAAACAGTTTCTTCCGACCGGTGTAATCGGCAATGGAAGAAAGAATAGGGGAGATCAGTGCGATAATCAAATAGGCAACTGCAAGTGTATAGTCGAACAGTGCACTGTTTTTGACCTGCGCGCCGAAAAATGACACCCGGTCATCAATAATCTGATCGTTTTCCCTTACCGTAGTGATAAACGTGTAATAAGCCGGGAAAATGGTCGATGTGATGACCAGGTTGTATGCACTATTGGCCCAATCATACATTGCCCAGGCTCGGTGCACTTTCTTTTTTTGTTTCAAATCGGATATGGGTACATCTGTAGCCTGGAGCATAATCTTGGATTTTTAAGCAACCATATAGTTGCAAAGTTTAAATAACATCCGGGCTCCTACGATGCTATCGATGGTTTCTACGTTCTCTTCACCTACCGATACTTCATTCAGGTCGAAACCGATCAATTGCCTTCCACTCGCATGCAATTGTTTGATGAGATAATTGACTTGAGCAGCCTCAAAACCACCCGGTACCGGGGTGCCGGTATTGGGACACAATTTTGGATCAAGTCCGTCGATATCAAAACTGATATATACCTTTTCGGGCAGATCGTTGATAATCTGCTGACAGATTTGTTGCCAGCTACTCCCCTCGAATTGTTTCTCTTTTATTTCTTGGTCGAACCAGGTCCGAATCCGCTCCGGATTCTGGTCGATATACAATTTTTCCTCTTCGCAATAGTCGCGGATACCCACCTGGACCAATTTAGATACCTCAGGGATCATCTCCAAAACGTTATACATGATGGAAGCATGCGAATAAGTAAATCCTTCATAAGCCTTGCGGAGGTCGGCATGAGCATCTATCTGTAAGACGCCAAAGGAGCCGTGAACTGCTGCCAGCGCCTTTATAAAACCCAGAGGCGTGCTATGGTCGCCGCCAATCAGCCCTACTTTTTTGCCTTGTTTTAGGAGCGCCAGACTGGATTCGTAAACCTGATCCAGTAGCCACTGACTGCCTTGGTTCACTTCCTTGAGTTGGTTCTGAATAGTTTCATTCGATTCAACATCACCCCCTTCGATCTGAAATTCAATGATTTGTTCTGCTGTTTTCCTTAGACGGTCGCTTTTTTCCAGAATTTCAAGGTTTATGGGACGCATATAAAATCCCTTTTTCCAACCATCCTTTACATCAGCATCATAGAGATCAATTTGCATGGAAGCATCGAAAATGCGTTCCGGACCGCGAGCCGTACCATTTCTATAAGATACGGTAACCTCCCAGGGAACAGGCAAAAGAACTAAAGCCGCATCGTTTTCTTCGAACGGTAAGCCAAATATGTTATTGGACGCCAATCCTACCGAATTGGGATCAAAATTGGAGAGATCAACACTCATTTTATCGATTTAAGGGGGCAAAATTACATTTTGATTTCGGTCTTCGCCAGCAAATGCCCGTTAAGATACAAATTCAATTATACTAACTTCGCGCTTCTTTTTTATTTAAATGAGGGATGCGGACCGAAGCGATAAAAACAGCTAAACTAGCCTTGCCTATTATCGTGGGGGAGTTGGCACAGATGGCCTTGCATATCATCGATACTGCGATGGTGGGGGCAGTGAGCTATAAACAGCTTGCAGCTGCCGCATTGGTTATCAATGTGATGAACATACCTTTTGTACTAGGACTGGGTATGACAATTTCCGTTTCGCAAATGGTTTCGATGGCACATGGACGCCGCGACGGTCAGCTGGTTTCACACTATTTGTTCAATGGATTTTTTATATGTGCGGTAACGGCGGTGATGATTTCCATGGCTATGGTACTAGGCAGGCCACTTTTGAATCATATGGGGCAAGATCCGGAAGTGGTGCAATATGCATTGCCGTTTCTGGAATTGATGAGTTATTCCATCATTCCGATGTTGTTGTTCATGACCTTAAAGCAATTTACAGATGGATTGGAATATACCCGAACTGCCATGATCTTGTCGTTGGCCGGGATGCCGGTGAATATATTATTGAACTGGTTATTGATTTACGGAAACTGGGGGTTCCCGCGATTGGAGTTAGTGGGTGCGGGATGGGCTACGTTGATAACCCGGACATTGCTATTTCTGGCATTAGGCGTGGTGATATTAAGACATAAATTATTTCGTCGGTATATCGCTGTTTATACCCGACAGTGGAAATTGAAAATACATACCATAAGGGAATTGCTGCAGATAGGAGTGCCCAGTAGTATTCAGATTGGTATGGAGGCAGGTGCATTTGCAGTATCGGGAATCTTAATCGGAACACTGGGAGCGGTGGCGCAAGCTGCTCATCAGATAGCGCTGAGTTGTGCTGCTTTTACTTTTATGGTATCTATGGGACTGTCGCAGGCTGCATCAATAAGGGTTAGCAATGCTTATGGTCGCGGAGATTGGTTTAAGATTTCGGTTATTGGAAAGAGCGCCTTATTGACCGCTCTGGGATATGGTTTGTTTTGCGCGATCGGTTATTCTCTATTTAGAAATCAATTGCCGGGCTTGTTTAATGACAATGCCGAGGTGATGGCACTGGCCGGGGTGTTGTTGCTGTTCGCTGCTGTATTTCAGATTTCTGATAGTACGCAGGCCATAGCTGCGGGTTTGCTGAGGGGAATTAAGGATGTGAAACGACCGACCATACTAGTAGCTATTTCTTATTGGTTGATCGGGCTTCCGGTGGGTTGTGTTTTGGCATTTGTATTTGACATGGGGGCTCAGGGAATGTGGCTGGGCTTTATTGTCGGTTTGACCATTGCAGCAATCTTGCTACCAGGCAGATTTTTGCGAACAGTTGGTCGTTATTTAAACAGATGGACTTAATAGATCCGGAATACTGTAATTAATGAAAGTTGTACCTTGCATATATCCGGGAAATAAGGTATTGCAGGGATAATTAAAGAAAAGAAAGTGATTCAATTTTTCAAATATCAGGGCACAGGAAACGATTTTATTCTGATTGATAATCGGGAGGGAAATGTAGATTTGACAAATAGCGAGGTTGCTGCTCTGTGTCATCGCCGTTTTGGCATCGGAGCTGATGGTTTGATGTTGCTGGAGCAGTCGGAAACAGCCGATTTTCATATGGTTTATTACAATTCAGATGGGAATCAAAGCACTATGTGTGGTAATGGCGGACGTTGTATTGCGGCATTTGCCAAGGCTTTGGGGATTGCTGACAAGGAAGTGGTTTTTACGGCTATTGACGGATTGCACAAAGCCTATTTCTTGTCTGACAATATTGTGAGCTTAGAAATGCAAGACGTTTCCGGCATACGAGAACAGGAGGGTGGTTTGGTTTTAGACACCGGCTCACCACATTTTATTGCTTGGGTGGATGGAGACATTCAATCGGTGGCGGTGTTTTCAGAAGGGAGACGAATTCGGAATTTGCCTGCGTTCCAGCCCGGTGGACTCAATGTCAATTTTGTAGCGCGCCAGCCTGATCATCTCTGGGTGCGTACATATGAAAGGGGAGTGGAAGACGAAACGTATAGTTGTGGGACCGGTGTAACAGCGGCTGCTATAGCTGCAAGTGGCGATCAGCTTGGTAAGTTCAACACAAAGATTATCACACTTGGAGGGGATTTGGAAGTGAGTTTCGATAAAATATCATCAGATCAAGCTAGGAACGTGATGTTGACAGGTCCGGCAAAGTTTGTGTTTAAAGGTACAATAGAATTGAACGAGGGGTCAATTTGATGGCTTAATCAAGATTCAAATCCATAATATAATAAGGGTTGTCTGAAGCTATTAGGAATGATGGATTGGCTTGGTATAGATTGTACACTGGAATCATACCCATGTCGATTGCCGTCATGTCTCAGAATCTCCGGGGAGTACAGTATTATTGAGAAATTTCGAATACTGGTCGCTTCCAATGGCGCGGAGGTGTTGAGTGCGGGTTCGGAAAGATGTAGGTGGAGAATAAGTATGGTCGCGATCTTAGAATGACGATCGACAATGATTCACCAAATAATGAAACTAAGCAGCCTCAGATTTTCTTTTTCCGACTTTCAAAGTCTTTCTAATCACTTGTCCGGCAGTAATAAACAGAATCTTGAGATCTAACCAGATACTTCTGTTTTTCAGATAATAGACATCCCACTGAATCCTTTTACGGAGATCCCTTTCAATATTGATCTCCCCCATATACCCTTTGATTTGCGCCATTCCGGTCATGCCCGGAATCGCTTCATGTCTCAGATTGTAATAAGGAATGATCTGACCGTAATAGCGGGTATGGTAAAGCATATGAGGCCTGGGACCTACAATACTCATATCTCCAAGCAAAACATTGAACAATTGAGGAGTTTCGTCTAAGTGTGTAAGACGCAATAATTTCCCAATGACAGTAATACGCTTATCGTTGGTTGTGGCCTGCTTGGTATCTGCTTCTGCATTGATATGCATAGTGCGGAACTTGAAGCAGTCAAATACGACACCCATATAGCCGGTCCGTTTTTGGATAAAGAATACCGGACCTTTAGAAGTAAGTTTAATCAAGATTGCTACAATCGGAAACAACCATGACATGATCAGGATAATGAAAAACATGGATATCGATACATCCATGATGCGTTTCATGGTATGGTAATAAGCCGGTGGCTGATAAACCATATATCGCTGATTGATCTCCCGGAACATCTCCCGGATCTCTGCAATATCAGATTGCTGTTGTTGTGGACGTTGTGACCGTTCTATAGGTAATGATATAGGAAACGATTGTTGCATGTTTTCAATAAGGTGAAAATATACCTGTAATCGCTTGTTACAGGAGGGGGTTTTTTATTTTCAGCTGCAAAGTTGCGAAAATTATTTCAAACTACTTAAGAATAAATTAATATTCCTCAGGTTTTCCGGAATGAAGTTGTTTTTGATTAACTAAAACATTTTAGAAAATCGCTTTTTTCCTTTGTCCGGCGTTCCCAATCGATGCTGTACCTTTGTGTATGCATTTGCGACAATTATTTCTGCGTCATCTGGCACAGACATCTCCGGCTCCTGTCGGACTTGAAATTTCCCGGGCTAGTGGTAGTTATTTATATGATAGGGAGGGGCAATCCTATTTAGATTTGATTGGAGGCATCAGCGTTTGCAATGTGGGTCATTGTCACCCTGCAGTCGTGGAGGCCATAAAATCACAAGCTGATCAATATTTGCATGTAATGGTGTACGGCGAACTGGTTCAGAGTCCGCAGGTACATTACGCTACTGCACTGGCAGAACATTTGCCCAACCCACTTTCGAGTGTATATTTTACCAATTCCGGGACAGAAGCCACAGAGGGAGCATTGAAGCTCGCCCGAAGGGTAACCGGGAGAACAGATATTATTAGCTGTCATAAAAGTTATCACGGACATACCCTTGGTGCTCTGAGTGTGATGGGTGATGAATATTGGCGATCCGCTTTTCGTCCCCTAATGCCAGGGGTGAAACGCTTCCAATATAACAGTCAGGATCTGATAGACGCTATCGACAGTCAGACCGCATGCGTAATCCTCGAGACTGTTCAGGCGGAGGCAGGAGTGGTGGCACCCGATAAAAATTGGATTCAGCAAGTGCGCAAGAAATGCTCTGAAATGGGAGCATTGCTTATCCTGGATGAAATCCAATGCGGATTTGGTCGGACGGGTACATTATGGGGTTTTGAGCATTATGATGTGGTACCGGATATTTTATTATTAGGTAAGGCACTCGGAGGCGGAATGCCTATGGGAGCGTTTGTTGCTTCGGAGGAGCATATGCAATCGCTGACCGGCCAGCCTGTTTTAGGACATATGACTACATTTGGTGGTCATCCGGTTTCTTGCGCAGCAGGATTGGCTGCTTTCCGGGTCTTGGAAGAAGAGAAATTGGTAGCACAAGTTGCCCGAAAGGCGGAATTGTTCAAAGAGCACTTGCAACATCCCCGCATTCTAACGGTAAGAAACGTAGGATTATTAATGGCGGTGGAATTGGAGACGGAGATGGAAGTGATGGAAACACTGCAACTGGGACTGAAAAGAGGAATATTTTCAGATTGGTTTTTGTTTGAACCTCGTTGTATTCGAATTGCTCCGCCACTGACCATATCTGAAGATGATATAGAAAAGGGCTGTAAAATACTTCTTGAAAGTCTCGATGAGCTGGCTTAAATGATTGAACTATATTCAAATTATAACTACTTTTGCCGGTCTTTTTTAAAGGTTTGAAATGCAAATAACAATAATAGGCACGGGCTATGTTGGCCTGGTAACGGGTACATGCTTTGCAGAAACTGGGAATCAGGTGGTCTGTGTAGATATAGACGAACAAAAGGTGAACAGGCTTCGTGAGGGGAAGACTCCTATATACGAGCCCGGACTGGATGTTTTATTAGAACGGAATATTAAGGAGAAACGCATTTCTTTTACTACTTCTATTGAAGATGGGCTGAAAGATGCTCAAATTATATTTTTGGCTTTGCCAACGCCACCGGGTAAGGACGGAGCTGCGGATTTGCAGTTTGTTTTGGATGTGGCCGAACAACTAAGCAAAAAAATTACACGCTATACCGTAATAGTGAATAAAAGTACTGTTCCTGTGTGGACAGCCGAGAGAGTAAGTAGTGTGCTGGCGAAAAATCTCGACAAGTCGTTGTTTGACGTGGTGTCTAATCCGGAATTTTTAAGAGAAGGAGTAGCCGTAGAAGATTTTCTGAAACCCGACAGGGTAGTGGTGGGAACCAGCTCTGACCGTGCCAGAAGCATTATGGATGAATTGTACCAGCCATTTGTGCGTCAGGGTAATCCGATCTACTTTATGGACGAGCGTTCCGCGGAGATGACAAAATATGCCGCGAATTCTTATTTGGCTTTGCGGATTTCATTTATGAATGAAATGGCCAATCTCTGCGAAAAAGTTGGTGCGAATGTGGATTCTGTACGTATTGGAATGGGTAGTGATAGCAGAATAGGCAAACGGTTTTTATTCCCGGGTGTAGGTTATGGCGGAAGCTGCTTCCCAAAGGATGTGAAAGCTTTGGCGCAAACCGCGCGTGAACACGACTATCATTTCGATATCATCGAAACGGTAATTCAGGTGAATGAACGCCAAAAGCAGGTTCTGGGTCAAAAGATCATGTCTTATTTCGGGGGCGATATTAGCGGAAAGACCTTTGCGATTTGGGGACTGGCATTTAAGCCGGAGACTGATGATATTCGTGAAGCGCCTGCGTTGGAATTGATTCAAGAATTACTGGCTGCCGGAGCATTTGTAAGAGCTTTCGATCCGGAAGCAATGGATAATGTACGGCAGGTGCTGGGAGATAAAATCTATTTAGCAACCGATCAATATGATGCGCTGGAAGGGGCTCAAAGCTTGGCTATTGTAACCGAATGGAGTGCATTCCGCACACCTGATTTCAATGAAATGGAGCGCAAAATGGCTCATCATGCCATTTTTGACGGAAGAAATGTGTACAGTTTGGAGAAGATGGAACAGCAGCGCTTTTATTATGAAAGCATCGGGCGGAAGATCGTACATGAGCATATCCGTCCGATATAGGCTGGACAATAGAAAGAACGATAAATAATTTTTTGACTCAATAAAATATGCCCACTGTGCAAAAGCGTGTATTGGTAACTGGTGCTGCCGGATTTCTCGGTTCGCATCTCTGCGATCGGTTTATTAAGGAAGGATTCGAGGTGATCGGGATGGATAATCTTCTTACCGGGAATATCAGAAATATTGAACATTTATTTCCGCTAAAGGAGTTTTCGTTCTATCATCATGATGTAACCAAGTTTGTCCATGTGCCCGGAAAGCTGGATTATATCATGCATTTTGCATCTCCTGCGAGTCCGATCGACTATCTGAAAATGCCGATTCAGACTTTGAAGGTAGGGGCATTGGGTACGCATAATCTGTTGGGATTGGCAAAGGCAAAGAATGCGCGGATTTTGGTGGCATCTACGTCTGAAGTTTATGGAGATCCTATGGTACATCCCCAAACGGAAGATTACTGGGGTAATGTGAACCCGATCGGTCCCAGAGGTGTATATGATGAGGCAAAACGCTTTATGGAATCCATTACCATGGCTTACCATAATTTCCATAATGTAGAAACGCGGATCGTGCGTATTTTTAATACTTACGGGCCTAGAATGCGACTCGATGACGGAAGGGCTTTGCCGACGTTTATGAGTCAGGCTTTGAATAATAAAGAGATTACCGTGTTTGGGGATGGTTCTCAGACTCGTTCTTTCTGTTATGTAGATGATTTGATCGAAGGTATCTACCGTTTGTTGTTGTCGGATTATCATCTGCCGGTGAACATCGGAAATCCTTCAGAGATTACCTTGCAGCAGTTTGCTGAGGAGGTGAAATCGCTTACCGGTACTACATCTGAAATAGTTTACCGACCCTTACCTCAGGATGATCCGAAGCAACGCAGACCTGATATCACTAAGGCTAAGGAGTTGTTAGGTTGGGAGCCCAAGGTTGATCGTAGTGAAGGCCTAAAGCGTACTTTAGAATATTTTCAGCAAAATATTAAAGGCTAGAGGTCTTTGTTCTTTTGCCTTGAACCGAGCGAAGCGAGCTCATCGGCACCATTGGAAATCAACAAATATGCCGATAACCAACCGAGCGGAG
>CAZWPF010000092.1:0-10740 GCA_964636205.1 uncultured Chitinophagaceae bacterium | reverse complement strand
ATCCTTTCATTCGAAATTTCCCTCTGGCGTATGCTATTGCGAATCGTTCTTCGTTTAGTAGATCCAATTTAATTAGTCGTACGATAAATTCATCGGCGAGATCTGTATAAACTTTAAGTTGATAAAGTTTCTGTCTGACTTCGGCATGACATCTTTCTTGATATTGGCAGTATTTGACAACAGCTTTAAATCTCGGATCTTCTTGAATTGGATCCATCTCGATATCCATGGCTCTGTTTTAAATAACTAAATAATCGTCTCCTAAAATAAAGAATCCCAAACCTAATAAATTTCGTTATTAGATTTGGGATCTTCTAAAAACCTGGTCCTTCCGTTTAGATTATCTTCCCATATAGACCATTAGTATTTGGACATCGCTCGGATTAACGCCACTAATTCTGCTAGCCTGACCCAAAGTCCTGGGTCTAATTTTTGTCAATTTCTGTCTTGCTTCCGTGGATATGGCCGATAATTTGTTGTAATCAAAAGAATCGGGAATCACAAGATCCTCCAGAGTGGCCATCTTTGCCACTAACTCTTTTTCCTTTTCGATATAGACCTCGTACTTAGTCTGAATCTCGGCTTGTTGTATATCTAGGGGATCAATGTTATCTGAATCCAATGCCTTTGCTAGTCGCGGCACAGCTTTACAGATTTCGGCTAATGATACGTTTGGTCTCAATAACAGCTTTTGTGCCTTAGTCTTTTCAGGAATAGCCTGGTATCCTTTTTCCTGTAGGAAACCATTGATTTCCTGTGGTTCGATTCCGAATTCGGCCAAGGTTGTTCTAATTTTGGCAACCGTTTGCTGCTTCTTAGTTACTCGTTGGTATCTTTCCTCTGAAGCCAGTCCTATTTCATGTCCCAGTGGTGTCAATCGGAAGTCGGCATTATCTTGCCGCAATAATGTTCTAAATTCTGCCCTACTGGTAAACATTCTATAAGGCTCGTCCGTGCCTTTATTGATCAAATCATCGATCAATACTCCGATATAGGCATCATTTCGCTGTAAGATCAGAGGTTCGCTATCTGTTACCTTGCGGTGTGCATTTATTCCGGCCATAAGTCCTTGGCACGCCGCTTCCTCATAACCTGTCGTACCGTTGATTTGCCCGGCGAAATATAAATTCTGAATCTGCTTGGTTTCAAGAGTAAAATTTAATTGTGTTGGCGGGAAATAATCGTATTCAATAGCATATCCGGGGCGGAAAAACTTTGCATTTTCAAAGCCCGGTACGCTGGTTAAAGCTTTATACTGAACTTCCTCGGGCAGTGAGGTACTGAATCCGTTGACGTAGATTTCAACTGTGTTCCAACCTTCCGGTTCTACAAACAATTGGTGTCTATCCTTATCCGCAAACCTACTAATCTTATCTTCAATGCTAGGGCAATATCTGGGTCCACTACCTTTGATTCTCCCTTGGTACATTGGAGACTTTTCGAATCCGGTTTTAAGGATATCGTGTACCTGCTGACTTGTATACGTTATCCAGCAACATCTCTGGTGTTCTGGCTTAATCCGTTCTATGGGAAGGTAAGAAAACCCTGTAATTTCCTCATCTCCTTCTTGAACCTCCATCTTTGAATAGTCTAACGACCTACCGTCAATTCGTGGAGGTGTCCCGGTTTTCAACCGAGCACTCTCAAAACCTAATGAAACCAGTTGCTCGGTGATTCCACTGGCACCCTTCTCCCCCATCCTTCCACCGCCAAATTGCTTCTCACCCACATGGATTACGCCATTTAAAAAGGTTCCGTTAGTAAGGATGACTGCCTTAGCCTTGATTTCTTGACCCATTCCTGTTACAACACCTTTAACTGTTCCACGTGAAACAATCAATCCCTTCACCATATCCTGCCAAAAATCCAAGTTAGGAGTCTGCTCTAGCATCTCCCGCCAGACAGCAGCGAACAACATACGATCATTTTGGGTACGCGGACTCCACATGCCCGGTCCTTTTGAACGATTCAGCATTCTAAACTGAATCATACTACGATCACTAACAATACCGCTGTATCCACCTAGTGCGTCAATCTCTCTTACAATTTGCCCTTTGCCAATTCCGCCCATTGCAGGATTACAACTCATCTGTGCAATCGTCTGCATATTCATCGTCACAAGCAAAACTCTTGACCCCATATTTGCAGCTGCAGCTGCAGCTTCACAACCGGCGTGCCCACCACCCACTACTATTATATCGTATTCAGGAAACATAAGCCACAAAATTAAGAAATCTTAAAGGCACAGATGAAAAGAATTTGCTGGGGAACGTTCCACGTGAAACATTCGCTCAAACAAAAATGGCACGGTAATCCGTGCCATTCTATAAAAATAAAAACCGAGTCTATCTTTCAACCACGAACTTGCGCACTGATGGTTTTCCTTCACCGGTATGAATAACCAGGTAGTAAGAACCGGAAGCCAATCCGTTAGTATTAAAGCTAACTTTCTCGTTAGAAACGTTGCTCAATTCTTTTCTCATAACATTCCGTCCCATCGCATCCAAAATAGTCATGCTAACTTTAGAAGCAGTTTTGTTCAAACCAATTTGAACATTCAATACTTCATTTGCTGGGTTAGGGAACATAGAGAATTCAGCAACTGCATTTTCAACAGATTGAACAGAAACAAAAGAAGTGTCTGAAGTCAGGTGCAATGCAACTGAAGGTACCAGACCGTTTCTTTGTTGAGCGTAACGAGCCGAATCACCATTGTAATATGCTTCGAAAGGTAACCCTGAAACTACATCAGATGCCAGAGTAGAAGTAGTACCCGGGAATACCGGACCATAGTACTCGAGAGTCGGACTAACAGTATTGTTACGCAAGAAGTAATGACGAGGATAGTAGTTTAAATAACCGTCAACACCGAGGTACCAACCACCGGGAACGTCAACTACAACCCAGTACCACTTGTCATCACGAGTTACAAAAGCCTTGTCAGGAACTTCCAGATCAGTGATATAAGCACGGAAAACTTGTCCGCTAGAATCAGTTTGCTCGAAACGCTTAACACCTACACCTACGGGATTCAAATATTGTCCTACAATTCGACCCAGAGTATCAGATTGATCAGTCCATTCGTAAATATAAACCATCAAATCAGGAGAGTTAGCCAAAGAAGGATTGTTGGCATCACCGTTTGATACACTAAATTGAACCCAACGCAAAGCGTCGTTACCTTTAGCGAAATAGAACATCGGACCCCACAAGAAAGGCTCTCCGCTGGTCAGACCATAAGAAGAAGTAACTATTGGACGACCTAATGAGAAATCATATCTTGCTTTAGAGAAGATAGTGTCAGTTACATAGCTGGAAGTTGACCAAACATTATCACCAGGTAAGTCATCTGTCTGATTAGAAGTCAAAGTATAGCTTGCCTCGATACGACCCTTTCCGGTAGCATGAACATCAGTCAAATCATCATTAAAAGCGTACATGATAGAATCGCTTGTAGGGAAGTTGCTGATTTCGATAGAATCTTCCTTTAATACTGTAGCGCTTCCACCGTCTGGGATGAAACTAAGTGTGTTTTTAACAACAATGTTAGTTTGAGCACTAGTACCGAAGTTACCGAAAAATGCACCGGTTACTGCTTTATAAGGAGCAGGGTTGCCATTGCCGTTAGCTAGCTGCTTTTGTGGAATTGCATAATATCCCCAAAGAGCACCACCAGTAGGCAGAAAACCTAAATCGTTCGCAACACCAACTCCCCAAGGAGCGATACTCAATTTAACAGTATTACCTGCATTCAATTCAGCATTAATGGCATCACCATCGTCTTTTGAAATCATCAACACAGGTATGGTAACTTGGTTACCTTGAGCACCGGCACCCATACCAACCGGACCACCCGGAACATTGTTAACAATGATTACGCCCTCAGCGTTCGCTTGTTGCGCCATCAACGCTTTACGGCCAAACTCACAATCTCCACGATAAATCAATGCCCATTTACCGCTAATAGCAGCCGCATTGGTAAGTGAAGCACAACCCAAAGAATCTTTGGCAGCTACAATCTCCACATTGTTCCACACGGAATTAATTGAGCCGCCCCAATCACCTGTACGACCCAAACCACTGTTGGTGATCGTATACACCTTTGACCCGGCAACAGAAGCAGGTTCGTTTATAAAAAACCTCTTCACATAATCTTTATGGTAATTAGTTGGGTCAACCGCATTCCCGGCCACTTCTCCAAACCGAGGTGCTACACCGGAATGTTGCGCCATAACGTCCTGAAACGATACGGTGGCCGCAACAGCCAGCGACATTGTTAATAATGTAGATTTTTTCATAATAAGAAAATTAGACAAATTAAGGGTGACAAGTTATAAACATAGTGTGAAAAAAACAAGCAAACTCATCCAATTATTTTTTTATAGTAACTACCGACTTATAAACCATACTGCCTGCTGATATCCAACATTCTTAAGATCGGCTTCTCCGCAGCTATACGCAACGACTCCTCCATAATAATTTCAGGTTCCTCATACTCCATACAAATATACAATTTCTCTAAAGTATTTAGTTTCATATGTGGACAATTGTTGCAAGCGCATGCATTATCAGAAGGAGCGGGAATAAAAGTTTTATTCGGCGCCAACTGCTGCATCTGGTGCAAAATACCCGATTCGGTAGCAACGATAAATGAATCGACTTCCGAATCCCGGGTAAATGTTAATAACTGACTGGTAGAACCAATAAAATCAGCCAATTGTAATACTGCCTCCTCACATTCCGGATGTGCTATCAACAATGCCTCCGAATAACGCTCTTTAAGTCGAACCAACTTCTCTAAAGAAAAAATTTCATGCACCATACATGCCCCATCCCATAATAACATATTCCGACCGGTCACCTTATTCACCCAAGCACCCAGATTACGATCCGGTGCGAAAATAATCTTCTGATCTACGGGCAAATGTTCCACGATCTGACGAACATTAGAAGATGTACAAATAATATCACTCAAAGCCTTAATACCGGCAGAGCAATTAATATAAGATATCACCAAATGGTCAGGATGCTCCTCTTTAAACTGTTTAAATAATTCCGGCGGACAACTATCACTTAATGAACAACCGGCTCGGAGATCGGGAATCAACACCTTTTTGGTAGGATTCAAAATCTTCGCAGTCTCCGCCATAAAGTGCACTCCGGCAAATACAATTATATCAGCATCCGTCTTCGCGGCCTGCTGAGCCAACCCCAAACTATCCCCGATAAAATCAGCCACATCCTGAATATCCGGCTCCTGGTAATAGTGCGCGAGTATAACTGCATTCTTTTCTCGCTTCAGACGCTCGATCTCGGCAAATATATCAATGGTCGGATCAACAGAAACATCCAAAAAGCCTTTCTCCTCCAAAACCTCCTGCACCGATATTCCGCTATTCACATTCATAATATTAATTGAAAAAAATTTTTAAAAAAAAATTCTACTATTGTTAGGGCTGTTAATTTGGGGAAATTAAAACCGGTCCACTATTGCAAAATAACGTAATTCTGTTCATCCACATTCTACTAACCAGTTATCCACATCGAAAAATCAAAACCAAAGCAGATATTAACAAAGTCTAAAGGAACGTGGACAAGTTCGACTGTGAATAATTAACCGTTTGTGAATTCAGGATTTGATGTGAATAACCCCCGGAAAAATGATAGAAAATACTTAGAATAAGGTTATCCACATACCGTCTTTCGAATAACTCACCGGTTATGGACAAGTAATACACAGCTATCCACATTCTATTCAGAAACCTTTCGGATGAGGATTTTTATCGGAAATAGCGATTAAAAATCAAATGTTTAGATATCCTTTCAAAAATACCTACTCCATGTCAATTTTTCTTATAAATTTGCCGACTTAATAATTTAGTTTAAAGTTAACAAACATTGTTATGTCTGTAATTCAGAAAATCAGGGATAAATACGCGAAGCTGGCCGGTTTTGTAATCGCTCTTGCTCTTGTTGGTTTTATCCTAAGTGATGCTGCGAGCGGAAATCTTGCTGACCTTTTCTCAAATAGTTCTACCGTTGTTGAAGTAAACGGCGAAAAGGTTCATCAGAAAGAGTATATTCAACGTGTAAACGATTACGAAGCTATATATCAATTATATGGTGGTCGACCACTGGATGATATGATGAAAGCTCAGGTTCACGATCAAGTGCTCCGCGAGTTGATTTTCGAATACAACGTTCAAGAAGAATTTGACGCCTTGGGTATCAAAACTTCTAAAGAAGAAGAATCTGATATTATTAAAGGTATGAACCTGGATCCAATGGTTCAGAATTTCCCTTATTTTAGGAATCCGGAAACCGGTGGTTTCGATATGAATGCTTTGATGGCATTTGAAAGCAAACAAATCGATATGACCAACCCAATGGCTGAAAGAGCACTGCAAGAATGGGAAATTGTAAAGCGCTATGTTCAGAGGAGTCACAAACTGCAGAAATATAGCAGCCTGATGGTAAATGGCATTTACCAACCAACCTATCTGATTCAGCAACAAATGAAGGATCAACAAAAGATAGCTAGCATCAATTACGTGAAAATTCCTTTCTATACTGTCGACGATAACGATCCTGCTCTGAAAGTAACTGACGCAGACATCCAGACATATATCAAAAAGAGAGCTGCGCAATATACTATCGACGAACCTACCCGTACTATAGAATATGTATCATTTGATATCGTGCCCTCCGCTGAAGATACAGCAACTGTATTGGATGAATTAAATCGTATTAGTAGCGAATTTGAATCTGCTACAGATATGGAAACTTTTGTAGGAAGATATTCTGACGAGTCTTACGCGAATCTCTTCCTTACACGTGGCTCACTCAATTCTCGTTATACAGATACGTTGTTGAGCTTACCGGTAGGTTCTGTATTTGGTCCGTATTACGAATCGGGTGCCTATAAAGTTACCAAAGTAGTAGAAAAGCAAACTTTACCGGATTCGGTGACCTGCAGACACATCTTGGTGCAAACCGCACAACAAGGTCAGACCACTCTGTCAGATTCCGCAGCGAAACAAAGAATTGATAGCGTTACAGCAGCAATCAAAGGCGGAGCCTCTTTCGCAGAGTTGGTTCAGCTTTATTCTGATGATCAAGGTAGCAAGAGCAAAGGCGGTGAATACACTTTTACTCTGCTGGAAAGACCACAGATTTCTAAAGAATTCGCTGATTTCGTATTCGAAGGAAAACCAGGCCAGACTAAAGTTGTAAAAGTTGAAAACAGCAACTATTCCGGATATCACTATATCGAAATTCTCAATCAAAGCACTCCGGAAACTGCAGTTAAATTGGCTACAGTCGTAAAAGCTTTCTTACCCAGCCAGTTGACAAACCAGGATATTTATTCTAAAGCTTCTGCTTTTGCCGGAAGAAATACTGATGCTAAAGCATTCGACGAAGCAGCACAATCTGAAGGTTTGAGCAAAAGAGTAGCTTCTAATATTAAAGTGAGCGACTTCGTCATCGAGGGTATCGGTCCTTCTCGCGAAATCATTCGCTGGGTGTACGAAGCAAAGAATGGTAACGTTTCTCCAATCTTTAATGTGGATAACCGTTATATCGTAGCTAAGCTGACTGATGTTCAGGAAAAAGGTTTGATGAAGCCTGATGCCAACAACAGACCGATGCTGGAAGCTGCAGTCAAAGCTGAAAAGAAAGCAAAAATTTTGAAAGACAAATATACCAATGTTACCAGCCTCGAAGCATTGGCTTCTGCGGCAGGTCAATCCGTAGGTACCGCAGACTCTTTTAATGCAAACAGCACTTATCTGCCTTTCCTCGGACCAGAACCAAAAATCGTTGGCTACTCTTTCTATGAAGGATTTAAAGAAAACACAATTTCTCCGGCTATCACCGGTCAAGACGGAATATTCTTTATCTCATTGAAACAACGTTCCGAAAATCCGGTTCAGGAAAATGATTATGCAATCGGACAGCAAAAAATGATGGCCGAAATGCAACTGAAGAATACTATTTCCAGTGGTGTTATGGACGTCCTGAAGAGAAAATCTAAAATTGAGTACAACGGCAATTTGTTGTATTGATTTTAACTAAGTGCTTATAGGTGGACAGCTCCCGAATTAAGGGAGCTGTTTTTTTATGCCTTATCTTTGTCTATACTAAGTACCAGACTATGATTGTTAATAAAGTTGCGGAAAGCGGAATCATCACTCTAGATTTAGCACCATATATCCCGGCTAAAGATGATTTTATCTTGTTCGATCTGAAACCCTTTCTCTTCAGAGAAATGATTTTAAGAGAGAAAGATTTTCGTGCGCAATTACAATCACATGATTGGGAACAATACCGCGGTAAATACGTTGCCGTTTTTTGTACAGCAGATGCCATTATTCCGCTTTGGGCTTATATGCTGATTACAACTTATCTACAACCGGTTGCCAAAGCAATTCATCATGGCTCTACGGATGCATTTTGGCAAATGGAAGTGGATAAAGCGGTTCGAATGGCTATAAATCCGGAAGAATTTCGAGATAAAAGATTGGTATTGAAAGGTTGCGGTGATACTACAATTCCCGAAGCTGCCTATATTACCGCCTCAGCGATTTTAATGCCGGTAGTAAAATCTTTGATGTACGGAGAACCATGTTCTACTGTACCCATATTTAAACAGAAAAAATAATTCCAAAGATTTTTCAACGTATTGGTCATTATCGAGTATTCGGAAAAAATGGATCGGTTTTTAAAGCCCCGGTAATAGGTCTTAAATGATCAGCGCGTGTTAAAACACACTTAAAAAACCCGTCCAATCACAATGCATCAGTAATCCACTAAGAGATTTTCAGCGATCTTTTCCGAAATCATAAAAGATTTCCCGTTAGACTCTATCACCAAACTGTTGTCAAATGGCAACTGCTCCGTCTTTTTTATAGCTACGCCTATCTGAAGACCTAATCGTTCCAACTGCTGTAAAAAAGAAGCGGAGGTATCCTTAACCGCAATTATTCTAAACTTTTCTTGCAATGGTGCGTCTTTTAAGAGTTGACCGGTAGTGGTAGGTACTTCTCCGGCTACATTGGGAATAGGATCTCCATGTGGATCGTAATTCGGAAACCCAAGATATTCATCCAGGCGCTCGATTAACTGTTCAGAATGAATATGTTCCAATTGCTCCGCCACCTCATGCACCTCATCCCAGGAAAATTTTAATTTGTCGTGAAGAAAGGTCTCCCACAAACGATGTTTTCTGAGAATCTGCAATGCGTAAAGAACTCCCGAATCCGTTAACTGGATTTTTTTATACTTCTCGTAATGAATCAGCTCTTTTTCAGACAATTTGCGCAACATATCCGAGACTGTAGCAGGTTTGGTCTGCATGCGTTCGGCAATTTCATTTACAGAAACTTCACTGGCCGCACTCCTGTTTTGTAGCGTGTAAATGCTTTTTAAATAATTTTCCTCGGTGAAGCTAAGCCTTATCATATCGGCGTTAAAATTAGCAAACTACCGGCAGAATGATATCTATCAACCGCGGATATTATTTGATCAATGCTCTGGTCATTCTATTCAACGACATTATCTTTAAGTTTGGCTTTATATTTACACAGTATTTGTTAGTTTCGTAAGTGTTTTTTTTTAGTTATCGTAGGAATCGAGTATGAATTTGTTAAGTAGAAGCTGGCGAACTGTGTGTTTGTTGATGTTGGTGATTTGTAGTGTATGGAATGCGTCCGCACAGACAGCGGCCGATGCAAAGGCTCAGGCTCCAATGCCCCGCGACTTAAAGGTTATCGAAGAATATAACGATCGTAAAGGTAATACCGTAAGAGTAGTTCAATATTCCCAAGGTCTGATGAAGGTTACCGAAACGATCATCATGCCCCGGGTTGCTCCTATCGGTTTTAAAGCCCCGATTAATCCGGATACATTGCGAAAGGATTCGATTGTTGTCTTCGTCAACAAATCGAAATATATGGTCCAGGTATTTTACGGAAGACAAGTTATCCGTAGCTATAAAGCTGTATTCGGGCCGAAGCCTATGCTCGACAAAATGATGGAGGGTGATAGATGTACTCCCGAAGGCTGGTTTAAGATTACAGCCAAAAATCCTGCCTCAAAATATCATCGATTTCTTTTGATTGATTACCCCAACGACTCTACGAGAGTACGTTTTAATAAACTCAAGGAATCCGGAGTTCTACCTGCTACAGCTAGAATCGGTGGCTCAGTAGGTATTCATGGTATCTGGGCCGGGGGCGACGAATTGATCGAGCTGGGTGTGGGTTGGACAGACGGATGCGTAGCCTTAAAAAATACCGATATCGAAGAATTGTATTCCATCGTAGGTGTCGGATCAAGAGTGTTTATTACCAAATAGGGAATTGAAGAAACAGAAAGAGAAAAGAGAAAGAGTGTTGCGAGAAAGAGAAAAGAGAGAAAGAGAAAGAGAAAGAGAGGAGCTGCGCGAGAAACAGAAAGAGTGTTCCGCGGGAAGCAGAAAGAAAGAGTAGAGAACGCGCGTTGTTTCTTTTCCGGGTAGTATAAAAAACATTGTGTAAATCTGGGTAACTGTATAAATAGGGTCGCTGTGGCGAAGTGAAGTGAGTCGGAGCGTAGCGGAGCCGAACGAAACGAAGCCACAGGGTGGCATTTCACAAATTTTAGCCCATATTTTTTTACCTTTAGTACAGTTAATTATGAAAGATCAAACACCATTTCCGAAAGATTTCTTTAAGCAGTTTAAGAACAAGGAGGAGTTCC
>CAZWPF010000091.1:0-10747 GCA_964636205.1 uncultured Chitinophagaceae bacterium | reverse complement strand
GCTTTTTGACAATTTTATATTTAGGGACATTTTATTCGGAATTAGTATAGGAGACGTCTGAATTAATAAACCAAAAAAAAGACTGCTGAGGTGAATCAGCAGTCGGGTATTGTCTTTGAGAGATGAGAAATAGTTATTGTCTCAGGCAAATTAGTTTACTTCCAACAGATCGATCGAGAAGATTAGGATAGCATTGGGAGGTATGGAATTACTGCCCTTCGAGCCATATCCTAAATAGGGTGGCAAGTACAAAGTGATTTTGCCGTTTGCGCGCATCAGGGGAACGCCAGCCTGCCATCCCGGAACCAAACCGCCGAGTTGGAACTGCGATTTTTGACCTTGATCAAAAATATCTCCATTCGTCAGTTTTCCGATATAATTCACCCTGATCTGAGAACAACCGTCTGGCTGTGCCCCCGTTCCGGGATCATGAAGAATATAGTAAAAGCCTTTTTCGTGGAGTTCGGCTTGGATGCCATTACTTTCCAAATACTCCCGCAAATCATTTGTCTCAGATGCCGGAGCAGCCTCCACTTTTAGTTCACAATTATCGCTCGTGTCTTCCTTTTTGCAACCTCCAAAAATTAAAACAAATGACAAGGTAGCATATAATAACGGTCTCATTTATTAACGATTATAACGCAAGGTAAATAATAAATGGTATTCATGAAGAATGAATAAGTATAATTTAAGGTCTCTATTAATCTTCTTAATTATTTGAATACAAGATAATAGAATTGGTAAATATATTTAATGTTATTTGGTCGCTTGGAAAGTTGTGGCTAGTATTGTGTAGATAGATTTTTGATAATCAGTTGGTTAATCTTTTAAAAACGCAGTGTTATGAGGATTGAACGACAAGTGGAGCAGTTAACCAAATTCCATCGATTGGTATTGAATCGGAGAACCGGCACGCCGGACCGATTATGTAGAATCCTGGGGATGAGCAAGAGTAAACTCTATGAAGTCATCGACGATCTACGTGCAAAAGGTGCTCAGATTGTGTATTCCAGAAAGCGAGAGACATTTTACTATGAACATCCGTTTTTGATTGATTTGAGATGTGATATCAGGCCTTTAAAGCCGGATGAAATGGATGAAACAGTGGGCGGAACGGGGGCATTGGGCAGGTTGATAAGATTGGGATTTGATATTAAACATCTCGACTATGCGACCATTATCTGAGTATTCTGTTTTTGTATACCTGCCTGCGATATCATTACAAACGCGAATGATTTATTGGGTATTGCTAGGGTTCTTTTGCCTCGGATTGATTTGCCTGCCGGTCATCCGAGTGGATTTATCAGTGCGAGCCGCAGGTGTCGTGCGCCCCGAACAGGAGCGGGTGGAACTAAAACCGCTAACCAACGCCATAATCCGCCAGATACTCTATAATGAGGGTGATCTAGTTCCTCGTGATAGTCCGGTAGTGCTGCTCTATGAAACCTACACCGGCACCAAAGCCAATCGATTACAATATGAGTTGAAACAAAGAAAATTGATGATCCGGGATCTTCAACGGATTATTGCCAATGCTGATTTATTTGATACATCCGATTTTCAATCCGTTTTAAGTACCGAGGTCTATCAGCGGGAATGGCTGTTGTTTTTGACAAAGCGGGGCGAGTTTCAGTCTAGGCTGGATAAAATGCAGGAGGAGCTAGGGTTACATTCAGAGCTCTACCGGGAGCGAGTGATCTCCACTATCGAGTTTAAAAACATGGAGTTTGAACTCGCCAGAATGCGGGATGAATTTGAGTATTTTAAAGACGCCAAAATACAGGAATGGCAACGGCAGCTGATGAATTTCCAATCTGAGGTTATCCAGTATCAGCTCGATTGGCAGCATTTACATTATGATCAAGAAATGTTTGAACTAAGGGCTCCGGTGAGTGGGAGAATTATGGGTTTGACCAATAGATACGCTGGTGCTAAGGTACAAGCAGGAGAGGTGCTGGCAATATTAACTCCCGAAGCGTCCCTTTTGGCAGAAATAACAGTTCCCGTAAGAGATATTGGATTGATAAAGGTTGGACAAAAAGTACGGTACCAAATCGAGGCGTTCGACTATAAGTACTTCGGTACTTTAAATGGTAGGGTGGTACGTATCGATCCCGATTATAGTTTATTAGGGGACCAGCCCTATTTCAAAGTCTGGGCGGATTTTGAAAGTGTCTGTCTGAATCTATCCAATGGCTTTGAAGCAGAAATCAAGAAGGGTATGACCTTGCAGGCAGGTTTTATACTGACAAGAAGGAGCCTCTGGCAACTGTTATACGACGATATCGACGATTGGCTGAATCCAAATGCAGTAGCATCAAATATTTTGCAGTAACCGTGAAGAGAAGAATAAAGATCAGACAGCGCGACGTGACCGATTGTGGTGCCGCTTGTCTGGCAGCTGTAGCAGCATGGTATAAAATCCGGATTCCTATCGCCCGAATCAGGCAATATGCAGACACGGATAGACAAGGCACATCAGTAATGGGAATGATTGCAGCTGCAAATAAGATAGGATTGTTGGCTAAGGGGGTTAAGGCAAATTTGGAGGCACTGAGGCAAGTTCCTCAACCACTAATCGCACACGTACGCAATCCTGACGGATTGCATCATTACGTGATTGTAACTAAGATCAAACATTCGAATATCTGGATTATGGATCCGGCTTATGGAACCATATCTAAAAATAAGTTGAAGGATTTCGAATCAAGATGGACTGGTGTATTGATTCTTTTATTACCTGATCAGGGGTTTAAGCCGACTCTTCAATCGGTTTCTGTCGTCAAGCGATTAACACAGCTGATACGGCCCTATACCTCAATCATGATACAGTCGATGGCAGGCTCTATTGCCTACACAATCTTAGGTTTGTCGGGATCGTTTTATCTCCGCCAAATAGTGGACCATGTTTTGGTTTACCAAAATTTGCAGCTACTTAATCTGCTGAGTATCGGTATGATCTTGCTTCTGCTGATACAACTATTGCTTGGATTTCTTCGAAGTATGTTCATGATTAAGCTGGCTCAACATCTGGATGCGGCACTGGTATTAGGATATTTTAAGCATTTGCTACAACTGCCGCAACGATTTTTTGATACCATGAGGGTTGGTGAAATTTTGAGTAGGATAAATGATGCTGTAAAGATTAGAATGATGTTGAGCGAAGTAATAGTAGGCTTTATAATAAATGCTTGTATCGTCTTGTTTTCAGTCGGATTGATGTTCGTTATGCATTGGAAACTGGCTTTAGTAGTGGCTTTGGTATTGCCGTTTTATGGAGTGGTTTACGCAATGAGCAATTACATTAACCGAAAATGGCAGCGAAGGGTGATGGAACAGCAGGCATCATTGGAAGCCCAATTGGTAGAGAGTATGAGCAGTATTAGGACAGTCAAGAGATTGCATTTGGAGGAGTTGACAATGGAGAAAACGGAAAGCGCTTTTGTGAAGCTGATGCATACCGCCTATCAGGTGGGAGTTCGTTTGGTCGCTTTAGGTACAACTTCAGAGGGTCTAACAAGACTATTTACCATTATCATGTTGTGGTGTGGAAGTTATTTTGTAATTGCCAGAGAGATGTCTCCCGGCGAATTACTCTCATTTTACGCTTTGTTAGCCTATTTCACCGGACCGGCCATGCAGTTGATATCGGGGAATAAGCAAATTCAGGAAGCCTTTATCGCTACTGACCGGCTATTTGAAATTATCGATCTGGAGCGAGAATCGGATGATGGGAAGGGGATCGAGTTAGGGCGACAACAGGAGGGGGGCGGGATAAGTTTTTCAGATGTTCATTTCGGTTACGGCAGTACTTCTCCGGTTTTGAAAGGACTGAATATGTATATTCCGTTTGGAACCACTGTAGCTATTGTTGGCGCAAGCGGTTCGGGCAAATCCACATTATTATCGCTGCTACATAAATTATATCCGCTTCGTTCGGGTACGATTCATATCGGTCAATACGATATCCGCTATATTTCCAGAGATAGCCTTCGTCGTACTATCGGTGTCGTACCACAAGAAACCGAGTTGTTTGCTGATACGATACTCTGGAACATAACCGGTGGGGATCTTAATCCGGATATTCGAAGGGTAGATGAGATTGTCAAATTGGTTGGTCTCTACGAACACATCGCGCAATTGCCGCAACATTATTATACGGCACTGGAGGAGCGCGGACAAAACCTTTCGGGTGGTCAAAAACAGAGAATAGCTATTGCCAGGGCTTTGTATCAACAGCCGAAGGTTATGGTGTTGGACGAGGCTACTGCATCTCTGGATTCAGAAAGTGAATGGCTGATCAAGCAAGCTTTGAGTTGGTACCGGAGGCAGGGAAATACAGTGATTCTAATCGCTCATAACTTGCCCTTTGTAAAGGATGCCGATCGCCTCTTTGTATTGCAGGACGGAGCGGTAGCAGAGTCGGGGACGCATGAAGAGCTAATTACGCTGGACGGATTGTATGCCCGGATGTGGCGTTTGCGCTGATCGGTTAAGTGACTAATAGATAATGTTTTGCACATTACTGTTTATCTTTCTAAAATAATTCAAGATTTTTTCTTCCGTACTTTTTTCTGGAATGAGGACGACTAGATTTGCTATTGTGATTCCGGAGTTCACTACGTTATTTTCTGCGACGTATGATCAAGTGCAGGAGCAAAAAACTATCAAAATGAACAATCAATTTGAATTGAAACGTTGGGGAGTCGAGGAAATGTCTCCCGCGGAGATGCAGCAGGTGGAAGGCGGAATATTGCCATTGCTGATTGTAGGCGCTGCTGTTTTGCTAGGCAGTTGTGGTAATACGGTTATTTACAACGGAGGAGGAACCAATCAAAATAATACTTCCTCTTCCTCCTCTACCAGTTTGGATTCATCCTTTAATGGTAGTGGAAGTGGTAATCGTTTTCCCTAACTGACAAAAAGAGGGTGGACAGTAGTCCGCCCTCTTAATATTCATTTGATGTAAAGGCTAAAATTATGAAGGAACGGAATTCAATCTTATTGTTTTTGATATTTTACAGTATGTACCAACACAGTTGGTTTATGGATCTGCTAGGTAGCCAATATTATCTGATTCTGCATACTATTTTTATTGTAATTTTTATTTTGATTACCGGGGATTTGGAACCTATTCGTGCTTACTCCCCCCGACGGCTTACACGTCGGAGCTTGTTGTTTGGGTTTGGTGCACTTTTGGTAGTTCTGGTCTACAGATTGACTCAGTGCCATGTCATAAAAGCTGATATAAGACCGGTAATGTTATCATTTGTTCTGGAAAACGGCCCCATCTCGATTGTGACATTTATGGAGGATTTGTTTTTTATTGGAATTGTATTTGAGACAATACGACGGAGTATGTATGGGGAGGATCAGTCTTCGAAATTGCTTTCAAAAAGTTTTTTGATACCGTTTTTGATTAGTTTTTATTGGTTTTTGGAACCACATCAGTACAGTAATCATTTTTTAAATTCAAGCTATAGTTTTTGGACCAGGGTTAATGATTTCCCGGGAGATATTTTGTTTGGCTTTTTCTGTGGTACAGCTGTATTTGTCAAAACACGCTCACTGATTTTATCAGGATTAGTACATGTTTTGTTCAATGGGATGGTTTGGTGGATAGCGATAACGTATTTTTCCTCATAAGACGGTGGAAATGATTTCGGAAATATCTTGCTGCGATTATCTTTGTATTATGAGCAATTTAAATGAATCGATCGATCAGTTAGTCAGCTATTACCATTTATCACCGCATCCGGAAGGAGGTTATTACAGTGAGACTTACCGTTCGAGCGGTTTGATTGCGTCAGATGAGAGCGGAGAATTCCCGGGGGGAAGGTCATTTGGAACTGCGATTTACTTTTTATTGAGAAAGGGTGATTTTTCTGCATTTCACCGAATTAAGAGTGATGAGATCTGGCATTTTTATGCGGGTGGACCATTAGTGGTGCATATGATTCATCCGAATGGAAACTTGCGATCACTGAAGTTAGGTGCAGATATTACCAATGGGGAATCCTTTCAGCTGGTTGTACCTGCAGGTTGTTGGTTTGCGTCTGAGCCATTGGACGGTACCGAATTTTCATTTGTGGGTTGCACAGTTGCTCCGGGATTCGATTTTTCGGATTTCGAATTAGCGGAAAGAGATAGTTTAGTCGCAGATTATCCAGAACATTCCCAACTGATCACCAGACTTACCCGAGTATAGATTTAGTTCCTAAACAAAAATTACTCGACCATATCCCGTTGCCTCCTTGCTCAGTCCCGTCTCTTATAAATATTTTCTATTAATATTTATGTAGGAGAAATACGCCTATTTGCCTGAATTTCTTTTATATATAACGTTTACGATAGTTATAATTAGTAGAGCTAATGAGTTTTCTTTATTGGATAAGTTTGAATATTTGTGTATTGTATTAATATATTTGGAAATAAATTCGTTCTCATACTTAAATACAAGAGTAAACCATGAAGAAATTTCTAAAAGTTATCGGCATTTTAGTATTGCTGGTATTGATAGTTATTGCCGCCGGAGCAATCTATTTATCCACTGCTTTGCCCGATGTCGGAGAGGCTCCTGATATCGTAATAGAACCTACAACGGAGCGAGTAGAGCGGGGTGCATATCTGGCCAATCATGTTACCGTTTGTATGGATTGTCATAGTAAGCGCGATTGGTCGTTGTATTCCGGTCCGATCGCCGGGGATTTTGGCGCCGGTGGGGAGCGGTTTGACAGGAATATGGGGTTTCCGGGTGTTTTTTTCGCCAGGAATATTACACCGGCAGGGTTAGCTGATTGGACTGATGGCGAGATTTTCAGTGCTGTTACGACAGGGGTGCGGAAAAATGGAGAGTCGCTTTTTCCTGTTATGCCTTACCATAACTATGGTCAGCTCGACCAGGAAGATATCTTCTCCATTATAGCATATATCCGTAGTCTGGATCCGGTGCAAAATACAATTCCGGAGAGAGAGATTGATTTCCCCGTTTCTATGTTGATCAATACCATGCCTCATAAAGCTACACTAAAACATCGTCCGGATCCTTCCGATAAGATTAAATATGGCGGTTATCTCGTGACTGCTGCTAGTTGTGTGGATTGTCATAGTAAACCGGAGAAAGGGAAGATTATCCCAGGTAGCGAATTCGGGGGTGGAATGGAGTTTATATTTCCTGCCGGCATCGTTCGATCTCCAAATATTACACCGCACCTCGAGCACGGGATTGGCAAATGGAGCAAAGCACAATTCGTGAGAAAATTTAAATCTTTTACCGATAGCACCTATCAATCGGCTGTTTATACAGAAGCAGATCTCAACACGCCGATGCCATGGACAATGTATGCCGGTATGTCGGAGTACGATTTGGAAGCTATTTATGAATATTTGATGAGCTTACCTCCTAAAGATAATGAGGTAGTGCGGTACGAGAAAGCTTCGGTCGTAACTAGAAAATAAATAAGATTTTACTTGGATAGTCGGAGGTCCACTGTAACCACTAGACTCTTGATTTATGGTATCCCTTATTAATAAGGAATACCCCGCTCAAGGTGCTAACAAGTGCAAGTCCGGTTATCCAAGTAATTTTTTCATCCAACACCAAATATCACACCAGCAATGCAGCGGCAGCGGTGCCAAAGACAAGGGTTCCGTACAGAGCTGCGGCACCTGCGGCGGCAGCGGCCAGGTACGCCGTGTTGCCAATACCTTCCTCGGGCAGATGCAGACGGTGACTACCTGCCCCAACTGTAACGGTGAAGGGAATACGATTACAGCCAAATGTGGCGGCTGCAAGGGCGACGGGCGCGTGTACGGCGAAGAGCTGATTACACTGGATCTCCCTGCCGGTGTGCAGGACGGTATGCAGCTCAGCATGAGCGGGCGCGGTAATGCAGGCGAGCGTGGCGGCGCTTCGGGAGATCTGCTGCTGGTGATTGAAGAGGAAAAACATCCGCACCTCAAACGTCACGACCTTGATGTAGTATATCAATTGCGCGTTTCCTTCCCTGATGCCGTACTGGGCACACAGGTAGAAGTGCCCACGATCGACGGGAAAGCCAAGATCAAAATTCCGGCGGGTACGCAGGGCGGTAAAATATTCCGCCTGAAAGGCAAGGGCTTCCCTGCATTCCAATCGTACGAAAAAGGCGACGAACTTATCGAGGTGAATGTGTGGTCGCCGCAGCAGTTGACCGACGAAGAGCGCAGCCTCCTTGAAAAACTGCAGCAATCACCGAACTTCAGCCCGGATGCTGCTGCGCCGCCTGACGATGATAAAGAGGAGAAAAGTTTTTTCGATAAGATCAAGGATGCGTTCAGCGGGTAGTGGCTACCGTATCAGCATTAAATCCCCTTTCAATTTTTTGGTGCCCCCCTCGGTGCCACCCCGGAATTGTATATAATACATATACGCGCCCGTTTCCGCGAGGTCCTGGCGATATGTACCATCCCATCCCGAATTGACGTCGCTGGTGGTGTACATCAGTTGCCCCCATCGGTTGTATATCGACATCGCGAATGCCCGCACGGGGCAGCCGCGCTCTATCACAGGCCGGAAGACATCATTCAGCCCGTCCCCGTTCGGTGTAAAGGCATTGGGCACTTCGATAATGCAATCACAGCGTTCATCGCGTAATACCTGCACGGTATCGGAAAATGAACAGTGGTACGCTGCGACCGTTACGTGATATGTCCCGTATGCGGACACCGTTATGGAAGGGGTGGTTGCCCCCGTACTCCACAGTACGGATGTATGCTCCGGTGCATTTGCGTGCAGGTCGACCACGACCTCTTTTCCCATGCAGATGGTGTGGTCTTCTCCCAGGTCCTGCGGGTGGTCTATATACTGTACATTTATCGTATCAGAGGCGGAGCAGCCATACTTTTCGGTAGTGGCGAAATACCTGCCTGATGTGGTCACGGTAAAGACGCTGTCTGTACTGCCGTCCTGCCATGTGTAGCTTGCATCTGGTACTGGTACGGCAAGCCTTACCGGCACCTGCTCGCACAGGATGGTATCCGCCCCCAACGAGAAAGTAAGCGGCTCAACGCGGACCACACGGAAGCTGTCTTTGCGTATGTTGCATCCGGTCATGCTTGTCACATGGTATACACCGGCTTCAGTGATCCATTGTATCTGTCCGTTATACTGGTCGTTCCATTGGTAATGTTCATATCCGTCTGGCGCATTCAGCAAAGTGCCGGCGTCGCCGGCGCATAATATAATGTCTGGATGTGCTACGAAGGTGGTATCTGCAGATAGCGGGAATACGACGTCGTTAGGCAGACCCATATAAGCATGTGTTCCCGAAAGTAACGGAATGGCAGCGTACTGAAAGTCACATGCACTCCCTGTTTCATTTGGCCGGTTGATACGGCTCATGAATTGCTGCTGGTTGTGGCTGGTGTATATCGTGTCGTTGTAGAGCTTGATGCCGCGGCCGACCTGGTTGGTGATATGTGTAGCCGATTGTACGATGGTGGCAGAATCGAATACATCGACTGAGTATTGTAGTAATTCCTGGGTGCGTGCAACGTGTGTACCGCCGACCGTGCCGCTTTGCGGCGGATTGGCGGTATAGAGTTTTGAATTGTCTGGAGAGAAGGCTAAGCTGTAACCATAGAACGGTGTTAACTTCATAGCATTAGATACCGCTCCTGTGTTGGGGTCGAACCGGCAGAGCAGTGTGCCGGTCTGGGTGTCATCGGTTCCGGCGCCAAGTCCCGGGCCCGTAGTAATGGCCAGCATGCTTCTGTCGGGCGATATGGCCATGGCCGTATAATGATAAGACATAGGGCCGGATATCTGCGCGCCGGTATGGTAGAGCGAAGGGTTGGGGTCGATACCTGTTGCAGTGATATGCCACACTTTGAAGACCGGTCTGCCCTTCAAGTGTGTCAGCAGCCAGATGTCACAATGATTGCCGGGTACAGCAATCATGGCTTCGCTAAGACTATCGGTGTCCAGCACGATGTTTTTTTGTCCGAATACCACATCTCCCAACCCATTATCCAAAGCGGTGTCAATAACGGAATAATATAGACTGGGGGTAGCGCCTTCGGAGCTTAAGGAGAATAAATAGTATTTGCCGGGCGAGTCTATAAATGGTACGATGCATTTTCCTTGTATGGTACTGCCATAGATATCGCCCTGGATATAGAGCCCGTTGGGCATCAGGGTGTGGTTGCGGTTCCATACGCTGCCACCGCCGGCATAGAACAGGAACCTGCCGTCGTGCGGGGAGCCTATTGACGCGCAGCCTTCCCGTACATGGCTGCCGACGGGGAAACTGGTCACCATATGCATATCGGTTCGCGCGGGTACCGGCCGTCCTGTATAGAAGTGCATTCCGGCTTTGAATCCGAAAGCCCATGCGCCGTTTGCTTTCAGAAAATCTTCCCGCTGATTAAAGTATTGTCCTTTGGCAGTCAGGTTGCCCATACTCCATATCAATATCACTAAGAGGCCAATCTTCTTCACGGTATACTATATCAAATTAAACATTGAGAAATGGAGCATGGGGTTCCACACTCCGTTTCTCATCTTATGGTTTATTGCTTAACGAGTTTCTCACGCTGTAACAATTGCCCGTTGTGGTCTGCAATGGAAAGGATATAATATCCTGCAGGCAGGCTGCTCACATCAATATGATGCAGGTTCTCTTTCCGAATCAGCAACACACCGTCTATGCCCCAGGCAGCAATATCATTGACATATGCCCCGAATCCCCAACAGGTATTTAAACAT
>CAZWPF010000090.1:0-10796 GCA_964636205.1 uncultured Chitinophagaceae bacterium | reverse complement strand
AATTGCCGGAGTCTACCTATTATATGGATCGGGTGCCGGTTGAAATTGTATGGTGGCATGTGGTTTTGATCAATTTATTTTCTCTGGTGCTGTGCATTCTTTGTATGTGGCTGCCAACGATGTATATTCGCCGAATCCATCCGGCGAAAGTCTTGCATTTCAAATAGATTGAACAATGGGTGATGGAAGTATAAAATCTGCAATTTGACGGCCAGACAATTATATCGTGTTATATGTCGGGAAGAGACGGATCTGCCAGTATTTCTCCAAGATTGGTGGCTGGATGCAGTATGTCCGGACTGGGATGTAGCAATTGCTATGAAGGGACACCAAATTTCGGGTGTTTGGCCATATCCCAATGAGCAGAGATTATTTACCTCTTTTATTCGCACTCCAAAAATGACGCCCTATCTCGGTCCTCATGTATTTTTTCCTGATGATATACGGGAAAGTAACCGGGATCGATTTGAGCACGATGTTATTTCTGACTTACTCCGACAAATTCCGGATCCTTATGTTTGGTCCCTGGCAATGCCTCCGGGATTAAAACAAGTGGGATTGTTCAAATTCTTTGATTTTCGAATGGAGGTAAGGCAAACCTTCCATATCGATTTGTTACAGGAGGAACATGAATTGCTGGCAAATATGAGTGAGTCGCTTCGGAGAAATATTCGTGGGGGTGAGGCTGAACTGACGATAGCGGAAGAGCCGGATGCTTTGGACTTGTTGCACCAGTTTCAGAAATCTACTTTAGAGGATAAAGGAAAACTCCAAAGCCATAGCTTCGGCGAGCTGAAGCTATTGTTTGATGCATGTGCCCGACATCAAAGCGGTAAACTGTGGGCCGCCAGATCGGTCGATGGAATGATACAGGGATTGTTATTACATGTGTGGGATAATGAGAGGGGATATTATCTGATGGGCGCGAGAAATCCTGCGGCAGATAGCTATCGGGCTATGTCCGTATTACTCTGGCACGCTGTCAGAGTATCTAAAAAAATGGGGCAGAAAATCTTTGACCTCGAAGGAAGTATGGATTCCGGGGTTGAACGATTTTTTAGAGGATTCGGTGGTAAAAGAGAGGTGTATTTGATATTACATAAAGACCGAAGTATTGTCTGGAAAGCATTGCGCTTTCTTAGATAAATAATTTCATAGAATACAAATTTGTTACCGATTTCGTGGAATTCATAGAGCGGTTTTGACGTACTGGTTGCGAAATAGTGCCATTTTGTCAATTTTTGGTGCAATGGCAAAGTAATTGCTCCGGATTAATAACTGGATTATTCGGTCGGAAAAACAACTGAGAATAAATATGAAAGAACAAGAATTCGACAAAGACAGGGAAGGCACAACCGGTGCTGAAGAGCGCAAAGAAATGGGCGAAGATATTCAGGGTGCCATTACTAATAATGAAGAAAATAATACGGAACAAGAAATGACTCAATCGGATGAAGCAATGGAGGCACTTCGCTCAGAACGCGATGAATGGCAGGATAAATACGTTCGCCTGCTAGCAGAGTTTGATAACTATAAAAGGCGGAATGCCAGAGAACGGACTGAATTGGTACAAACTGCCGGTAAGGATGTGATCGTTTCGTTGTTGGAAGTATTGGATGACGCAGACAGAGCTTTGGCGCAAATCACCACTTCTGATGATCTGGCAGCCAACCGGGAGGGAGTGTCGCTGGTTTTTAACAAACTGACCGGTTACTTGCAAAGCAAGGGCTTGAAGGAGATGGAGTGTGCAGGTGATTCATTCGATCCGGAATTACATGAAGCTATTGCAGAGATTCCTGTTCCCACCGAAGAACTGAAAGGTAAGATTGTAGAAGTGGTACAAAAGGGATATTATTTAAACGATAAATTAATTCGCTACGCTAAGGTGGTAGTGGGAAAATAATTTTAGAATTTTCGAAGGCACTGGACAGGATCGAGCATTATTTGACCTTTTCAAACCTTCAGACAGCCTAATTGGGAATAAATGTCAAAAAGAGATTATTACGAAATACTCGGGGTATCTAAGGGTGCTTCTCAAGATGAGATCAAAAAGGCTTATCGGAAAATAGCTTTGCAATATCACCCTGATAGAAATCCGGGTGATCAAGCTGCAGAAGAAAAGTTTAAGGAAGCAGCCGAGGCCTATGATGTGTTGAGCAATCCGGATAAGCGGGCTCAATATGACCGGTTCGGACATGCAGGTATGGCAGGTGGTGCCGGTGGCGGCTTCGGTGGTGGCGGCATGAGAATGGAGGATATATTCCAAAATTTCGGTGACATTTTTGGGGATGATGTATTTGGTAGCTTCTTCGGAGGTGGTGGCCGTCAGGGTGGTCGTCGCAGAGGTAGCCGCGGGGCTAATCTCAGGGTGAAACTTAAGGTCTCTTATGCCGAAATGGTTCACGGTGCCAATAAGAAAATTAAAGTAAAAAAGCATATTTCCTGTCAGCAGTGTAATGGCAGCGGAGCGAAGGATTCAGGCTCTATTCAGAACTGCAGTACCTGTAATGGCTCCGGACAAGTGAGAAGGGTGACCAACACCTTTTTGGGCCAGATGCAAACCGTGACTACCTGTCCCGATTGCAACGGTGAGGGAACTACCATCACTTCCAAATGTAGTGCTTGCCGTGGCGATGGAAGAATATACGGAGAAGAATTGATTAGTCTGGATTTACCCGCAGGCGTGCAAGATGGTATGCAGCTCAGTATGAGCGGCAGAGGTAACGCAGGAGAACGAGGCGGTCCCGCAGGTGATTTATTAATAGTAATAGAGGAGGAAAAGCACCCGTATCTGAAGCGACACGACCTGGATGTGATCTATCAACTTAAGATTTCATTCCCGGATGCCGTCTTGGGTACACAAGTAGAAGTGCCAACCATCGATGGTAAAGCTAAAATCAAAATTCCACCCGGTACCCAAGGGGGTAAGATTTTCCGACTTAAAGGAAAAGGATTCCCGGCATTTCAATCTTATGAAAAAGGGGATCAATTGATCGAGGTGAATGTCTGGTCACCACAAAATCTGACCGATGAAGAGAGAAATCTCTTAGAGAAATTGCAGCAATCACCCAATTTTAAGCCTGATCCAAACGCGGCTAACGAAAATTCAGATAAGGAAGAAAGAAGTTTTTTCGATAAAATCAAAGACGCCTTTGGCGGATAATCCCGCAGATTCGGACACAGACTGTCGGAGAAGAAACAAATTCCGGAATAAAGGGAGTAAATCCTCTTATTCCGGTTTTTTTTCTAAATAACTTCGGATGGCATATCGATCTGAAGTTGCAGCGGGTAGAAGTTGAAAATATTGCTAAATATTTATGAATTTATACACTGCAAATCTGCCTATCTTTAATTTTACGGAATTTACACCCATTTGACATATATTTATATGTGAAGCATTGGGTTACTTTTTTAAAGTTTTAGTATCAATAAGTGAACGATCCAGCGATAAAAGATCAGGAACTACTTCAAGCGCTCGCTGAAGGTAGGAGGGCTGCAGCGGAATTGATATACCGACAGTATTACCCCTTGGTATCCAAATGGATACGAGCGAGGGGTGGCTCAGAGGCCGATGCTGCGGATATCTTTCAGGAAGCGATGGTGGTGCTTTACGGTAAAGCATGTTCGGATGATTTCGAGCTGACTTGTCGTATCGGGACTTATCTGGTTGCGGTAAGCAAGCGGATATGGTTTAAGAAGTTGCAACTCATGCAGCGCAACCCGGTTGATGTTGGTATTACAGCAGAGGATGATAATCCGGGCTTTGGTGTATGGGACGAGGATTTGGAGGCTCATAATGAGCGGGAACAGAGATTTAGCCAATTAGATATTGCGCTTCAAGAACTGGGTGAGCCTTGTAGCAGTTTGCTGAAGGCATTTTATCAAGATGGTAAGAGCATGCAGGATATTGCCCTGTCACTGGGATATACTAATGCTGATAATGCCAAAACCCAAAAGTATAAGTGTTTGACCCGACTCCGGAAATTGTTCTTCGGTGTAAAAGCCAGATCGTGAATTGTTTGATAAAATATTAGTTGACCAAAATGTCTGAGGATATTAAGATTGCAAAGTTGGCGGAAGCCTGGATAGAGGGCTCTTTGGGAGAACAAGAATTGCTTGATTTGGAACTGAAGTTAGCCACCGATCCCGAATTCGCTGCCGTTTTTTATGAGCAAGTGGAGCTTGTCATGTCCATGGTTGAAGCCGGTAAATACCAGCAGTTTTCTTCGATGTTACAGGACGTGCATCACGAAGTCGTGTCTAAACAGCCTAAGCGGATTCCTATAAAAACTTTCTGGCAACGACCTTGGCTAAAGACTGCCGCGATTGCTGCAGGGGTCTCGTTGTTTACAGCATTGGTGACCATCTGGGTATTGCAATCCAACCCCGTAGTCAGAACTAATTCATCTTATCATACGCTGGTAAATATACAGCAGGATATAGCGCGTATCAAGAATGCCCAGCATCAACAAGGACTTACCATCAACAAAATTCGGGATACTTTAGAGCGCATGGGTCCAGATGCGGAGATCAATGCCAGTGGTACAGCGTTTGCACTCTCCAACAATGGTTACCTGATTACCAATTATCACGTGGTAAACGGTGCTGATTCAGTCTATATCCGGACTTCAGAAGGACGATTTTATAAGACCTTTACCATAGCTTATGACGCTACCGCCGATATCGCCATTTTAAGGGTTGAAAAACAAGATTTTAAATTTGGGAAAACTGAAGTGCCTTATCGTTTCGCTCCTGAAAAGTCCCCATTGGGTGCGAGGATATTTACGCTGGGCTATCCTCAGGAGGAAGTGGTGTATAACGAAGGGTATGTAAGTGCGAGAAACGGATTTAGAGGTAATACCGATCAATATCGACTTGATCTGCCCGCCAATCCCGGACAAAGCGGTGCGCCGGTTTTCGATGCCCATGGAAACGTAATTGGCATCGTAACTGCACATGAGACGGAAAAGTCGAACGTGACATACGCGGTGAGCACCCATGCTTTACATAGTCTGTTGGAAACACTGCCGGGAGAACTGGATATTCAACTTCCTAAGACCAGTCGAATCAGCAAATTATCGAGAGAACAGCAAATTGAAAAATTGCAGCAGTTCACATTTATGGTGCAGGTGTACAAATAGGCGAGTTGCGCAGGCTGGCAGTATGACCCTACAAATTATTTCCGGCTGATCGCTTCGCTGTATCGAGGATCTTTTGGACAACATCCGGATCGGAAGCATCAAACCAAATATAGGATTTATCTTTTTTAAACCAAGTCAGTTGCCTCTTGGCATAATTACGGGTATGCTGCTTGATCTTGTCCACAGCTTCCATTAAGCTGAGATGACCATCCATATAATCGAAGAGCTCGGAATATCCTACCGTTTGAAGATTCTTCAAATTTTTATGTGGATATAGCTGCTCGACTTCTTGCAATAAACCCTCTTCCATCATCTTATCCACCCTTTGATTGATCCGGGAATAGAGTACTTCCCGCGGGAGCTCCAAAGCTGTTTTTACGATCCTGAAGGGACGAATTTTCTTCTGTCCGGTACGAAAGTCTAATATACTTTGACCGGTGCTTCTGACAAATGAAAGAGCCCGTATCAACCGCGCAGGATTTTGGATTTCTCCGGATTCAAAAAATAGAGGATCTTCCATTTTGATTAGTTCTTGCAACTTGGGCAGACCTTCGTCACGATAAATCTGCTCTACCACTGCAACCACTTCATCTTTGGTTTCCGGCATCGGATCGAGCCCTTCACATAGGGCTTTTATGTAGAGACCTGTGCCGCCACATACTATCGCTACGTCTTTTCGAAGGAAAATTTGCTCTAGACAGGTCATTCCAATAGACTCGTAATCGGCCGCACTAATTGCTCGGGTTACGGGATATTCATCTATAAAATGATGCTTGATACCTTGTTGCTCGCTAATTGTCGGCTTGGCCGTCCCAATCTGCATCTCTTTGTAGCATTGACGAGAATCGGCCGATAAGATTTCCGTGCCCAATTGCCGGGCTACCGATATGGCAATTGCAGTCTTACCAACTGCCGTCGGACCGGCAATAACCAGTACAGTATTTTGGAATGAATTGTCCATTATAGATAGCAGGAAGTTGAGCCAAGGGTGCTACCTGAATTATTTCTGTTGCGATAGCCTTTATTCGAAGGCATCGGAATCATCTCCTCCGAGCTGTTCATCACCTTCGCTGCCATAGCCATCAGCCATTTCATCATCGCCCAAATCGTATTGCTCTTCAAAATCCATGATTTTATCGGCGCTGACACCCTTTGTGCCAAATTGTGCCGGACCGATTCCTTCTTTGCGAACACAGTATGGATAAGTGATTTTGGGATTTTCCTCTTTAGAAACACCGATCAGTTCGACATAAAAAAGCCAGCGTTTCACAGGGTCATATTCGTACAGGAATTTTTGATTGGGCGTGGAGACCAACGCCGAAACCGGAGTGCGCGCCATCGACAATGCCGGAGCATCTTTTTTATTGACCGCTAATTCCGAGGATATACCACGACCGCGATCCCAACGATCATTACTCTCGAAGAAGGAAGCAGCATGTTTGCCATCAAACTCATAAGCCTTTACAATCGCCTGATGTAAATCTAAAAAGCTCTGACTTGGTTGGATTTCTATATCCCGGTATACCATGTCGTCTTCTTCCCAATAAACTCTGAAACGCAGTAGTGCCATGGCGTAAAAATACTGTTTTTTCGCAGATGAGCATAGGCAGCATCGAAACAAAATCTGTTAGAGTGCACGAAATCAGTGGGATATTATCCTCTTTAATATTTTCCGGCCAGCGATAAATTCGCCATCTTGCAGCATGAATACTTCCATCCTTTATATTTCCTATGATGGAATGACCGATCCTCTGGGACAGTCACAGGTATTGCCCTATTTGGCAGGACTGTCGGAGCGCGGGCATCGAATTGTATTGTTGAGTTGCGAGAAGCCCCAAAGATATCAAGTCAATAAAGCTAAGATCGAAGCTTTTTGTGAGCAGCATAACATCATTTGGCACCCAATTTCCTATACGGCATCTCCCCCGGTTTTATCGACTTTAAAAGATGTGCGGAATTTGAATGCAAAGGCTGCAGCATTGCATCGACAATATTCTTTCGATTTGGTGCATTGTCGCAGTTATATTGCCGCGCTTACCGGTTTGAGAATGAAACGCCTGTTTGAAACTCGGTTAGTTTTTGATATGCGCGGATTTTGGGCCGATGAAAGGGTCGATGGAGGGCTGTGGCGATTGTCAAATCCACTGTTTAAACTCATCTACCGATACTTTAAGCAGAAGGAGAAGGAATTTCTAAGGAAGGCTGATTCGATTGTATCGCTTACGCATGCCGGAAGAGAGCAAATCCTGAAATGGGACTTAGGTTCTATTGCAGATATCAATGTGATTCCGTGCTGCGTTGACACACAATTGTTTGACCCGGTGACCATCGATCCGGCCATTCAAAAAAAATTAAGACAGCAAGCAAATATTCCCGAAGATGCTCTGGTTTTAGGATACGTGGGTTCATTGGGTACCTGGTACCTTTTACCGGAAATGTTGACCTTCTATAAAGAGTGGCTCAAACAACGTCCCGGGACTGTATTATTTTTCGTGACCAGAGAGCCGGAGGACATGATCCTAACCGAAGCACGCAAGCAAAATGTACCCGAAGAGAACATTCGAATCCTCGGAGCAGGTAGGGAAGCCATGCCTTATTATATTTCAATGATGGACTTTGGTTTGTTCTTTCTGAAGCAAGTGTTTTCGAAAAAGGCGTCCTCACCGGTAAAACAGGGTGAGTTGATGGCAATGGGGGTACCGGTTGTTTGCAATTCAGGAGTTGGGGATTCCGATCGGATTATACAGAATTACAAAGCCGGGGTACTCGTTGATCATTACAGTCCTGAGGGTTACCAAAAAGCCATTACTGAGTTACTCGCAACTGATTTTGACAGAGCCGGGATCAGGAGCGGTTGTATCGACTATTTCGATTTGGAGAAGGGAGTCGATACCTATGATTCTATTTACCGCTCGCTGCTAAAATAGCCGATCGGAGTGACCAGAATCTCGGTATATATTGTTAGATTGCATGTAATAGATAAATGAAGGAATGCCATGCTTGAACTCGTAATAGATTCCCGTCCGGCCGCTATTTCTGAACATATGAAGGTGAAGAGGATCTTGCCTTTTCGACTAAAGAGAATGGTTGGGCCATTCATTTTTATGGATCACGCAGGTCCGATATCAAAAATTCCTGCTAGTGCTACTCAGTTGGATGTACTGCCACATCCACATATTGGGCTGTCGACAGTTAGTTATTTATTATCCGGACAAGTGACTCATAGGGATAGTCTGGGTGTAGAACAAATTATTCGTCCGGGCGAGGTGAATTGGATGACCGCCGGTAGGGGTATTGCCCATTCGGAAAGATTTGAAGATCCGGCGGCATTGGCAGGGGGATTGGAGATGATTCAGACTTGGGTGGCGCTGCCGGAAAAGGATGAAGAAAGTGCGCCTTCGTTTAAAAATTATCAGCCCGAGGAATTGCCGGTGTTTACGGATTCAGGGATATGGATGCGATTGATAGCGGGGAATGCATACGGGCTTCACTCGGATGTACAAACTTTGTCCCCTTTGTGTTATTTACATGTTTCGCTGTCTCCGGGTACAAACTTTGCTTTGCCTAAGGAGCATACTGAAAGGGGTATTTATATAGTAAATGGTACGCTTGAAATTGGGGGTGTTCGGTATCCGGCCGGGAAACTACTGGTATTTAGTAAGGGAGTAGATCCAAAGATACTGGCTATTGAGCCAACCACATTGATGTTGCTTGGGGGAGAACCTTTGGGAGAGCGCTTTATCTGGTGGAATTTTGTTTCATCGAGAAAGGAACGTATAGAGCAGGCGAAGGAAGACTGGAAGCAAGGCAGAATAGAATTGCCTCCTAATGATGATCAAGAGTATATTCCATTGCCAGATGAAAGAACTGGTCCGGTAAGTACGGCCCCAACCCCGGAACCGCTATCCTGACCGCTTACCAAATCTGCCAATGTTTTTAGATTTTATGTAGCGGGGAATGCATTTTATGCATGCCCCGCTACATAAAATATCAGTCTTCAAATTCTGCTTGCCAGTATTCAAAGGATTCGGTTACACCATTGTCCAGCTTAATATCATGGACAATTTTCTTCACTTCTTTTATCGAAAATTCAACCGGGTATTTAAATATTTTACCATCGTAAGTGAAGCTATGGTATTCCCCGTTCTCGCCGCAGATGTCTACGTTATCGGGAAAATCATTGATAGCTTCCGGATTTAATTCGCGGCCCACAAAGGATTGGTCTAATACAGATGCTTGTGTGACAATAATTTTGGATTTCAGTCTGGAAGAAAGAAATTCATTCATTACCTCCGTGGAAGGAATATTCCACAAAGGTTCGATGATCTTAATCCCTACCGGATCCAGCATTTTCCTTCGGTATGCAAGTACATCCTCGAGAAAGATATCACCGAAGATGAAGTGAGCAACCTCTTTTTCTTTAAAATAATTGACAGCTTCCAACATATTGTCGTTGTAGGTGCTCAATGATTCTGTGAGAAGTACCGGAAATAGCGGGATGCCAATACTTTCTGCTTGTTTCTGCAGTAAAGAAACCGGAATGCCATGTATGGATGATTTTAGCGTTTTTTCAGTTACTGTGGTTAATAAGGCGATCACTTCAAATTGTTGCTCTTCTAACACTTTTTGCAGGGCAAGTGCGGAGTCTTTACCCCCACTCCAGTTGAATACTGCTTTTGGTTTCGACATGGCTCAAGATGATTTAAGCGGTTATTCCACTTTAATTAAAAATGGTTCAGCGGTATCAAACATGATTGTGATAGCAAATGAACAACAATTTTTGAACCAAAATAAACATGAATTAAATTATTGGTACTTATTTAGTTAAATCGATTTACTTGTCGTAACTTCCAATTGAAACAATAACGTAAACCTTAACCCCTGTTTCGAAGAAATGGAGCAATTAAGACAAGTTGCGGAGTTTCGTTCAACGCCTGAACTGCTCTATGAATTGGAGCGTCATGGCATACGTAAGAAATTCTCTGCAGGTACAACAATCTTCAATGAACATTCTTATATCCGGTCAATACCCATTGTGACCAAAGGGATTTTACGAATAATGCGATCGGATGACGAGGGTGTTGAGTTTTTCCTTTATTATCTCACAGCCGGCGAGTCTTGTATTATGGCGTATTTGGGCGGATTGCATAATGATACAACAAAGCTAAGGGCAGTTGTGGAGGAGGATGCTGAAATACTTTTTTTGCCGGTGGACAAGGTGGCTATGCTGAATCGGGACTACCCTCAATGGCTGCAGTATATTTTTAGATTATACCACAAGCGCTTTGAAGAACTGCTGAGTATCATCAACGCTGTTTCTTTTAAGCGGATGGATGAGCGACTTTTGGATTTGTTGTTGAAGAAGGCGGCAATTTCTGAAAGTAATGTCATTGAAGTCACACATGAGCAGTTGACAAACGAATTAGGGACTGCACGTGTAGTAGTGTCCAGGCTGTTAAAGCAATTGGAACTGTCGAATCGACTGCAACTGGGTCGGATTACGATACTGGTTTAATATAGCTTGTTCTTTATGAATATTTTCGTATAATAATGTAACTTAAGTCACTAACAATTAAAAGGTTCCTGCGGATTTTTGCTTAATCGACCATTCATATGATTGGGAGAGAGGAAAATTCTGGTTTATGTTTCAATTCT
>CAZWPF010000089.1:0-10926 GCA_964636205.1 uncultured Chitinophagaceae bacterium | reverse complement strand
AATATCCCGAGACGCATCTACCAGATTTTGATGTCCGTGTTTGTCGGGTCCTAATACAAAAGATCCTCCATTATCTGCCCAAAATCCATTTAGTTCAGCAGAAACATCAATATTAACAAGATCACCTTCTTTCAGAATCCTGCGTTTGGATGGGATGCCATGACAAAATTCCTGATTGACGCTAATGCAGGTGCAGCCGGGAAATTTGTAACTCAAATAAGGAGCGGAGCGGGCACCATGATCAGCCAAAATACTAGCACCGAAATCATCTAAAGTTTTGGTAGACATGCCCGGACGGGCAAAAGCCTGCATTTCCTTTAAAGTCAATGCTACCAGTTCACTTACTGCTTTAATACCGGCTAGTTCTGCTTCGTTGGTGATGGACATCGATGAATTATTGATTGGCAAATCTAACGAAGCAAGACTAAATATATTAGAATGATATGATTAAAGTCTTCTAAAAAAAATTGGAATAAGTCGCAGACACCCCCCTGAGTTTGACTTTTTAGCCCCCTTATGTTCGTGATATTAGCATTAGCTTTGATCTAAAAGTTATCTAAAGAATTGTAATCAGAAACAATAAAATCTTTTATTTATGAATGAAAATATTATCTGTTGGTTTGAGATTTATGTAGCCAATATGGATCGGGCAAAGAAATTTTATCAGGAGGTACTCGGTACTAATTTTCAAGATGCTACTGAAATGCCTGACGTATCTGCCCAATTTAAGATGAGTTTTTTCTCCAATCCGGAAAATCAAGGTGTAAATGGTGCATTGATAGAGATGGAGGGTGCAAAGGAGGGGAAGTCGAATTGCGTTAATACCATGGTCTATTTTCCCTGTATGGACTGCAGTGTTCAGGAGCAGAGGGTAGTGCCTGCGGGAGGAAAGGTGATCCGTTCAAAGTTTTCATTGGGGCAATTTGGTTTTAGTTCGATTTGTGAGGATTCCGAAGGAAATCCCTTCGGATTGTATTCTATGGAATAGTCATTTTAAAGCCGATTAATTATGAGTCAGCATTCAGAACAATTGACAGCTAAAGCTACCATTCAGATTCAGAAGCCGGTGGCCACGGTATTTGAAGGAATCGTTGATCCTGAAAATATGAGCCAATATTTTATTGCCCGGGGGAGTGGAAGGATGGAACAAGGAGCTACCCTTAGCTGGTATTTTCCAGAATTTCCCGACGAATGTCCCGTCTCAGTTACAGCAGTATCCGGTATGGAAAAAATATCATTTGTTTGGGATCCGCAGTCTTTCGTGACCATTACGCTTGCACCACAGCAAGATGGAAGTACGATAGTTACTGTGGAGGAAGTTGGTGGACAAGCTGAGAAGTCGATCGATTGGTTGCGGGGGCAAACTGAGGGTTGGGCAAATTTTCTCGCATGTTTGAAAGCCTATTTGGAATATGGGATTAACCTTCGAAAAGGTGCGTTTAGCTTTTTGCAGCAACCCTAACTTAAAAAGGCATCAGTCCAATTCAGAACTGATGCCTTTTTATATTTCTATTCCCCATTTTAGCGCGCGTTTCTTGTAGATGCATTGTTGCTAACTGCGTTATTTGTTTGTCTTGTGGCATTGTTCGCGGGACGAGCAGCAGGGGTGCTACGGTTTATTTGCGGACTGCTAGTTCGACTTTGGTTAACGGCAGGAGCGCTTCTGGTTGGTTGCGCCACTTGCCTGGTCGCTGCCGGTCTGCTGGTTACCCCTTGTTTGCCGGTTGACTGAGCTGGCCGGTTTGTCGATTGTGGCGTAGCAGCCGGTCTGCTTGTCGGAGCGGCAGTTCCGCTGTTTGCTCTTGGAGTAGTAGCCGGTTTGGTAGTCGTATTTGACCTGGTAGCGGGCTGACTAGTCCGAGGCGTCGTTTGCGGATTGGTAGCCTTAGGACTCTGGTTTACCTGTCTTTGCGGACTCGCAGTACTATTTCTGGTCGGCTGAGTGGTAGTATTCGCTCTAGGTGTGGTAGTCGTGGGCCGTTGCTGAGTGCTGTTACCGACATTAGTACGAGTATTACCGTTGGTGGTGCGAGGTGTTGCTTCGCGCACATTGCCGGGTGCAGGACGAGTTGTTGTTTGTTGCGTTACATCCGGACGGTAGATGGCCACCCTGTTACCTTGGACAGTTGTCTTACGTGGACCGTTTTGGGTTTGTATGGTTTTCTCTCTTACCGGTTTACCTGTAGCCCTTTCGATTTCAGTTTTACGCGGACCATAGACGTATTTATTGTCGTTGTGAACATGAATATTATTGATAATGGTGGTCTTATTGATAATGGTCACATTCTGACGCGGACCGTGGTAATGACGATGGAAATTCCGGTGCATAATATAACGTTGTGGTATAAAGACCCACCAGTCTGGCGGTGCATTGTAGCCCCCACCAACTGAAATATTGATCGAGATACCGGGACCCATAGGTGCCCATCCGTAATAGCCACCACCGTTTCTCCAAACTACCCAAGCCGGTCCCCAATGTACATCCGGAACCCAAACCCAACCATAGTAAGGATCATATAGCCAACGACCATAATGGAACGGGGCCCAACCCCATTCGTAATCGGAAACCCAAGTGTTACCGTATTCTGTTAAAGTCCAGTACCCGTTTGTATAGTAAGGACGAAAATCTCCGGATACAGCAGGTCTCCAAACCCGACCATGACCGGGCATGGTCAACCATTCACCATATGGTGCCAGTTCTTGATAAAACAGATTCACCGAAATTCCACCTGCGGGTTGCGCATTGGATCGGTGTAGACCGATACCACCCAATAATAGAAGGATAGTAAGGATCCCTGATGCGAATATTCTTACCGGAGTTTTCATTGTAAATAATTTAAGGGTGAACCATTCATTTAATCATTAGAGTGGAATAATGGATCATGGTTTAATGCAGATTCGGAAATAATTCTAAAGATTTTGTTAACAACCCGATCTAATGAGTAAGATCGGATCCTCGGCCTTCGGAACATTTTGCTTAATCTTGCACAGTATTTAAGTCAAAGAAATGTCTCGAATCTGGAATGCTGTTAAAAGCTTTACACCGGTACGTAATCTGATGCGGACAGCAGACAGGATTGTGCTTCCGGGATTCGAGGGGTTATCACTATTGCAATTCAGCAGATTCTTCTTAAAGCAAATTGGGAGTACAAAGCTCAATGAACGGGTGGCGGCGGTGACGTATAATTTGATGATGGCCATTCCACCTACATTATTGTTCCTTTTTTCATTAATTCCCTATCTGCCTATTAGTAACGTTCAGGAGACCATCTTATCTACGCTAAAATTGGTGATTTCCAGCAAGCAGCTTTATCAGGATATAAGCAATATAATTGTCGATTTCATGACGACCCGTCGCACCGATGTACTGTCATTCGGTATCCTGATGGTTTTATTTTTCTCGTCAAACGGGATGATGGGTTTAATGCGAAGTTTTGATCGAAGTCTATCGATTTATAAAGAAAGATCTGAGTTGCGCAGAAGATGGACTGCCATCAAGCTTACGTTTATGCTGATTTGCGTGGTGATAGTGGCGATTGCGGTAATCATTTTGCAGACCTCCCTGTTGAATGTATGGCTGGAAAAGATATTCGGAGGTATATTGCCTGTGCGAATTACCAGTTTGGTTGTTTTGGCATTGATTATTTTCATGGCCATCTCCCTGGTCTATACTTATGGTCCTTCGCTAAGTCATAAATTCAAATTTGTATCTCCCGGATCGGTGATGGCTACATTGCTGATCATTATTGTGACTACTGTATTTTTCTATCTGGCCAATAATTTCATTCATTATAATCAGGTATATGGATCCTTGGGTACAGTAATAGCATTTATGGTGTGGATGTGGCTGAATACCCTGATAATCCTCTTGGGTTACGAATTGAATGTCAGTATATTACTAGGAAAAATTTCGCGAAACGAAAATGAAGAAGAAGAGACTGCTAGAGGTGCTAAGCATCGGGTTGCTGATGATGGCACACCCCGGTTGTAAAAGCGATGGAGAAGAGCTACCCCCCGTGGTTACTTTTACTGAGCATATTGCACCCATAATGATGCAGCATTGTGCGGTATGTCATCGGCCGGGAGGAAACGGTCATTTTCCCCTAACTACTTATGAGTCGGCCAAGCGCTATGCGCCGGGTATTGCTTTTGTGGTAGCAGAACGCATCATGCCACCTTGGCCCGCAGACCCCCATTATACAGAGTTTTTGGGTCAGAGGGTGCTGACTGATCGAGAAATCGCGTTGATTGCTAAATGGGTAGAGCAGGGCGCTAAAGAAGGACCCCCTGAAAAAATGCCCGCAGTGCCAGATTTTCCGGAGGGTTCGATGATCGGTGAGCCCGATATGAGATTACCGGTAGCGCCAACCTTCTTACCGGCAAATTCCACCGACAAATTCATGTTGGTAAAAGTGCCCTTCGAATTACCCCAGGACACCTTTGCTGCAGTAATCGAATTTGTTGCCGGACCTAAAAACGTGGTGCATCATGTGAATGGAGATATGGTCAAATATGAGTTCCATAAGAAAACCTCCGTTTTTGACGGGGCATTGGCGACTGATATGGTGGGTGATACTACGATTGTTCAGGCTTTTGAAAAGTTGGGACTGCCAAATGATGATGGTAGTTATCCGATTTTACAGAAATCTGTCGTCAATTACTTGCCAGGTGTATTTGCGTTAAAATATCCAGAAGGTATCGGAGGTTATAAGCTGCCCAGAAAGGGAGCCTTTTTGTTGAATGATTTGCATTATGGTTTTACAAGAGAAGAAGTGTGGGATAGCTCTTATATCAACGTGTTTTTTTCGAAGACACCTCCAAACCGACCGGTGCGTGAGTTCCAGCTGGGGACCTTGGGCATTTCCCCTGTGGAGCCGGATCTGGTAATTCAACCCAATACGGTAAAAGAAGTATTTAGTCGATATACAGTACCTGAGGATATATCCATACTCACTATTAACCCGCATATGCACCTGCTGGGAAAAAGCTTTAAGGCTTATGCATTGAAGCCCAATGGCGATACGATCCGACTGATTAATATACCCAGGTGGGATTTCAATTGGCAGTACTTTTACACTTTCCCGAAAATGGTGAAAATACCCAAGGGGGCGACCATAGTGGCTGAAGGCGTATATGATAATACCCGACAAAACCTGAACAACCCATTTAGTCCGCCGCGTTTAGTGAGCGATCGGGACGGAAGCATGAAGGCGACAGATGAGATGTTCCAGTTTATCATCACCTATGTACCTTATGAACCGGGAGATGAAAATATTAGCCTGGATCCGAAGGGAAATAAAGAAAAAAACTAAGCCGATTTAAGCGCACTCAGCTTAACTTAGCATTATAATAAAGCAGCACTATGAAGAAATTATTGGTTTTAGGAATGACCCTGTTTCTGGGTTCCGGAATAGCATTTGCGCAAAAAAATGAGAAACAAGACCGGGCAAAGAGTATCGAAATAGGTACCGGTCTGCCGGCAGCTACCGTGAAAACTAAAGCAACAGATGGAAAGGATTATACCCTCGAAGGGGCAATGACATCCAAAGGTTTGATCGTTATGTTCTCTTGCAACACATGCCCCTACGTTATCAAGGCTCAGGAGAGAACCAGGGAGACAATCGAATTGGCAAAGGAAAAAGGGATCGGAATCGTCATCGTAAATTCCAATGTAGCACAGCGGACTGGTGCAGATTCTCCGGAAGAAATGAAAAAATATGGTTCCGAAAATCATCCGGATGCTCCGTATTTGATAGATAACGGACCACTGGTGCAAGCTTTCGGGGCAACCAGAACTCCGGAAGTGTTTTTATTTGACGGAAAGACGAAAAATCTTGTTTACAAAGGGGCTATGGAAGACAATCCGGCAGATCCGGCTTCTTCGACCGAATTCTACCTGGAGGATGCTATCGAAAATATGCTAGCCGGAAATGAGATAGATCCCAATACTACTAAATCGGTAGGCTGTACCATTAAATTATAAGTTGATCCATCTTTGAGCATCAGACCAATGTTCGAGGCGCAAGGAATGGCCGCTATTCAAAACTGTATTTGTATATTGTCCTGTTATGAGTAAAGAAGTAGTAGTGAGCGGTATTCGCTCCACAGGTTTCTTGCATTTGGGTAACTATTTTGGAGCGATCCACAATTATATCCGTATGCAGGAAGATTATAATTGTTATTTTTTCGTTGCAGATTACCATTCGCTCACTACCCATCCCGATCCAAAAGATTTGAGGGGAAATGTTTATAGGGTAGTAGCTGAAAATATCGCCAGTGGTTTGGATCCCGAAAAAGTAGCTCTGTATGTGCAAAGTGATATACCGGAGATACCCGAGCTTTATTTGATGCTGAATATGCTCGCGTATATGGGCGAATTGGAAAAAGTGCCAACCTTTAAGGATAAGGTACGTCTGCAGCCTAATAATGTGAATGCAGGTTTGCTGACATATCCCGTATTGATGGCAGCGGACATATTGATTCACAGAGCAGCAAAAGTGCCGGTAGGTAAAGATCAGGAACAACATCTGGAAATGGCCAGAAATTTTGCGCAGCGCTATAATAATCGGTACGGCGAACTGTTTCCCGAACCGGAGGTGTTCAGGTTTGACAGCGGAACCGTAAAAATCATGAGTTTGGATGGCAATGGTAAGATGAGCAAAAGCGAGAATGTCAATGCTACGATTTACCTGAGCGACAACGATGATACCATTCGGAAGAAAGTGATGAAGGCTAAGACAGATTCAGGTCCGGAGATGGAGAATAGTGAGAAGCCGGACTATATTGCCAACTTATTTACTTTGATGCGACTGACCGGTAGTGCAGATACGTTAGCCTTTTTTGAAGACGCATATAGGCGCTCTTCTGCAGGTAATGTGCAAATCCGCTACGGTGATTTCAAAAAACAACTGGCCGAAGATCTGGTAGCCTTTGTGAAGCCTATTCGTGAACGAGCCACTGAATTGCAAAAGGATACCGGTTCGATTCAAAGAATACTGAAAGAGGGAGCCGAAAAAGCGCGTGAGAGTGCATCAAAGACGATAGCAGAAGCTCGGAGATTGATCGGAATTCAGTATTATTAAGACTGTCTGATATAATTAATTCCGGGTTAGCAGGAGGATCCGATGGTTTGACTTGCTACCCTGAAGTGTAACTATATTTTAATCCTTATGTCACCTAAACCCAATCCCAAACATATTGCTGTCGCCGGAAATATTGGTGCAGGCAAGACTACGCTCACCCGAATGCTGGCTCGTCATTACAAATGGAGTCCACATTATGAGGATCTTGACCGGAATCCTTATCTGGTGGATTTTTACGAGGAAATGCATCGCTGGTCGTTCAATCTGCAGATCTACTTTCTGAACACACGTTTGCAACACTTGATCAATATTAGGAATGGTTCGGAAACCGTAATTCAGGATCGGACCATTTACGAGGATGCCTATATTTTCGCGCCCAACCTTTATGAGATGGGTTTGATGAGTGGTAGGGATTTTGATAATTATTCTTCGCTGTTTCAGACGCTCAAATCCTTGGTTAATCCGCCGGACTTGTTGATTTATTTAAAAGCGTCTGTTCCAAAACTGGTGGATCAAATTCAGAAGCGGGGTAGGGAGTACGAGGAGAACATTCGTTTGGATTATCTGAAGAGACTCAACGGATTGTATGATAAATGGATCGAGCAATACAACGACGGTCCATTATTGATTATCGATATCGACAATCTGGATTTCACCGAGAATGAGTCAGACTTTGCCGCTGTGGTACAAAAAATTGACGCGCAACTGCACGGACTTTTTTAGTTTCCGCGCTGGCGCACGGAAACGCGCGACCGGCTCCATTCTTGCTAACGCTCGAATGGACGTGCGAGCAAATTGCTGGACTCGATTTGCGTTCGAGTCCCGGATTTAATCCTCGACATACGAAGCCTTCGGCTGTGCGGTTTTCCGTCTTCGCCGGAACAGAAAGGGCGCACTGCAGTGCGCCGTTTACGGGAACGAACTTTCATTGCTCGGTATGTTATCGGCACATTATAATGCATGATCCCTGTAGAGACGCGATTGATCGCGTCTCCAACTCAGTCTCAATAGAACATTGCAGACCAATATGCCTGGTGTCGAGGTGAAAATTTGATGGAGGAATATCCTTTATTTTTGAAATGGTTTTCAATTGCTTGTAATGAGAAAGAAAGATTTAGAAGGAATAGTTGAGAAGCTTCCGGATGAATTTAAGTTGGATGTACTGATAGATCAGTTGATCTTTATGGAACAGGTGGAAATTGGATTTAATCAGATCGATGATGGTAAAGGAATTTCGTTGGAGGAAGTGAAAGAGAAGGTTTCAAAATGGCGAAAGTGATTTTTTTCCCTGGTAGTTCCCGAGTTTACCCATCGGAATATTCGTGAAATTTTTGAATACCGATATCGTATAATCTATAGGATTGAGCCAAATGATATTATTACAATCGCAAGAATTTTACATCAATCAAGAAATCTGATCGCATTGGAACGATAGGTTACCGTCCCTGCAAAAACAACAAAAGGGCGGCCGATGGCGCCCTTTTGCTTGAAATATTTCACGTTCGACCCGAACTATACACCGAACATCCAGCCATAAGGATCTGCCTTACGACCATAACGAATATCCGCCAGTTCCTTGTTGAGCCAATTGGTAATTTCCCAATTCTCCAATGGAGGTAATTCCATGGTTTCACCATTATAAGTAAAGGATGCAATCGGGGCGATAGACGCCGCTGTACCAGTACCAAACGCTTCTGTGAGCTTTCCATCACGATGCGCCTCTGTAAGCTCCTGAATAGTAACAGGTCTTTCCGTTACATCCAGACCCTTATCACGTAATAAAGTCAACACGCTATCACGGGTTACCCCTTCTAAAATCATTTCTGAAAGTTCAGGCGTGCAAACCTTACCGTCGATAATAAAAAACACGTTCATGGTACCGATCTCCTGAACATATTTATGTTCCAGGCCATCAGTCCATAAAATCTGATCATAACCCATCTGACGGATCTGCATGGTAGGATACATGCTCATTCCATAGTTACCAGCCGCTTTTGTAAAGCCAATACCACCCGGATAGGCACGTACATATTTGTCTTGCACGTAAATAGCAACGGGCTTATTATAATACGGTCCCGCAGGACTGGTAATAATCATAAACTCAAATTCTTCTGCCGGACGAACCCCGATATATTCATCAGTCGCAAACATGAACGGACGAATATAAAGTGATGAACCCGGTGCAGAAGGAACCCAATCACTATCCAACTCAATCAACTGACGCATCCCTTCCATAAAAATGGATTCGGGAACTTCAGGCATACCCATACGGACAGCCGAACGGTTCATTCGCTTCCAGTTTTCATGAGGACGGAATATTTTAACAGACCCGTCTTCCTGACGATATGCTTTTACGCCTTCAAAAATAGATTGACCATAATGGATGAAGGTAGTAGACGGACTAAGACTGATATTTTCGTAGGGTTTGATTTCCGGTGTGCCCCAACTGCCTTGAGCATAATGAGCACGCAACATATGGTCAGCATATAGCCTTCCAAATTGGATGTTTGCCTGGTCCAACAGATGGATCCTGCTTTGCGGTACTTTTGTGACCGGCAAACCGAGAGTAGTTGAATTCATAAGCTGTTTTTAAGAACTAAAATCATTAGCTTCGCCACAAAGAAACGAAAAAAAATAGAAAGTTTTAGTGAGTGAACACTCACAAACCAGTTTAAAATTCTGATTATGGACTCTTTGCCTGATATTTTTAACAATGAAATAATACCTTCTGACATCGATCGATTTTGGGCTGATAACGATCCTTTGTTAGATCATAAGGAGCCTCGTCCGGTATTGGTAATTACCTGCCCGCTTGAAAATGAGGGTAAGGATCAAGAACAATTGTTAAAAATGTTGCAAGCTTGCCGTATCGACAGTGCAAAACTTCATGTTTTAGAACTGCCGGAACAAAAGCGTTTAGCCTGGCATTTAATTAGAGAAAAATTAAACCCCAAATATGTTTTTCTGGTTGGAGTAGAACCAGAACAATTGGGGATGTCTGTAATGCTAATGCCCAATCAAGTGACGCAATTCGATGGAGCAGTGTGGATCATTACCTGGTCTATGCCGGTTCTCGAGAAAAATCCGGATGCGAAAAGGCACCTTTGGAATTACGGACTGAAACCGGTGTTTATAGAGCGCTCTTTCCGGTAATATTTATAATTGCTAACACCATCTAAAGTGTTAATTCAGGTTTATCTGTCTGATTTGCAATTCCTTATTTTCAGTCTATCAGATTGTATTTCAATTCTGAAAATTGTCAATCTCTAGAATATCAATAACATTCAACAAGTGTTCGTTCGTTGAAAACTGTAGTTTTCGATTTATCTATTTGATGTACAGCAGTTTTGTAACTGCCATGTAAAGTAGATATTTCAACTCGATTTTTAAAAGCTGATTGGATTTAGCCTCAAATTTTCTCCTCTGACAAGGCGTTGATTTTTAGTTTAGATGAATGTTGTTATTCGTTTATGGTACAGTGATTTAGCAATTTATTTTGGAGGTTATTGCTGTAGTTAGGCCAATTTCTTGGTCAATTGCATTGTTCTGTAATATTTAGAAATTTTGAGTAATTTTTATTTTAAAGATAATTAACTGGTTATAAAATAGTTGTAGTTTGTTAATTGACGTGTTATTTCAGATCAAAACGATCAATTTTCTTTAATAATCCCATAAGGTGTGAAAGCGGTTTGCTCTGCCACTGCGATTTGGTACTGTTTCTTACTTTCTTCGGGTCGGGGCAGCGGTTTGTGGTAGCAATGATATTGCACCGCCATATTTAAGACGGTTTTGATTTTGACACCGTTCAATCGTAGTCTCAATTCGATATCAGAATCCTCCCCAA
>CAZWPF010000088.1:0-11119 GCA_964636205.1 uncultured Chitinophagaceae bacterium | reverse complement strand
CTACTCTAATTTAGTCTCTCTAATCCTCTTTAGGCACCGTTAAAATATTACAAATCCCGATCCAAATCAAAATTATGAGTAAGAGAATTCCGAGAAAAGGAAGGGATAACCAATATCCCCCTAATGAATAGACTTCCGCTAAACTAGGATATCCTTTCGGGAAGTAAACAGTGGCTTTGTCGCCGATTCTGTAAGTGTTTTGAAATTTCGCGCCTATGTCGTCTCTGGATAAATATTCTTTTCCAAGGTGTTCAAATTTCACAACAGGCACTTCAGCATAGGATTGACCGAATCTACCGGTTCGGGCCCGCTCAATCCACGTAACAGTTCCCTCACACCGTACCATGCCTTCGAGTTTAGCTGCTTTATTAAAAAATGCTATTAAAATTATGATCGCTATTCCAATTCTCTTGTACATGGTTTCGGTTAAAAAAGCAGACTTTCACAACATCCACTCGGACTATATTTTATACCCCGAATAATAATAATCAAAAATTATTATCAAAGCATAAAAATCCAAATAGATTACGACTTGCAGAATGCGTCGGAGTTTGGTATACCAAAATTTTCAGTGCCTAATAATGTTGAGATGGCAACGATGGGTTTTTCAGAATGGATATGCACGCGGAGATTTCTGAATAGTAAAAGTTGCAAAGACTAGGTCCAATTACGATCACTACCTTTTGGAAGCATTTTATTTTTGGTGACGGATAGGTAGACCAGGATAAATGCCACCGAGCAATTAAAGAAAAAAAAAGAGGCTGTCCGGTAAGAACAGCCTCTGTTATTTTAGTTTTCAGGAGCGGCGGATTCCTCTATTTTTTGCGCCGAATGATCGATATTGAAGAATATCTTTTTTTCTTCTTCATTAAAGTCAGCAGTGACATGGTCACCCTCCTTGATTTGCTGGTTTAGGATTTCTTCTGCCAGCGGATCTTCCAGATATTTCTGGATGGCCCGATGCAAAGGACGAGCACCGAATTGTTGATCGTAACCCTTTTCCGCGATGAACAATTTGGCTTTCTCTGTAAGTGTAAGCGAGAATCCAAGATTATTCAGTCGTTTCAGCACATCCTTCATGATAATATCGATAATCTGATTGATATGCTCCTGTTCCAAAGTATTGAAGATGATAACATCGTCAATCCTGTTGAGGAATTCAGGCGAGAAAGTCCGTTTTAACGCTCTTTCGATCACGCCTCTGGCTGCTTCTTCGCTCGCACCTACTTTGGCTGAAGTCGCAAACCCTACACCTTCGCCGAAATCTTTCAATTGTCTGGCTCCGATGTTGGAGGTCATGATGATCAAAGTGTTCTTGAAATCTACTTTTCTTCCCAATCCATCCGTCAACTGGCCATCGTCCAGTACCTGTAGGAGGATATTGAAGATATCAGGGTGTGCTTTCTCGATTTCATCGAGCAACACTACTGAATAAGGTTTTCTTCTGATTTTTTCTGTCAGCTGACCGCCTTCCTCGTAACCCACGTAGCCCGGAGGTGCACCGATTAAGCGACTGAGCGAGAATTTTTCCATATACTCACTCATATCTACCCGCACCAGCGCATCTTCGCTGTCGAACATGTACTTCGCGAGTTTACGAGCCAGTTCGGTCTTACCGACCCCGGTGGGACCGAGGAAGATGAAGGAACCGATTGGCTTTTTCGGATCTTTCAGTCCTACACGGTTTCTCTGGATAGCTTTTACCACTTTTTGGATGGCATCATCTTGTCCGACTACCGCGCCCTTCAGGTCTTCGCCCATGCGGCGCAACTTAGCGCTTTCCGCTTCTACCATGCGCATCACAGGAATTCCGGTCATCATAGAGATTACCTCTGCGATATGTTCTTCGTGAATAGGATAGCGCTTGTTTTTGGCTTCTTCTTCCCAGGCCAATTTCGCCTTTTCCAATTCTTCACCCAAACGTTTTTCCTTATCTCTAAGTGCAGCTGCTTCTTCGAAGCGCTGACTTTTCACGACTTTATTCTTTTCCTGCTTAATGTCCTCGATCTTCTTTTCCAGATCCAGAATATTTTGAGGAACATTGATATTCTTCAAATGCACTCTGGCGCCTACTTCGTCTAAGACATCGATGGCTTTATCGGGCAACAACCTGTCGGTCATATACCGGTCACTCAGCTTCACACAGGCTTCGATAGCCCCTTGGTCGTAAGTGACGTTGTGGAATTCTTCGTATTTAGAGCGGATATTGTTCAGGATAGTTATAGTTTCTTCCACGGTAGGCGGTTCTACCATTACTTTTTGGAATCTACGGTCGAGCGCTCCATCCTTTTCAATATACATCCGATATTCATCGAGTGTCGATGCTCCGATACATTGGAGATCTCCTCTGGCCAAAGCGGGCTTGAATATATTGGAGGCATCCAGAGAGCCGCTCGCTCCGCCGGCACCCACAATAGTGTGGATCTCGTCGATAAACAGAATGACATCCCGGTTTTTCTCCAGCTCGTTCATAATTGCCTTCATCCGTTCTTCGAATTGGCCCCTGTATTTGGTGCCTGCTACCAGAGCTGCGAGGTCCAAACTGATTACCCTTTTGTCGAACAGAACCCTGGATACGTTCCTCTGAACGATTCTGAGTGCCAGACCTTCTACGATAGCGGTTTTACCCACCCCCGGTTCACCGATGCGACTAGGGTTGTTTTTCTTACGACGCGAGAGTATCTGCGAACCCCTTTCTATTTCTGCTTCCCTACCCCCAATGGGATCCAGGGTGCCCTGTTCTGCCATTCTGGTAATATCGCGACCGAAATTGTCGAGAACCGGAGTTTTTGACTTGGTACCGCCGGCGGGTCTGCGTTGTTGGAACTGACGACGTTCGTCTTCTTCCTCAAATTCTTCAGCGCCCGGATCACTGCCATAGTCAGACATAGGCCTGTCACCCTGCAGAATGCTCAGTTCGTTTCTGAAACGTTCGTAGTCGACTTCGTATTGATGAAGGATTTGTGTAGCCACATTCTCCTTGTTTTTCAAAATCGACAACATCAGGTGTTCCGTTTCAACCGTCATGCTCTTTAAAGCCTTAGCTTCGAGCACAGTGATTCGGATAACTTTTTCAGCCTGCTTGGTCAGCGGCAAACTATTGATATTCGTCAGTGGTTTGCTGTTCTTGTCTCTGATGGCAGATTCCAGTTCTTTGCGAAGACCGTATATATCAACCTGCATGGTTTGCAATACGCGAATCGCCATGCCCTCCCCTTCCCGGATCAGGCCGAGCAGCAAATGCTCTGTGCCAATAAAGTCATTCCCGAGTCGTAAAGCTTCTTCACGACTGTAGGAAATGATTTCCTTGACCTTTGGTGAGAAATTAGAATCCATGTAAATCCTTTCTTAATTAAAAAATAAAGTTAACGATAAAAGCAGGCAATTTGAAAATACCTCAAGGGGTTAAACAATAAAAAATTCTTCTACTCAAATTACCTTCACTTATATAAGACCGGAAAAAGAGGTTGAAGTTTAAAAATCTTACCGAAAATCAGTCCGTAGTATTTACTTTTAATAGCCGGAATGCTTTTTAATAGTATCTTAACAACGCTTCAACCATGTTTGGTCGTACTATGGAATTCAAAATTGATACCAAAACAAACTATACCGTGATTAACCCGGTTTCAAATATGCTGGATGCTAATTTGGCAGCAGCCATCAGCGAAAAGTGCCGGGAATTGTCCGGAATTGGCAGCCGCAACTACATTATTGACCTGTCGGAGTGCCGGAAAGCAGACGCTTCGGCATTTGGGGAATTGATCAGTTTGCATGAATATTGTTATGAACAGGAATGTTCGCTTGTTTTCACAGGTTTGGATCGCGGAATAATGGAGGAGCACAAGGGTAGCGAATGGGTTTACCAGCTGAATATTGCGCCCACCATGGCAGAAGCAGTCGATATCATCAGTATGGAGATATTAGAGCGCGACTTATTCAGCGAAGAAGAATAGCCTTTATGATGGTTTTAAGTTTTATTTATGAAGGTTACGATTCTCGGAAATAATTCAGCTTTGCCCGCTCACGGACGACATCCCAGCTGTCAGATTGTTTCGCTGTCAGGAGTGGATTTAATGCTGGATTGTGGCGAAGGGGCACAGCTGCAAATGCAGCATTACGGCATCAAATGGCGGAATTTAGAGCATATTTTTATCAGTCATTTGCATGGGGATCATTATTTCGGCTTGCCGGGCCTGATCAATAGTATGAATCTGTTGGGTCGGACAACGCCTTTGCATTTGTACGGACCGGCACCTTTGGAGCCTATCGTGCGTTTACCCCTGGAAGTTGCTGATACGACGCTAGGGTTTCCATTCTTTTTTCATGCTATTCCCGCCGAACCGACCGAGCTGCTCGATACACCGATTTTTTCCGTTTCCAGTTTCCCGGTAGAGCATCGGATAGCTTGTTATGGATTCTTGATTAGTCAGAAGACATCCGGCCGAAAATTACTTCCCGAGGCTTGTCAGCAATACAATATTCCCACCACATATTTTGAGCAACTGAAAAAAGGTGAGGATTTTATTACAGAAGATGGGGAAAGGATCGAGAATCATTGGGTGACAACAGATGGTCCTCCCCCGAAGCGCTATGCTTATTGCGCCGATACTTTATTTACGGATTCCTTCCTGCCCTATATCAATGGCGCGGATCTGATGTACCATGAGGCGACTTACTTAAACGCAGATGCGGCAAAGGCAGCAAGATGGTATCACAGTACTGCTGCTGAAGCTGCTATGGTGGCAGTAAAGGCAAATGTAAAGCAACTGTTGATCGGACATTTTTCTTCGAAATACAAGGAGCTTACCGAATTTCTGACGGAGGCTGCTGCGGTTTTTCCTAATGTGCGCTTAGCTGAAGAGGGGATGAGTTATGAAATCGGAACCGGGTCCGATCCTAATTCAGGCTACACATCTTGAAGTCAGAACATAGGAGATCGCCCATCATAATACCAGACTCAGGCTGGACTAGTTTTAAGCTTGGTGCTACTAATGAACTTTAGTAATAAATTGAAACTTTCCCACAGAAGCATGATTAGTTATGGTCCGGATTGAAAATCAGCGAAGCTACAGCCGCCCATGCATTAGGCGCTAAAACATCGTTCTCCACTTTAGTACGACACACAGAAATAATGGGCAAGACAGTAACCATTTTGACGTTAGGACTGCAAATCGCTTTGACTTTCATTGCGAATTTTTGCATTTATATGGTTTTCGCACTTCTTGACAGTGACTTTGGTTTTGACGGACTTTTTGGACTTTTCGTTTTTCAACCATTTTTTGCATTCATTCTTTCCGGCTTGACAATTTTTGTTTGTTTAGTAGCAGGACTTCCAATTCGGCTCAACAAAAAAATAAATTATTGGTGGAAGAAAAACCTTTTTATTGCAATTATAGGAACAGTTTTAGGACTTATTTTTCTCTCGGTGTCACTGCTTCCGACTTTCAAAGAAACTGGAAGTTACAACCTTGACGGACAACCGACACTAAAGCAAATTCCCAATTCAATCCTTGCTATTTCAGGTTGGGTTTTGACAGCTTTTTCATTACTACACATTTATCCACCACGACAACATCTTGAAAAAGCTAAAACCATTTTCAAAAGGCTTTCAACATTTCATTGACTATTACAGTTCCATTAATTTTTACAAGTTGTAACACCTCAATAAGCAGAACAGATAAGACAGCAATTCTCAAAGCAGATAGAGAAACACCATCGGGTTGGGGACAGTGCTATAAAAAAATTAGCGGGCCATGAATGACCCGCTGTTGATAAATCCATCCTCAACGATATATATAGTGAAACACCGGTGAGCAAAGGAGGGGGAATGAACAATTAAACTATACTAATTAATATTTACGGTGGCAACCACTGCTTGTTCTTTTACAAAAGCGTAATTTTTTCCGTTAATATTTTCTAACTCGATATTGAAAGGTACCACCTCAATAAACGCGGATCCATCAGATACCGTGGGTAAAACCGATAATTGAGACGATGTTAAAGTAATGCTCGACGCATTTCCACCAACAGCAGTCTGAACATACTCGTTAGAAGCAATTACTAACAGGTAAACTGAGTCCGCAGAACTTAACATGCCATCTAATTGGATAGTAAGATCTGATGATTTGCTGATTGAAGTAGGCAGGGTACCCGTAAATTGAGGGAACGGCGTCTGATGGTTGTAAGTGAATCCGGTTACATCAGAAGATCCGCTGACTTCCCACATAGAGCTTCCATTAGCAATGTCCAGGCTAGAAGGCGTCAAGCCGGCGGTAGCATATACTTGATAACCGTGGTTTTCTGCTTTTTCAAGAGCATATCCATTGAGCTTCACGGTACCGGCGTCAAAGAAATTAGAAGTACTTCCATTCATGAAAGCAACTACACCAAGTTCTGATTCCATAATCATTGGCATTGGCAATAATTCGTTTTCAACAGTATAACTCATCATTATACTAACCAATGTGCCGTCTACATTGGCGAATACAGGGGTGGGAGGCTTCGGACCATTGTCGTTAACATTCGGATCCGGAACATTCGGATCGGGTACATTAACATCGGGTTTGACATCGTCTGCATCATCTTTGCTGCAAGAGGGAATGGCCAGCACAAGCAAAGCACACGCACCTAAAAAAAGGAATTGTTTTTTCATAAAAAATGTTGAATTGGAGTTATCAATTATGCTGTTCAGCTATAATCCGGTGTTTACGAATTATGAACAGCACATTAAAGTGCAAATTTATATTTAGAACAATGTATTAGAAATACCAAGAAAGTGGTATTTTTTGGTGGGATTTTACGGTATAATAGCTATTACATATTCAAAATGCTTATAGGAACTTATTTTCCATGGCATATCTGAGCAATCCTACCACCGTTTTATTGTTAGTCTTCCGCATCATATTTTTCCGGTGCGTCTCTACAGTTCGCTCGCTTATGAAGAGGCTGTCGGCAATTTGAGCATTATTGTAATCTGCAGCGATCAACTTCAGAATTTCGATTTCCCGATCCGTGAGCTTAGGCTGTCTGTTGTCTAGATCTTTTTGTTCCTGCAACAACCCCGGAATTTTTCCGGAGATCTCCGGTGAAAAATAGGCTTTGCCACTATAAACTACCCTGATCGCTTCAATTAGTTGTTTGTTATTCGCAGTCTTCAGGACATAACCCATCGCCCCTGCTTCCAACATCATTCTGATATAAGTGGAATCATCGTGCATAGAGAGTGTAATCACTGCTACCTCAGGATGTTTTCTCCGAATCATCATCGCCAGCTCCGGACCGCTCGGCGCGGGCATGCTTACATCCAATAGTGCGATATGCGGAGTAGTGATCGAAAGCTGATCGAATAGTTGCTGGCCGTCGCTATAAGTTCCGACAACCGCGATGCCCTGTTGCGCCATTAATAAAGCGGCCAACCCTTCCAACATGATATGGTGGTCGTCCGCTATGACAATTCGGATAGGTTCATGGGTGTTCATGATCAAAGAGGGTTCGGAACAATCTCAATGTAAATATAAGATTGTTAATGATTTAATGTGAGCGGGCAGCCAAAACTTTTAGCAAATCGTCTTTCAATCTGCGGGATACTTCTACCTGCGCATTTGTTTTCATTATCACAAAGTACATATCCTCGCGGACAAATTCCGAAACATGGTCCAGATTGATTAAGTTAGAATTATGGCATCTGAAAAAGTTATCTTCGGGTAATTTCTCTTTGAGTTTTCCGATACTCTTGATCACCACAACCTGCTCCTTATTGGTCAAATGAATCACCGAATAACTTCCGAGTCCGCTCGCAAATTCAATATTTTCTTTCTCCAGATAGATATATCCCTTTTTGGTCGGAAACTGTACAAACGATACGGGTGTCTTAGTTTGTTGTGTTTGCCTTTTCAAATGCAGCTTTTCCCTAACTCTCGATAAGGCGACTACAAATTCTCCGGGATCAATGGATTTAAGCAAATAGTCAGCAGCTTGTAACTTTATCGCTTGTAAAGCATATTTAGAATAACCGGTCGTAAAAATAACTTCGAAATCCCTTTGCGGGATTTTTTTCAAAATTTCTACCCCGCTCATTCCCGGCATGTCTATATCCAGAAATACCAAATCGGGCTTTTCCTCGGTAATCATTCTAAATGCCTCAAAGCCATTCGTCGCGGTGCCGACGATAGTTACATCGCCGGCCAAATCAGCAGCAAGTGTTTTTATATAGGCAATAGCTGCAGCTTCATCATCAGCGATTATGGCTCGAATCATACTTTCAAACGTTTGAGGGTATAGGGAATGGAAAATACTATCTTGGTTCCTGCTGCTCCACCTTGTTCGTTCTTCTTATCAGTAACAAAGTAAATATATTTAGTTTGCTTTTCCTGATGCAATAGCTCAAGTCGTTGGAGTGTCACCGGTATTCCCGTGGGTTCATGGTCGATCTCTTTGTGAGAATTGATTTGTGCCGACTTTTCTCGCCCTACACCATTATCCTCTACTGTACAAAGGAGCAATCCATTCTGCAGTTCAAAGCTGATGGTAATCGAACCGGTTTCTCCCATCAGATGCATGATGCCATGCTTAATTGCATTTTCGACAAAGGGTTGCACCAGCATACTAGGTATGATCGTATTATCAGGATCAAGCGCATCATCCGCAGTAATGCTATAGACAAATTTGCCGGGGAATCGTATCGATTCTAATTCCAAATATTTCTCCAATAAATCGAGCTCTTCACGCAATAGCACGTTTCTCTTTCTTGCTTGTTCGATGGACAAGCGTATCAATTGAGTAAACCTGCTGATAATAGTGAGCGCCGTCATACGGTTTTCTGTAGCCACGGCTGATGAGAATGAGTTGAGCACATTGAATATGAAATGCGGATTGATGAGTTGTACCAACGCTTTTTGCTGATTCTCCGCAAGCGATAACAACAACTGATTTTTGCTTTTGACCGATCTTAAGTGACGGGTGAATATAGCGAATGAAATAAGTAATAGGATAAGTCCGCCCGCATAAGGAAACCACCATTGCTGCCATACCGCAGGTCGAATGGCAAATGTCCACGTAGCTTGCTCAGGCAAAAACTTTCTCTGTCCGTCGGCTACTTCCAATACAAATGTAAAACTTCCGGGAGGCAAATTGGCGAATACCACCTGTTGCTCCGTCGTCGTTCTCCATGTCTCGTCAAAGCCTACCAGCTTATACCGATATACCTGTCCCGGTCCATTGGCCAGGTTGATACTTTTAAAGTTGATTTGTACCGTATTCTGATTGTATCTTAATGTGGAGCCGTAAGGAACCGTATCGGATTCATTTACCAATACCCTGGTTATTTGTGGGGGTGATGAAGGCGGTAAGTTTTGTAATTTGGATTTTTTAATGGCGACCACTCGGTTGACCCAATCAAAATAGATCCAATTTTCAGATACCGCCAGTTTGCGTATACCCAAAGATGGAAGTCCGTACCCCGCTCCATAATGCCATACTTGGAAACTATCGTTTTCAAATACCACTTTTGAAATCCCTTTATTGGTGCCCAACCAGATCGTATCCCGGTAGATATCCATATCGTTGATCATCGTTGCCGGTAATCCATTTTCAGAATGCAAAGTGTGCAATACACTGTCTTTCATAATTATCAATCCATCCCCTAATGTGGCTACCACCAAATGCTTTCCGGAAAGCAAACTGATCCCGGTGATCCGTCGACCAAATCCCGGATGCAGATGGGAAAGATCAGTAAGTTTTTCGTTGCTGAAGTATTTTAATCCCTGATAGGTTCCGATCCAAGCGCCTTTGGATCCATCATTCTGAATTGCGGTTACATTAATTCGTTCTTCGGGCTCTCTCGCCGTAGGGGATAATATAATCGAGTAAAGCAGCATACTATCTTTAACCTTCAGCCTCGGGGTACGGGAATAAGTTCGTTTCATCCGAAGATCTGCTGATGTATGCGTCAATGCCGATTTCTCTTCCAAAGGGGCTTGTATTCCATTGCGACCTTTATTGTCGCGAAACACTCTGTGATTTCCTGTCGGATAGACTACATAGATTAAATCATCTCGAGTTAATATGGAGAGTACTTTTCTTTTGTCAGACCAATAGACAGCCTGTGTCGGGTGCACGTAAAATACTCCATTCTCGATTGTAGTAAACCAATAGCCCCCTTGCACATCGCGGTAAATATTGGTGACCGATAAATCGCGGAGCCAGCTATGATAGGGACCGGTTAGTACTCCTGACTTAAACTCATAAAGTCCGACTCCCTGATTTCTCATACCTACCATAACGTGGGTGTCATCCATCATGTGAAAGGAAAGTATATCAATGGGAAAGTTTTTTGTCCATTGTTTCACTCCACGCTTATAACAAAGTATTTGCACACCTGCTACAAGTAGATTGAAACTATCAATCGTCTGATGATGAAGAAAATTGATTGCCAGTCCCGGAGGTACTAATAGACTGTCTTCGGTCTTTGTCTGATTACTCCAAGTGATATAAACCGGTAGCTTACCCCCACTTCTAGTCGGATTAATCGTGTAGATATAGTTGTTTTGCTCGTTGAAATACAATCCTGGCGGATAGCTTTCCCGGAGTATATTCCCGGATGGTGTCAGTAAGGTGATACTACTCTTGTTATCGAAGTTGAGCCAAATACTGTCTCTTTTAGCAGAGAAGGAGGTGATGCCACTTAGCGTATGCTCTTGTTTCAACAGATGGTTATCGGGGTGCAAGCTTAACTTACCGCCCCTATCCCAAGCAACATCACCATTGAATCCGACAAAATAAAGCGTGCCGTTGTAAGAATCTTTCTTGATACCAAACCAAGGGTGTATTGCCGGAGTCCCTGCGACGGGAACTTCGTAGAATCCATAACCGTTAAATTGAATGATACCGCGGTCGGTCGCCAGCCATAGTAAGCCGGACGAATCTTCCTGAATGCTGTGCACTTCGTTACTCGTTAGCCCGTTATCTATAGTATAGTGCTTAAAGAATAACTCTTGTGCATGTAGTGATCCGGGGGTGCAACAAAGTAAGCTTGACAGTAAAAAATGGAGCAGTTTTTTCATTGGCCGCTTCGATCTAGCAAGGATAAAGTTACCCGCTAGAACTTGTAAAATGCAATTCT
>CAZWPF010000087.1:5379-11215 GCA_964636205.1 uncultured Chitinophagaceae bacterium | reverse complement strand
GACATTGATAGCGTTACGTACATGCTCAGAGTGTCTTACGGAACTGAACATGATTTTGGTATCGTAACCATAATGGTCTACCGCATTGACGCATTGCTCTACCAAAGCCAAAGCATCGTGGCCCTGATCTTGCAAGCGACCTACCAGCGGACAAACATAAGTGGCACCGGCGTGCATTGCCATATAAGCTTGTTGCAGCGTATATACTAAGTGAACGTTTACCAGCAGCCCCTCTTTGCGAAGCATATGACACGCTCTTACCCCTTCCAGGGAAACAGGAATTTTAAACACAGTGCGCTGTGGATCTAAACCCAGATCCAATTGTCTCCGTGCTTCTTTTACAATTTCTTCCGCGTTCTGACCAAGCGCTTCGATTTGAAGCACAGGTACCATCTTTGCTAATTTGAGGATCATACCGTCGATATCGGTTATCCCTTCTCTTTGCATAAAGGTAGGAGTGGTGGTCAGACCGTTGAGGAAGCCGAGTTTTACCCCTTCTTCTATTTCTTTCAGATTTGCGGAATCTAAGTATAATTCCATGGGTTGTGTTGATTTTTATGTTAGGATGCAGTACATCCTTTAAAATGAAAACTTAGTTATTAGTTCTTGTAACGGAGCACCAAATTGTGGATCTCTAAAATAGGCTTCATGAATTCTTCGAGATCATAGACGGAGAGTTGACTGGCAGCATCGCACAACGCTTTGGCAGGGTCCGGGTGGGTCTCGATAAATACTCCATCGACCCCGGCGGCTACGCCTGCGCGACTCAGTACGGGTAAAAATTCTCTGGCACCACCTTTGGCGTCGGCACTGGGTATTCCATATTTCCTGATTGAATGGGTAATATCGAATACTACCGGATAACCGAGTTGAGACATATGATAAAAGCTCCGAGGATCTACAACCAAATCATTATACCCCATGGTATAACCACGTTCGGTAAGGATAATCTGATCATTACCTGCGTCTACCAGTTTACCTACAGGATGTTTCATGTTTTCAGGAGCCAAAAACTGACCGTGTTTTACGTTTACCACACGCCCTGTTTTTGCGGCTGCAGTAAGCAATCCGGATTGCATACATAGGTATGCCGGGATCTGAAGTACATCACAGACTTCAGCTACGGGGGCCGCCTGGTCAGGATAGTGAATATCCGTTAAAATTGGAAAATGGAATTGTTCCTTGATTTTCGCAAGAATTTTCATTCCTGCTTCCAACCCGGGACCTTGATAATATTGAAGGTTGCTTCGATTGTCCTTTAAAAACGATGATTTAAATATGATGGGAATTTGCAAACGCTCACCCACTTCCTTCAGGGTTTCCGCTGTCTTCATCATAATCATTTCATCTTCAATGACACAAGGACCGGAAATTAGGAATAATTCATCCGATCCGCACTGAATATTGCCTACCGCAACCTGTTTCTTGCTCATGCTTTCAAATATAGAGGCAAAAATACGTCTAAAACATGGATTTGCCGTCCGGTACTATTCCAATCTCGCAATATGTTTTGTTATATTTATTGGTGTGCCGCCGGCGTTTTTCCTGTGTTCAAATCTATTCGGTAATAGAAAAGGGGTAGAAAGCCAAGTTGATAGGTCCGATAAAACGGATCATTCCCAATCGCTGCTAAATCCGGACTATATGTAAAGGATAATAAGTTTTTCGTTCCCAATACATTAACCAGGTCTACGGCAATCTCATGGGTGAGTTTGGCACTATTGATGCGCACCCCAAGTTTCAGATCGAATCGGAAATAATCCGGAAATTGTAAACTATTTCTCAAGCTGTCGACTGCTACAAAGTCGGCTATTTCATTCGAAGCCTTAATATCCGGTGGGGAATAGCGTCGTCCTCCAGCATAGGTTACCTTTCCTCCGGTAATCAAGGTGCTGTTTTTACCGAGTTTCTTTTCATAGCCACCTAGTAAGTTGGTTGCGAACCGACCGTTATAATCGGTACTTCTGTATATCCCATCATTTCCCTTGGCCATGCTTTCATAAAGCGCCCCTGTAAACAATATATAATATCCTCGATGAAAGTTTTTGGCGAGCGTCAATTCTAAACCATAATTGTATCCCGTACCGCGGTTGTGCAAGGTATCCGGAAAAATACGTTCAAATCCGCTGCCTTGGTTGATCGAGGAAAAGGAAGACCCCGGTCGATGTTCTATTGGTACTTGAAACAGGCGCTGATAGTAGATTTCAGTTCGAAGATTAATTCTGCTGCCTAGGTTCCTGCCATAACCGCCCACAAAATGGTGACTTTTTGTAAATCCCAGATCATAGTTATGCATCGCGGTCGATGGGTTTTTGGGCAAGTGACTGAAGTAATGGTATAATGGTTGGATTTGACTGTGCAATCCGTATCCTAGTGAGAAGGTGCCCGCTTTTTTCAAGTGCCATTGCAAGCCAGCTCTTGGTTCAACGGCACTAGTTTGATTATGACTCAAGTACTGTCCGTGTAATCCTGCAGTTATGGTCAGGTCGGGTAGCGGGATAAATTTATATTGCAAGTAGGCTTGTGTCAGATTGGTGCTGCCTTGGAAATTAACCCGGTGTTGCCATTGTTGGAGCGAGGGAGGGTACTGTCGGCTACTGTCGGTAAAATCCATATCAAATAAGTCGTTGATGATACCGATTCTGACAACATGCCCCGGTGCCACACGATGATTCAGATTCCAATGTGTCGAATAATTAATCGTATTAAAGGTATATCCCAGGATATCCTTTAAAGAATCCACCTGCCAATCGGCATTTCTAAATACCTTCAAATGGGTTGCCCCACTGTTTTGTCCGGACAAGCCTATGGTTAGTCGGGTAAAAGTTTTGGTGCCAAAGCGTTGACTGTAGGAGCCACCAACGATACCGGCTTTGGAATGAAAATACTGATCCCGGTCGGATTCTCCATAAATCTCACCGGAAGCGTCTTCCAAGTCACTCACAATAAGGTCGATGCTGCTGGTGCCGCCTACGCCAAAAAAATCCAGATTGCCTTTTTCTCCGATCGGGAAGTGAAATTTAAAGGAGGCATCCTGATAACTGGGCACAGAAGCTGTTCCCAACTGAATATCCAATCCTTGAAAAAGCTTCAATGTTGAATATCGGTAGGTCGCCATAAAAGAGGATCTTCTTTTTCTTGAAATAGGACCTTCTACAGCGATCTCCGTACCCAGAATGCCCAACTGTCCAGTAAACTCATATTGGTCCGGATTGCCGTTTCGCATCTTTAAATCAAATACACCTCCAACGGCGTTACCGTATTCTGCCGGAAATGCGCCGGTTAGGAATACACTGGTTCCCAAGGTTTTATTGTTGAGCATACTCACCGGGCCGCCAGTAGTTCCTGCAATGGCAAAGTGGTTGGGATTGGGAATATTTAGATCTTCGAGACGCCATAAAAGTCCTTGCGGAGAGTTACCTCTAACGATAATATCATTTCTGGAATCGTCAGCGCCCTGCACCCCGGCAAAATTAGAAGCCATCCGGGCGGGATCTGAGCGACTGCCGGCGTATCGTTCTGTTTCTTGAATATCAAATGATCTCGCACTTACCAAAGCCATTTCATTGATTTCACGAGGCCGCGCGGTAACCACCACTTCTTCCATCATTCCGGTTTCTTCCAATTGCACATCTAATAAGACCTCCCGACCAGAAGTGATTAAGACCTCCGGAATTGATTGCCTTTGATATCCCGTGCGAGAAAAATAAAAGGCGTATTTACCTACCGGCACCTGGCTGATTTCAAATTGTCCGTCGAAGTTGGTAATTGCCTGGTACTGACCTGTGGGGTCGGTGACCAACACCGATTCTAGTGGACTCTGGGTGTCTTTATCCCTGACAGTGCCGGCCACCCGTTGATAAATCTGAGCATCAGAAAACAATGGGAAAGCAAAACAAAAAAACAGCAGGAATAGGACGCCGCGGAACTTAAAGATCATGCTTTAGTGTTTTGAACTAATGTATAAACTTATTGGAATTTAAGCAACAACAATTGCAGAATGAAGCTGCTGTAAATCGACCACTTTTTCTATTACAGGTAGAGTATGGATGGATCTCTTAAAAATATGGAATGTGTATGTTTATGTATGGAGGATAAAATGTGTTAAATTTCGGGACTAATCATTGTATGTATGAGCGAAAACTCGGGTTCAACTGCGAAATTTCGGATTAAATACCCCTTGCTATGGTTGACGGTGGCCATTGCTATTGTCTATTTTCCGACATTGAATCTTGGATTTACTCAACTTGATGACTCGATTTTTATCCAGGAAAATCAGGCGTATAATGAGGACCTGTCCAACTTTTTTACATCCTTCACAAGAGGTGTTTTCCATGAAACGGACGATACCTACTATCGGCCACTAATGGTGAATAGCATTTTACTCAATTATCAATTGAGTGGACAGAATTTACAGGGCTATCATTTGGTCAATATCATTTTACATTTATTGAGCACAATCCTATTGTTCAGATTGTTTATTAAACTGGATGTGCAGCGAACAAATGCATTTTGGTTATGTCTGATCTTTGCCATTCACCCTGTACTTACTCAAGCCGTTACCTGGATACCCGGTCGAAACGATACCCTATTGGCGATTTTTACTTTTATTTTTCTCATTACTTCCATTAATTATGTTGACAGAGGACGACTGGTGGACATCTTGGTTTCAGCAATAGGACTGGCTTGCGCATTATTTACAAAGGAGACGGCTTTACTGGCGCCCTTGGCGGGGTTGGTGTTATTACTGGTATTGAGGAAGGTAAGTTGGAAAAATAATCGATTTAGAATTTTATTGATTGCCTGGGCATTAGGATATGCATTTTATTTGTGGGTCAAGTCTTCTGCAACCGTGCAGTCTGTGCCTCTGGATATCTCCGGTGCGATCAATAATTTATTTACGAGAATTCCACTCGTAGTGCAGTACATCGGTAAGATCATACTGCCATTCAATTTAAGCGTATTCCCCGTTCAGCAGGATACGGTGTACTTCTATGGTTTTCTCGCAATACTGTTTTTAGGGTTAATAGTTTGGCTCTCGCGAAAGAATGATGCCCGTATAATGATCACCGGAGTGCTGGTGTTTCTGATTTTTCTTACGCCGGCCTTGTTGGTACCATATACCATAAATGAACAAGCCTTCGAGCATCGGTTGTATTTGCCTATGACGGGAATGCTACTATTCGCATCTCAAACAGTGTTGTTTAGGAACAAGTTTCAAGGGAGGCAAATGCTTTTTATTGTGTTGATTTATTGTGTCGGACTGGCATTATTGAATTACAAACATCAACGAAATTTTGCGGACCCGGTGGTATTTTGGAGGCAGGCGGCTGAAACCTCGCCCAACTCTGCATATGCATTAATGATGTACGGTGCACGCGCGGATGGTCGCCCTAATAAATATGCATTAATTCGTCGCGCTTATGCTATAAATCCGGATGAAAAATACCTGAATTACTATTATGGTTTGATGATGTTGGAACAGGATTCGATTGATAAGGCGGAGCAGCATTTTTTAAAGGAAAAGAACCACTCAGGCTACTACGAGTGTGATTTCCATTTGGCTCGTATCGCATTTGAAAGACGAGATTTTCAAACTGCTGCCAGATACATGGAAGCCTTTCTGGAGCATGATCCGAGTAATGCTCCTGCTCATTCAAATCTGTTGTTGCTTTACATCGATATGGGTGAAATAGAAGCTGCCCGGCAACAGGCAAGTAAGATGCAAAAAATGAGGATTCCTATAGATCCGGCAATAATGCAAAGAATGCCGTAATGGAGAGAGTAATCGCTGCGCGAGAAAGAGAGGATTCGCTACGCGAGAAACAGACAGAGA
>CAZWPF010000087.1:0-5279 GCA_964636205.1 uncultured Chitinophagaceae bacterium | reverse complement strand
AGTGATTGAGAATCAGGGTTTGAAAAATTAGTCCCTGTGGTATGTCGCACGCCTCCGGAATCGCCGCCTTGAATATTTACTGCTTACTCATCACAAAGACCAAGTTGGAGGTGATTTTTCCGGGGTCAATAATCTCCAGTTTCAGTCCATGCCGGTTGGCGAACTCTTCCATAAAAGCACGACTAATAAAGTGTAACTCGTTCTGTGTTTTATTGAAGCTGACAACCTTCGTGGATAACACCTCAGTCAGTCTGGTAGTAGCATGCCGCTGCTCCAGTTCTTTCACCCCGTCCCTGACGATCAATTTGCCGCCAGGATTAAGGGCTGCAGTGGATTTTTCGAGCAAAGATTTTTGTTGTTCCGGTAATAGGTAATGTAGCATATCAATAATAAAAATACCGTCAGCCGGTTCAAGCGCATGCTCCACAAGGTCAGCATGGACAAAATTGATCTGCTCATCGCGTAAATAATTATGAGCAGCTGTCTCTATTTTTTCCGCATCGTAGTCAACCCCTGTGATAATTCGTTCGGGTGCTGCCCAGTGTAGCAAATAACTCATGTAGCCATATCCACAACCGAGATCGTAGAATCTTCCCACTTTCGGAATCAGACTATGGTATAACTCATAATTCCCGTCTAGCTTAGTTTTAATACGGCAATACCATTCCAGAACAGGGCCTTTATAAGTATAACTTCTGATTAGCTGCTCCCGGAAATAAGTTGGAGTCTCATTTTGCTCCTTAAATTGAGTCAGCTCTGCGCGCATCCAACGCCCAATATAGCGTGCTCGCTCACTATAGTTGTTGCCGAATTGTGGATCGTCCGATTTTATTTCCGGATATATTTTGATGGTAATGGAGCCATCTTTCAACAACCAATCTCCTTTTTGCATGGTATAATGGAAGCCATGTAATAGAATCGGGATAATGCTTAATTGAAGTTGTTCTGCTAGATAGAAAGCACCTTTATGAAAGCGTTTGATCCGACCTGTTTCTGATCGTGTGCCTTCCGGAAAAATCATAATCGAATAGCCTTCATTGACAAGCTTGCGCATCGGATCGAGATTGTCGGCCACTCCATCTACAACGGGATAGAATTGAGCCATTCTTATCAAAGCTCCAAATATGGGGGAATTCCAAACCCATTTGTTGGTGAGCATGACCAGCCGGGGGTGCAGACTGAGTATACAAAGTATATCAATAAACGATGAGTGGTTCGCTATATAAATTGCAGGCTTATCATATTGCAATAGTTCTTTGTTTAGAATTCGCTTGCGTACATTCCCCATGACATACATCATGCTCCACGAATACCATTTGATAGCAAGATGAAAAAACTTGCGGCCGTTGAGTTTGTTTATTGGCCAGAGGCGAGTGCATATAAACCCGATGATGGTAAGGACGATAGAACCAATTACGAAATAGACGAAAGCAAATAGAGATTTCAGGATCGACCAAAGAGTAAGGGGCATCAATCTTTTATCCGCTCGATTTTGGATCCACAAGTTGAACAGGAATGGCTGTAATGTTTGCGAGATAAATACCACACAGATAATCCCTACTACAGAAATAAATGCGATGGATTTCAGTGCAGGGTGTTTCGCCAATAGTAAAACACCGAGTCCGATGATAACCGTAACCACGGAAAGATACACTGCAGCCCTTACAGATTTCAATTTGTTGGTACCTTTCTTATATTTTTCAATGAGTCCGTCGGTAGTGAAAATTGTATAGTCATCTCCCAGACCGAAAATCAGGGTGCTGATAATAATGTTAACAATATTGAATTCCAAACCGAGTAAAGCCATAATTCCTAGGATCCAAATCCAGGAAATTGCCATCGGCAGGAAAGACATAATTGCCAGTTCTATTCTTCCATACCCGATGAGCAGGGCGAAGAAAACGATCAGTGAACTATAAAGCGCTATATTGTTGAAATCATCGTTTAAAATGCGCAATAATGCGACAGCTCCCTGCTGACGATCGGTGACAGTGATTTCGGGAATAGTTTTCAATTGTTCCATTACCGTCGATCGATATTCTTCGGGTACCTGCAGGGATGCAATTATATAATTTCCTGTATCGCTAGTTGCAAAGCCGGCGGGAAATAATCTTTTCAGAATTGCAATATCGCCGCTATCCAGTGCTGCCACCGGCTTGGTCAGTCCTTCGGTGAAATTCTCGAAGGCGCGTTTATTAAAACCATTGTTGAGCGCTGCTGTATGAATGACTTGTGTTACATGTTGTTTCCGTTCATCAGTCCAGTAATGCTGCCATTTTTCAATACGCTTGATTTGTGTATTGTTCGAGGGTATCAGGGTAACGGGGTTATGGGTTGCTCGAATCGTACCGGAATTAGTCAGACTATCGATCTTATACTGTGCGGCTTCCAGTTTTTCCAGTGCTTCTGAAAATTCTTTGGCATTCGATATGACGAACATGGAGCTGAGGGCCGCTGCATTTTCCTTGCTCACTTCCTCCTGGGCTTTTTTCAGTTGAGGAGAGAGATAATTTAAATTCATCAGATTGTTGTCGAATCCGACCCCGAAGCTGAAATATAATAATATCGGTGTGATGCAAAGGATAACTAGAATGAGTATTTTGTTTTTTTCCGGCTGCAAACCCGCAAATTTGTCGAATAAGGTTGGGGGGTGTTTTCTCTCGATAGTTCCCAAAGGCAGGTGTGGCAAGAAGATAAGCGTACAGAGTGCTGCACCGGTTAGACTGGCCGCTGCGAATAATCCGAGATCATTGAGCAGTGGGGTATCTGCTAACTGTAAAGAAAGAAATGCTGCTATTGTGGTGAAGCTACCGATAGTAAGCGGGTGCGCGAGTTGGCTGACTGTTTCGCGGAGGTCCCCACTTGTTCTGGCATGTGCCAAAAAATGGATCGAGAAATCGATGGCAATTCCTAGGATAATGGCACCTGCCCCCAGAGCGATTACCGACATGGAGCCCTGGATCAGATAGGCCAATCCCAATCCCATCGCGGCACCATACACTACCGGAATCAGCAAAAGAATTGGAATTCGTTTTCGCCTGAAGAAGTAATAAGTGACAGCTATTAGCAGGATAATTGTGAGTGAAAGCGTAAGGATGGTATCTGATTGCATTTGCGCCGCATTTCCGGCTGCAACTGCAGGGCCACCGAAGTAGTAAACTTCCCATTGGGGGGAAGCCTTCATCCAGTTTTCGATGGACTGATTTAATACGTTTATAAATTCCCTGTTTTTACCGGTTTCAGCCGCTTTGTATTTAGGTCGGAGAAAGAAGTTTAATTTCCTGCCACTATCAGAATAAAGGTATCCATTGTAGATTTCGTAGCTATTTTCAGTTTGGAGCGTTTGTAATTTTTGCCATACCAGATTCGACATACCAATCGGATCGTTGGCCACCATTTTTTTGTAGATAACACTGGCGGGTGATATCAGCAATTTTTTGGTATTAGCCATTCGGTTATCGACGCTTTCAGGATCGAGCATTTCATCGATCTTCCGGTAGTCATCGTCGGTAAGAAATACCGGCAGATGGTTTTGGATAATGGATAGGATGGCTTCTTCTATAGATTCGCCTCCTGGTTCCAAAATCAGGCTGTCAATCCAGGGATGGCAATCATTTTTGATTGTGGTTGCCAAATCTCTGGCTGCAATAGCGAGTTCATCGGGGTCGGGAGTACTTCCTTCTCTGTCGGCGATTAGAAAGATCAATTGTTCACCGGTTTCTGTTTTTCCCATTACTTCATTCATCGCCTGAATGCCTTCATCGTCGGGCAGCATATCGGCGATATCTTGCTTCAGATTAATCTGGGCAGCAAAAAAGATCCAGATAGCAAGTGACGAAAGGAACACCAGCCAGAAAAATTTTTTCCGGCTGTGGAGCAGATCGTAGATAAGCGTAAACAATTGTTGCATGAAAATGGTCAGACAGGGTTATTCAAAATCAGGATAGAGCAAATACTTTTTTCTGATTTTTCGGAACCGCTCCAAATCTTTTTGCCAGGTGGCTCGAATTTGTTCTTCAGAGAGGCCCTGTTCTACTTGTTTTCTCAGTTCGTTGTTGCCTGCTAATTTTTCAAAAAAGTTGTTGCGGTTGAAGAATTTCGATTTTTCGGGATGCCATTGATAGGCTTCGAGTAAAGGTGCAAGGGTGAAATGGTGGGCAGCTTTCGTATTGGCGGGCATTTTTCTACCGTAGCAAACCATGCCCTCGTGTAATGGCTTTGTGGCACCTACCCGGCTAATCGGTTGAAAGTTATAATTGGTTTTGCCTTTGAAAGCCGGGTGCCCCCATTGTTCGAATGGAATTTCCGTTCCTCGTCCGACGCTTACCGTAGTGCCTTCGAACAGGCAGAGCGAGGGATACCAATATACAGCGTTGGCAGTTTTTAGGTTGGGGGATGGTGGTATAGGGAGATCATATTTAGTGTTATGATCATAGTTGTCGCAGCTGACGACAATCAGATTTAAATCTTCAGCGCCTTCAAACCATTTTTCTCCTTGCAGCATCAGTGCATATTCTCCTGCAGTCATCCCATAAACGATGGGAATTGGCTGCATCCCCACGAAGGATTTTAGAGAAGTGTCTAGCACCGGTCCGTCCACGTAAAATCCATTTGGGTTGGGACGGTCCAAAACGATGAGCGTTTTGCCCTCAGCGGCGCAGGCTTCCATGGCATATTGGAGCGTTGAGATATAGGTATAAAAACGCACTCCTACATCTTGGAGATCATAAATGACTATATCCACATCTGCGAGGTGTTCTTTTTTTGGTTTTTTATTGTTGCCATACAAAGAGATTACAGGGAGGCCGGTGGCGCTGTCTCGATCGTTTTTAATGTGAGCGCCCGCGTCAGCCAGACCTCTGAATCCATGTTCCGGGGCGAAAACTTTCTTTACTTGCACGCCACGACTGAGGAGGGTGTCAAGTAGAAGCCTATTCTCGACCATAGAGGTCTGGTTAATGATCAGTGCAATATTTTTCTGCTCAGTCAGTGGCAGGTAATAATGAAATTTGTAGGCACCGGGTACCGGTTTTTGAGCTGCAGTCAGCAAGGGCAGACAGCAAAAAAGTATAAAGAACAGGTTGACGGCGTGTTTTTTATATGTTTTATATAGATGAAGCAGGTACATGGCGGGAATATTTTTATCGAAGCTCAAAGATAATCCCGTGTTTTTAATATATTGATGTACCTTGCAGGTTTTATCCATTTATTAAATTACATTTTATGCCACAAGCAAAGCAAGGTGACACAGTTCGTGTACACTATCATGGAAAACTGAC
>CAZWPF010000086.1:6450-11410 GCA_964636205.1 uncultured Chitinophagaceae bacterium | reverse complement strand
GAGCCATCACGCCTAGGGCGATCACTCCGAAAATTCTTGTCTTGAATTTCATAAATCCTATTTGTCTTTTTTATAATTAACGTATCAAATGAAAACTACCCTTTTGTTGGTAAGGAACTCCCTCAAAGCTATATTCTACCACGAACAGATAGGTTCCGACCCCGGCTTCTGCGCCGTTGTGCATTCCGTCCCATCCCTTTGTCTTATCCTGTGAATAATATACTCTTTCACCCCAACGATTGAAAACACTCAAACTAAAATCCTGCACGCGGGCCAAGTTCCCTGTCACTCGGAACACATCGTTCTTGCCATCATTATTAGGAGTAAAGCTGTTTGGTATCCAAATATCACAGAAAATCTGCTTCACATTAATTGTATCTTTCGTCGATCCGCATTTGTTAAATGCTTCCGCCAAATAAACTCCCTCATATTGAACAGTGATTGTTTTACCCACAACGCCGTTCGACCAAATAATAGAGTCTGCATTCATTGCCCAAGCTGTCAATACCAAAGGAGTTTGTTCACAAACACTGGTATCCGGGTCTAATCTTACCACGGGCAAGGGATAATAGAACAGAGTCACTGTATCTTCTCCGATACAACCATAGCTGGTTATCAGATGCACGCTATAAGTACCCGGAACATCTACTGAAATGGCTGCTGATTGCTCTCCGGTGCTCCAAGAATATAATCCACCCGCATTTACTGTAGCATCCAGAACGATAGTTTCTTCCGGACAGATATCGCGGTCTCCGCCCAGATCCACAACCGGCGCAGGCATGGCGGTAACCAAAATAGTATCAGCTACAGTACACCCCCTGCGCGTAACTGACAGAATATACTCGCCTGTCTTATCTACACTTATAAATGGTGTGGTTTGTCCGGTGTTCCAGCTATAAGAAACATCATTTACAGACGCACCGATTTCCAATGGAAACTGTTCACAAATCACTGTATCTGAACCAATAAACAAAACCGGTTCCGGTACCAGATCAATATTAATGGTGTCGCTATCCTTACATCCGCTCAAACTAACTTCCACCCAAAACTTGTCGCTACGATTGGCCACAAGTTGTGTATCGGAAAGACCATTGCTCCATAAATGAGTAAAAGCAGGTCCATAAGAAGATGTCAGGGTAACCGGACCTTCCGTCTCACAAATCGAAATATCGTCACCTAGATCCACATCAATATTGATAATCTCAACATGAATGGTATCCTGGTGTACACAACCGCCGTCATCAATCGCCAACCAGTAATCACCGGATTGCGAAACCTGAATTGCACTACTTGTTTCTCCGGTACTCCAGAGATAATTTACTCCTGAGGATGCGCTACTGACCGGTGCAATAGTCACCAAACTACCTGCGCAACCAAGAGTATCTGCGCCCAAATAAGCATCAGGCATGGAGCCTTGACGGATTTGGATTGTATCTGATGCGGTACCGCACATTGTAGTAACGGTAACATGGTAGGTGCCAGGAGCACTCACAGAGATCGTCTGAGTTTGGTCTCCGGTATTCCATAAATAGTTCGCGTTGGAACCGGAATTCCCCGCGTCCAGCACCCTTGTAAATGGTTCACAGTAAACGGTATCCTTACCCAGATCTACCGCAAGAGTTTGATTCGTTATTTGAACCAATTCGATATTGTCTAATGCAATAACTTCGGGGCGGCTGGGCTGACCGATTCCGGCGCAGGGCCGAGCCCCTGTCCGGTAATCTCTACAGCGACCTTCACCTGTAAAACGAATGATGGTGGGGTTATTCTGCGCTACGAAAGTGAGCGAAGACTTACGTTCCCAATAAAATGGGGCAGGACAAGCAATGGAATCATTGGCTATCCAACCACCTAATGGCTGACCGTCAACTGAAATAAAAACCCCGGAACGGCTACCATCCCAACCACAATGGGAAGCTAAGTCGAAATCGACCCGATAACATGCACCGATGGTGACCGGTACGGCTTGTTCGATCCAGGTACCATTTCCCGCGCTATTGCAAGGAGTAAGGTCTAACCAAACATTACCGGGCTGGTACGTATCTGTCCGTTGAGCACCTGCTGCTCCCGGAGTGGTAGTCCATCCTGTTCCGGCATTACAGCCTAAAGGTCCTTGACTAAAATCTCCATTGGTAAACTGAGCCAAAGCAGGCATCGCCCAGCTGCTGATGACCAGCAGCAGAAGCGATGCCCACATAAATTTCTCAACTCCTCTCTTTCTCTGCACTTTGCTTTTCTTTTACTATTGAAAAATGATTTACAATGAGATTGAATTATTACTAGTTAATCTTTACGATTCGGTCTATAGCCAGCACATCACCTTTTCCATCCAGAATCGTGATAAAGTACAAACCAGAAACCAAATCGCTTATATTAATTTGGTTAACTTTTTGAACAGATTTAACCAGACGGCCATCAGTCGTAGTGATTCGAACCTGTACCGATACAGGTGCATCGATGTACAAAATATCTCGAACCGGGTTAGGATACATTCTGACTGCTGACGAGATGTCGTTGCCACCCACACCAACGTTGGTGAGATTGTAAACCGGAGACATATTCGAGCAGCCGTTGTCGTCTAACACACTTACACTATAACCGTTGTTGGTGTTAGGTATATAAGTAGAATCATTGGCGCCGACGATAGCCTGACCGTTAACATACCATTGGTATTGACCATATCCCGGTGTAGCATGCAGTATTTCTCCGTCCCAGATCACATTGATAACAGGCAGCGGGAATACGGTAACAATTACCTCGTTTGTTTGCGTATCGCAACCTGCAACCGCAGCTCTACCTAATATTACTGTATACAATCCTGATTCTGCTACTTCGAGTTCGCCGGCTGATGCATTTGGAATGACAGAACCGTTCTTCATCCAACTATAGGTAAGTGCAGTATCGGAACCAACGAGTGACAAACTGAGTATACCTCCGTCACAAAATGCAGTATCGCCGGGAGTCAACATCATGGCAGGACGAGGATGTACTTTTACTTCAACAGTGTTTGTTGTAGACGCACAACCTGTCAGCGCATCAGTAGCTAGGATAGAATATTCACCTGTTTCACCCGCCCGATAGCTGGCATCATTAGTGCCTACAGGGAGGGTACCATTCAACCATTGATAGTCAACACCTGCAACTTGATTGGCATTGAGTTCGACGGTGTCTCCATAGCAGAATTCAGTAGCACCGTTGGGAATGATAGAAACAACAGGACGTGAGTTTACAGTTAAATCGACTGAGGCGGAAGTAGCCGAACAGTTAAAACTATTCTTAACGGTTACGGTATAATTTCCGGTAGCTTTTGCATAATACTCATCATTGTTACCACCAACATTAACGTTTCCGTTTTTCCATTCGAAGTCTACACCGGCAGTTGCTGTGGCAACAATCAATAAGCTGTCACCACCGCAAATTTCCTGAGCACCTACGTTTGAAACAGATACAGTAGGAGTAGGATTAACAGTCAGATCGGTTGGCGTATTACTCACCACTGAACAGTTTTCTACAGATGTTGCGGTAACGGTATAGGTACCGGGCAGTTTAGCGTAAATACTATTATTTTTACTTACGGTATTGCCGTCGTGGTTCCATTGAAAAGTAACCCCTGTAGTAGAACTCGCAGTAAGCAACAAACTATCGCCGTCACAAATTGTTTGATTACCTGAGTTTTGTACGGTAACAACCGGTAAAGCCAAAAGCTTCACATTTACTTTTCCTGCCTCAGCGCTACAGTTATCTTTAGTAGTCACTTTCACAGAATAGTCCCCGGCTGTTTTAGCAAAATAAGTATCGCTATCAGTCCCTACGTTAGTTCTTCCATCAGACCATTGGTAGCTTACGCCCGCAGTGGCAGTGGCAATAATTTCGAGACTGTCTCCGGTACAAATCGGATGCCCCCCAGTGATCGAAAGGCTCACTTTAGGCAGTGCGGCAATTTTGATTGCAGTATCACCCCAAGTACCTTTTCCGGCCGCGTTAACACCTCTTACACTCAGCACCCCATCGGTAGCATTTGCAGCGAAATCAAGCGTATTGCTTGGCAAGGTAGTAGTGGCACTATAGTTTACGTTTGCTCCGCTATATTTCCACTCGTAACTTGTTGCATCTGCAATTGCAGGAATGGTAAAATTGACTTTCCCTTCCCCTTCACATACTACAGGTTTAGCGGTAGTAAATTTGTCGGGTGCACCCGGAATCACAATTGTCGAAGGAATGGCTTCAAGCTTCCACAGATCAGCTCGAGCAGCTACTTCATTAGCGGTACCACCGCCGTTACCGCCATAGGTCCAGAAATTACCTTTCTTATCCACCCATGTCATAATTCTGTCTCTTGCCCCCGGATAAGCTGTTGGAGCGGTTGTATAAACACCTAGAGGACCTCTTCCATCAGCAACGCCCACATTTGTTCCGAACATCCAAGTCCATTCACCTTTAGCAATATCAAATTTCCAGACATCGTTGGTTCTGCTTACGAAAGCGGTAGTTCCAAAAAATCCGAGACCGCCAAACATCCACAGGTTACCTTTATCGTCGACGAAGGTGTTACCGCGAGATCTGCTCGAAGGATGATTAGTGGGAGCGCTCGCGCCGCGTTGACCATAATTAGCATAGTAACCAAAGTTGGTACCTGTAATAGCTGGAGCTCCCGGATCTATTTTATCGCCATTTACCCATGTCCATCTTTTGGTTTCGGGGTTGAATTTCCATAGATCATTCAAATAATGAGTACCACCGTTGATGATGGTGGATCCGCCAAACATCCAAAACATACCGTCTTTTCCGGTCCATGTGTACGCCCACTGACGAGGCTGCGGAAAGTTGGTAGCTGCCTCAACACCTTTGGAACCGTAGTTTGCGATCAAACTGGTAGTGATGCTATCGCCACCTCCTATCCATGTCCATTGGTTGGTGGCCATATCATATTCCCACATATCAGTCAGAATACCTTTGGTTG
>CAZWPF010000086.1:0-6417 GCA_964636205.1 uncultured Chitinophagaceae bacterium | reverse complement strand
AAAACTTCTTTTTTTTATTATCTATCCAAGCAGCCGGTCTTCCTGAACCTCTGGAACCTGGTTGATTAGACGCGCTGGCTGTCCCTTTCGTACCATACTTACCATTGATAGTTTTTGAATACGCTGTCTCTCCGTTATAGTAAGTCCATTCGTTAGTATAGGGGTTATAACGCCACAAATCGTTCCGAACTTTCGCACCTGAGTTTTCATTACCACCAAACATCCACATGCAACCCACGCTATCTACTGCATATGCGAAGCTATAGCGCGATTGAGGCACGTTTCCCGGATTGGGTACACCCGGAGCTCCGACCACCTTACCATTAGCAGTAGACTTATGTCCTTTGTCGCCAAATACATAAGTCCAGGTATTGCTATCCACATGATAGCGCCATACCATGTTGAATGAATTTTGATCATTGTAAGCGCCACCAAACATCAGCAGACGACCCAAGGAATCTGTCCAGGATGCACCTTCAGATTTAGACCCTGGCCATCTGCCGGTTCCCCCGTTTGGCGGCGCTGCAGCTGGATAAGCCACACCAATGTCACCTGCATTCTCTGCAGTAGTACCATACCTCGCGGTGTTATCCACCCCATTCTTAAAAATCCAGAATGCCGCAGTATCTGTTATCTGTGCAGTTCCCTTTTCAGTCACTCCAGATGCAGCCAGCATTCCCAACACTCCAATACGAAGTAGTTTTCGAAAATTCATTAACTGTTTGTTTTATTTGTTAAAAATCAAATGCAAAAATCATCCTATAAGAACGGTATATATTTCCCGTATCTTTCTATTTTCAACCTTAAATTCCAAGAAGATCAAAAACAAAATTAGGGGGGGTACCCAATTGCTCCCAATCACATCTATATGTGAAGATCTACCGGAACATGGTAGCTAATGCAGAATATTTTACTTAGTTTGCTTTATAACAGATGTAAATAGTGAAAGTAAATTTTTAATATTATAGATATAAGAATTCTAGAACGGGTTATTATTGTTAAAGGACTTACATTTGACCCATAGTGCTGAACGGTTTCTGCATGAACAATTTTTATCTGAAGAACTTTATACTCTTCATTATTCTCTTCGCTTTTGCTGGGCCAATCCACGCAAAAATTGAAATGTTAGACGGGAGCTATGGCTTGTCCAACAACACGGTCACTGCTGTATTAAAAGACAAAAGAGGACTGATGTGGGTAGGCACCCAAAACGGACTCAATCTATATGCCGGTTATCATTTTATTCATCCATTCCCAGAACTGAACAACCTATCGATAACGGAGTTAACCTACGATAGCGTCGAGAATATCATTTGGATTGGCACCACAAAGGGTCTATACGCTGTCAACGCTGATAAAGGGCAGGTTAACCGGATTTCACAACAATCTGAATGGGGAAATAATGAAGTTACGGCCTTGGCGGTTATTCAAGGCAAAGGCGTCATGGCCATGTTTAAAAATGGGTTCCTGGTGAACGTAACATCTGAGCTCCAATCAAAAATCTTCTATCAATTTCCGGAAGTAATCAATATGGCATCTCAGATGCTTTGGGATGGCTCGGATCGCCTTCTATTCTTCGCCCCGGATAGTCTAAAGAAAATTTGCGCGTTCAATCTGAAGTCTAAATCTTTAGACTATATCCCTGCGCCAGAAATTGGAGCCCCATATTACCTTTCCCTGCAAGGAGATACCTTGATTTATTCCGGTCGATCTAAAACCATCGTTTTTCAGAGTATATCAACCGGCAACATCATCACACCGGATTTTTTGGCTAAGAAAAAATTAGAGCATTTTGAGAAGCATGGTAATCAGCTTCTAATGATCACCTGCGGTAGTTATTGCAGCAGCGAAAACTACTATTCCTCAGTACAGGATACTGTACTGACATATGATCTGGTTGTCAACAGCAGTCGATTAATTCCCAACAAAACAAATGTATTCTTCGGCAGGCAGCGGTACAATTGCAGCTATTTAGATGAGTTTGGAATAATCTGGGTGGGCACCAACCAAGGACTTTTTAAAATTAACCCACCTACTGATCTGTTTGATACACTGTTGTATGATGAACGATTTCGGATATCGGCCAGAGCGATTATCGAAGAACCCAACGGGGATCTATACGTGGGTGGATCCTATGGATTGTTTCATTATTCAGTAGAAAAAAAATCATGGCAAAGGTACCTGTATCTGGATCCTGAAACCCGCGACAATGCAGTAGTAACCACTGATATGGTTAGCGTTGGTAAATATATCTATATCAGCAGTCATACCAAACAAACCTTATTCAGATTTGACAAAGACCGTAAGAAATTTGAACTCGATATTTTCGACGGACTACCTGACAAACGTTCGGTTTTTTCACTCTATCTCGACAAAGACAGTTTGATATGGGTCGGTTCTTCTAATGGGCTCATGAACTATGATCCCAAAACACGGGTACTTCAGAATGCAAAGTTTAAAGTGCCTACCACAGAAAACTGCCCTATTCTCGATATAAAGCCGGGGTCAGATGATCAGACATTTTGGGTGGCCACTAACTGTGGCCTATACCAGTACCATCGGGATCAAGGCATCATTGCAACTTTTGACAAAAATTCCTTCCCGGCGCTCTCATCTAACGATATCTATTTTGTGGAAGAAGACAGTTCAGGATATTTATGGGTGACCACCAATGGTGCCGGCATTAACCTGATCAGTCCCGACCGCAAAACCATTCACCTATTCAACCGCGGGCAAAACGGTTTAGCCAGCGATATTGTCTATGGAATGCTCACCAGTAACGCCGGGAATCGATGGTTCAGTACCTCTAACGGACTGAGCTGTTATCTGCCTAAAGAGGATAAATTTTATAATTATCATACTGTAGACGGACTGTGTAATGAGGACTTTAACTATAATTCTTATCTAAAAACTAAAAAGGGAAAAATGTACTTCGGCACCGTAAATGGTGTAAATGCTTTTGATCCTGAGAAAATTTTTGTCAACCATAGCCAAAACGTACAGCTCTTCGTACTCCCGGTTTCAAAATGGGACGAAGTCACGAAATCATTTAAAATGATCAGTGATTTTAAAGGGAACGGAGATGAAATAATACTGCATTCTCCCAACGCCTCTCTGGTATTTAATCTGGGAATGACAGATTATTCCGACCCGATACATAATACGTTTACTTATAGGATTCTAGGTTTGTTCAACGACTGGATACCTGTGACCGGGGAGCCTGTTCTAAGATTACACGGGATACCGTACGGGAAATATACCGTCCAAATTCAAGGCACCACTGCCCGAGGCGTATCCGCTGTTAATCAACTTCATTTCGTAATCCATGTAAAAAAACCATTTTACACTACATGGTGGTTCTACCTGATTGCCATCACCAGTTTCATACTGCTATTATCTGCTTTCTTTTGGTTTAAATACCAGAACCTTAAAAAGATGCAGCGCCTACGCTTACAAATATCTAGCAATTTACATGACGAAGTTGGCAGTCTGCTTACCAGTATTACGATCTTCTCCGACAACCTCCGTTTTAGTGGCAATACCGGCCCCGAGAAAGACTCTCGCCTCAAAAAGATAGCTGCGCTTAGTCGGGAAGCCACTATTACCATGGGAGATATTTTATGGGCAGTAGACGCAAGAAATGACATGCCCGATAGTCTTTCAGAAAGAATACGGGAATACGCAGAGGAAAGATTGCTCCCGCTACAGGTGCATATGAAAATTGATGTAGAAGATATTTCCAGTCGTAGAAAAATGCCCATCGAATTACGTCAGCAGCTCTACTTGATTTTCAAAGAGTCGATCAACAACGTGATCAAACACGCAACCGCAACAGAAGTAAGTATCATTTTCAGATATCACAACAAAAACTCATTCTTGTATAGTATTGAAAATGATGGCGCCCACAACGAAACGCAACGAAAAAAAGGACAAGGATTGAAAAACATGAAAATGCGTGCACAAAAGATCGGTGCAGCTATGACAAAGGAATCCGACAGGAAAACGTTCAAGATAACGGTCCGTAAAGGTCAGTTCACATGATAATGTGAACAAACAAAAACACACTATTCAAGACCTTTGTAAATAAATTGGAGAATGAGCGAACGTATCAGATTGGCTATTATCGAAGATGGAGAACATGTACAGGATAGTCTTCGCGAGTTTTTTGCAGCTCAAGATAATATACACTTACTAAATATCTCTGATAGTGTTGAGGATTACCTGAAAATTATTGAATCAGGAAATTTTCAAGCTCCAGACGTCATCTTGAGTGATATAAACCTTCCGGGCATGAGCGGTATCGAAGGTATTCGGCATTTAAAATTCCACCTGCCAAATACCGATATCATAATGCTTACAGTGTTCAATGACAGCAATCGTATCTTCCAGGCACTTTGCGCAGGAGCTACGGGCTACGCACTAAAAAGCACACCGATGCCCGAATTACTCAAAGCAATAATCGAAATCAAATCAGGCGGCAGCTATATGTCACCCTCCATTGCGCGAAAAGTCATCGATTATTTTGCCCCAACAAAAAAGCAATCTGATGGGGAACTTTCTCCCCGGGAACTTCAGGTAATTCAAGGCCTTACCGATGGATTGAGTTATAAAATGATCGCTGATCGCCTTTCCGTTTCCATTGATACTATCCGTACGCATATCAAAAACATCTACCGAAAACTTCAGGTTAACAGCAAAACTGAAGTGCTCAACAAAGTATTCAAAGGAGATCTATAATCCTTTAGGAGATTTGCATTTTCAGGATTGATGGATATAAAAATTAACCTGCCAAGCATACTCAGAATTCTCTGAGTAATACTCCTGGCAGGCACCCTTTCTACTTCCTATGCTCCCTGATTTTTTCTCTACTATCGAAAAAAGTCAATAACTGCATCTAAATTCGAATTCAGAGAGGTTATCAAAAAAATGCCGCTATAATGGATTATAACGGCATTTTTGTTTGATGGGTTTCTCTAAAATTTTGAAACCCTGAATACTCCGATATTCTCATTTTTTGCGTTCGACAGTTGGATAAAATACATGCCTGAGGGCAACTCTTCGAGGTTGATCTCTTTTACCTGCATCACCTCTCTTAATGTCCGACCATCTGCTCCGCTCACCCTGATATTGACAGGCTGCTGGGCGTCGACAAATAGCATACCCGAGGTTGGATTTGGATAGATGTTAATCGAGGCTCCGGTAACTGTCAGATTATTCAGTCCGAGTTTCACATTATATACCGGCGAACTGTTTGAACAACCATTACTATCTATAGCAGTCACACTAAATCCTCCTTCTGATTGTGGAGCATAAGTGTCATTGGTAGCACCGGGAATAGGCTGGCCTGCAGAATACCATTGGTAGGAGCTGAAACCTTGAGTTGCGTGTAAAGTAGCACCATCCCAAGTTGTATTTACAACCGGCAACGGATGTACGGTAACTGTGACCTCGTTGGTGGCTGTGTCGCAACCGGAAATAGCAGATCGGCCTACTTCAACTTTATACACACCTGTAGCGCTTATTTCGAGAAAATCAGCAGAAGCCAGAGGTATAACATTTCCATTATTCAACCAGCTAAAACTTAGTGCGGTATCCGATGTCTCTACTTCAAGTTTTAAAATTCCCCCTTCGCAGAAAGCGGTATCACCCGGCAGGAGTTTCACAGATGGACGATTGTGCACGGTCACATCGATAGCAGCACTGGTAGCAGCGCAGCCGGTGCCGGTGTAGGAAACTTTAACCTGATAAGCACCGGTAGCTGCAGCGTCGTAATTGTTGGCATTGGTTCCTACAGCGTTCCCATTGTGCAACCACTGATATGCTGCTCCAGAAACCGGAGTGGCTGTCAAACCAACCACCGAACCAACACAGATATCGGTCGGGCCACCCGCAGCAATGGACGCTGTTGGCACCGGATTAACGGTTAACACAGTCGCGGGAGAAGAGGTCACAGCACAGTTCGTGCTCGTATTGGTAACGGTAACTGTATAGGTACCTGCAGCTTTAGCATAATAGTTAGCACCTGTACCTACGTTACTGGTTCCATTTTTCCATTGATAGTTTACACTACCACCACTTGATGCTGTTAGCAACAAGCTGTCACCGTCACAGATCGAACGCGCACCGGTATTGGTTACGTTTACAACCGGCAGAGGATTTACAGTGACTGTTCTGGTGGCTGTACTCGAACAACCGGAAGTAGTACCTGTCACTGTATACGTTGTGGTAGTACCCGGAGTTACAGTAGCCGAAGCTGCTGTGCCACCAGCCGGCGACCAGCTATAGGTAGTAGCACCACTGGCAGTAAGTGTAGCGGACTCTCCTGCACATATTGTAACTGATGATGGATTGATTGTTATGGTAGGTAACGGTGTCAAATTGACCTTGGTTGCAGCTGAAGTTCCCGAACAGCCGGTA
>CAZWPF010000085.1:0-11600 GCA_964636205.1 uncultured Chitinophagaceae bacterium | reverse complement strand
GCCGAGGATCGGTTACAACATTAAGTTTGCATAGCTGAAGCACTCGTGCAAATGTTCCGAAACATAATCGCATCATCGCTTGTCCTCCTTTGACTTATGTAACCCACAATCAATCATTTGTAAGTCAATGTAAAAAAGAAGCAATCTATGATCTAGCACGAAGCAAATAGCAGCAGATTTAAACTAATATCAGTAGGCATCGGCTTTTATGTGGGTAAATCATTAAAATTCCCATTAAATCTAATTAATTCATTATAACACGGTTTTCCACAAATAGACAATAAGCTTCAAAATGCCACTAAAAACCGCTGAATCAACGGTCAACAAATTCATGTAAAAACATTGCCTGATTTGCAATAAGGGCAAAGGATACACAAATCGTCTCAATAGCACTGATAACAGTGTTATTACAAGCGATATAAGGAGTACCCTTACCCTTTTGCGCTCATTTTTAGGGTCTGTGTACTTCTTGACACAGGCCTTTTGTGTTGTCCTTTGCACCGCGCACAGGCGGAAAGGACAAGCCGTGAAAAAAAATGAAAAACTACAGCAAACCAAACAGTACTACATCTACCTGCCACACACAAAACAGCGCATCCCGGTCACTAAACAAGTCTACTTAGAATACTACCGCCCTATTTGGAGGCAATTTAAACGATCTCGTGCTCATGGTCAGTGCTCCTGTCCCGGTCACTGGTGGTGGAAATGCGAGGGAGATTGCACCACCTGCAAATATCAAAATGCAGGGGACAAGCTCTCTCTGGAATACGAGAAAGAGATCTTGGGTGATATTCATCCTGATCCCGGAATAGATGTCGAGTCCATCGTAACAGACAAAATCATCTTTGAACAGCTGCTCAAACGCCTTGATGAGATTCTCCCAGAAGCCCGCCGTATCGGTGAGCTACGTCAGGCAGGAATTCCTGACCGAGATATAGCTGATATCATCGGTATTCCTCGTTCCACATTTCGCTCCCGACTTAAGAAAGCAGAAACCCAACTCAAAAAAGAATACGGCGATATTTTCTAGCTTTTGGGTGCAGCTTCAAATACTTCTGGTCGCCCTCACCCGGTGACCAGAAGTAAGTTTATAAAATTCTTTTTTGACTTCGTCCAAATAGGCCTTTTCCCTCCAGCGAATTGTGAAAGTGATAAAAACCTGCTTTCAGAACTGAGGTGAAAAAATGCATCAGGTAAAAGATGCTCGGCCACACGCTGTGGATGAAGAACTCATCGCGGTTCTTTCCGCAATCAGCATCATGGCCATGCGTCTGGCAAGAAAACTAACAAAACTTTTAATGCAGAGTCAATCAACGGAAGGAGGAAAATCAGATGAGCAAAACAAGCGACATATCCATGTGCATCGAAGACCTACGAAAATGCGCTACCACTATTAGTATTGTAGCGGATTACCTAACTGAATTTTTAAGTAATGAGGGTATTTATCCGCAAACCAAAACCCCTGCTGAACCAACACTAACACTAGAAGCAATCAGAGCAGTTCTGGCGGAAAAGTCCCGTAATGGCTACACTGCCCAAATTCGTTATTTGCTCCAGAAGTATGGTGCCAGCAAGCTCTCTCAAATCGATCCAGTCAACTATAAGGCTCTACTTGAAGATGTGGAGGGATTGAATGATGGCAACTAAAGGACATGCGCTTCTTTCTGCGTCGTCTGCAGAGCGTTGGCTACGTTGCCCACCTTCTGCACGGTTATGTGAGAGTTATGAGGATAAAGGCAGTGATTATGCAGCAGAAGGCACTGACGCCCACAGTCTTTGTGAATACAAACTCCGTCGCACTCTGGGCATGGAGGCTGAGGACCCTACTGAAAATCTTACCTGGTACAACGAGGAAATGGACGACTGCGCCACTGGTTATGCCACTTTTGTCCTTGAGCAGGTAGAGGCTGCAAAGCAGATCTGCTCCGATCCAGTGATCCTTATTGAACAACGTGTAGACTTTTCACGCTGGGTAAAAGATGGTTTTGGAACTGCTGATTGCATTATTATCGCAGATGGCACCATGACAATATGTGATTATAAGCATGGCCGCGGCATTATGATTGACGCTAACCAAAACCCGCAGCTTCAATGCTACTCTTTAGGTGCTTTAGAAATCTTCGATGGCATCTATGATATCGATACAGTCAAAATGATTGTCTACCAACCGCGCAGAGACAATGTCAGTACTTATGTTATTTCCAAAGAAGACTTATATCGCTGGGCAGATGAGGTTTTGAAACCCACTGCAGATCTTGCCTTTGCCGGTAATGGAAACTTCCTTTGTGGTGAATGGTGCTGCTTCTGTAAAGCCAAATATGACTGTCGAGCCAGAGCCGAAGCCAATTTGGAATTAGCCAAGTATGAGTTTAAGTTACCACCACTCTTGGAAGACGAGGAAATTGAGGAAATTCTCACCCGCGTGGATGACCTTGTAACATGGGCTTCCGATATCAAGGAATACGCGCTTCAACAAGCACTCAGCGGCAAAGAATGGTCTGGGTGGAAACTGGTTGAAGGCCGTTCAAACCGTAGGTATACAGATGAGGTAGCAGTTGCTAATGTAGTCAGCAAGGCTGGTTTCGACCCTTATGAACAGAAGATTCTTGGTATCACAGCAATGCAAAAACTGCTCGGAAAATCCCGTTTTGATGAACTTCTAGCATCGTACATCGAAAAACCACAGGGAAAACCAACACTTGTGCCGGAGAGTGATAAACGTCCGGCAATGAATACAGCCAAAAATGATTTTATGGAGGAAAAAGATTATGAATAACAACTCAAAGAAAGCCAATATCAATCCTATGAAGGTAATCACAGGTCCCGACACTCGCTGGAGTTATGCAAATGTGTGGGAAGCAAAATCTATTAATGGAGGCACACCTAAGTTTTCAGTTAGTCTCATCATTCCGAAGTCTGATACAAGGACAATTGCCAAGATTAAAGCTGCTATTGAGGCTGCCTACCGTGAAGGCGAAGCAAAGCTCAAAGGTAATGGCCGCAGTGTACCTCCCCTATCCGCTATTAAAACTCCGCTCCGTGACGGAGATGTTGAACGCCCAGATGATCCTGCGTACGCCAACTCATATTTTGTCAATGCGAATTCCGCAACCGCTCCAGGTATCGTGGATGCCGACTGCAACCCAATTCTGACCCGCTCCGAGGTTTATTCAGGCGTATATGGTCGTGCCAGCATCAACTTTTATGCTTTCAACAGCAACGGAAATAAAGGTATCGCGTGCGGTTTAAATAATCTCCAGAAGATTCGTGATGGAGAGCCACTTGGAGGCAAGTCAAGAGCAGAGGATGATTTTGCATCTGATCTTGATGAGGATTTCCTTTCCTAACAATCTATACATCTATGGGTGGTGGAGATATCTGCCACCCTGTTTGATTGTGAAAGGATGGATAATTAATGAAAACACTCAGTATAGATATCGAAACATATTCAAGCGCTAACCTAGCGAAGTGTGGTGTTTATAAATATGTAGAGTCCCCGGATTTTGAAATTCTTCTCTTTGGATATTCAGTTGATGGTGGTCCAGTACAGGTTATTGATCTTGCTTCTGGTGAAACAATACCGAAAGAAATTATCGATGTACTTACCGATGAAAATGTAACAAAATGGGCTTTTAACGCTAACTTTGAACGTGTTTGTCTATCTCGATATTTGAACTATCCCATCGGTAAGTATCTAAAGCCATCCTCCTGGAAGTGCTCTATGGTGTGGGCTGCAACAATGGGGCTGCCGCTTTCTCTGGAAGGCGTAGGCAGTGTGCTTGGCCTCGAAAAGCAAAAACTGACCGAGGGTAAAGACCTAATCAAGTATTTCTGCCAACCCTGCTCTCCAACAAAGGCTAATGAGCATCGCACACGTAATTATCCATATCACGCACCAGACAAATGGTTATCCTTCAAGCAATACAATATCCGAGATGTTGAAGTCGAAATGTCTGTTCAGGCAAAACTAGCAAATTTTCCTGTACCAGATAATGTGTGGAAAGAATATCACCTTGATCAGGAAATCAACGACAGAGGCGTGGCGCTAGACATGGTGTTGGTCCAAAAAGCAATTGATATGGACAGCCACTCCCGCTCCGAGCTTACTGAAGCTATTAAAAATCTTACCGGTCTGGATAATCCGAATTCTGTTCAACAGATCAAACAATGGCTTTCAAAAAATGGTCTGGAAACAGAAACCCTTGATAAAAAGACTGTCTTAAAACTTATACAAACTGCTCCACCAGAATTACGAGATGTTCTGTCCCTGCGACAACAACTCGCCAAATCATCGGTAAAAAAGTATCAAGCCATGAAAAACGCAGTCTGCTCCGATGGCCGTGCTCGTGGAATGTTCCAATTCTACGGCGCTAACAGAACAGGTAGATGGGCTGGAAGAATAATTCAACTTCAGAATTTGCCACAGAACCATCTGCCCGACCTTGAGCAGGCACGTGCTCTTGTAAAAATTGGAGATATTGAAGCAGTTGAGCTCCTATATGAGGACGTGCCTGATACATTGTCACAGCTAATCCGTACCGCTTTCATACCAAACGAAGGTGCCAAGTTCATCGTAGCAGACTTTTCAGCAATTGAAGCCCGTATAATAGCTTGGCTTGCTGGTGAGAAATGGCGACAGGATGTATTTGCTAAAGGTGGCGATATTTATTGCGCGTCCGCAAGTCAAATGTTCAAGGTGCCAGTTGAGAAACATGGCATAAACAGCCATCTTCGTCAAAAAGGCAAGATCTCTGAACTGGCACTTGGTTATGGAGGTTCGGTCGGTGCGCTTAAGGCAATGGGTGCTCTTGATATGGGGCTTACCGAAGATGAACTTCCGTCACTGGTTGATGCTTGGAGGCAGTCCAACCCGAATATTGTGAGGTTCTGGTGGGATGTTGACCGTGCTGCCATGGAAGCCATTCGCAACAAACACGCCAATGAAACACATGGTATTGTCTTTAGCTGTCGAAGTGGGATGCTGTTTATCACACTCCCCTCTGGTAGAAAGCTGTCCTATGTAAAACCACGTATCGGTGAAAACAAATTCGGAGGCCAGTGCATTACTTATGAAGGAATAGGTACCACTAAAAAATGGGAGAGGCTTAGCTCATATGGGCCAAAGCTCGTAGAGAATATTGTACAAGCAACCGCCCGTGACATTCTTTGTTATGCTATGCAAACACTCCAAAATCGTTCAATAGTTATGCACATACATGATGAAATTGTCATTGAGGCTGATAAAAGATTACCTCTTAATGTTGTCTGTGAAAAAATGAGCCGTGTTCCGCCTTGGGCTGATGGCTTATTACTCGGTTCTGATGGCTATGAGACAAGTTTCTATTGCAAAGCGTAGATCCACTCTAAATCTTTGATTAAGCAAGTGGGTGAGGTTCTTATAAAAAGATTTAGTTGACTCTTCGTCCAAGACAGGTTTTCACCTCCAGCGAGTATTAAAGGGTGTATCTCCTATCAGATTGGAGGTTTGATAATGAACATAGACAAGTTTAACAGCGAAGGTTATTACGATCCCACCCCATACGAAGCAATAACCGCCATTGAAAATGAAAAACGAGCTCTCAGAGCATTTAGACCTATTGTGTATATCTGCTCTCCTTATGCCGGGGATGTGGAAGAAAACGTGAAGGCTGCTCGGAGATATTGCCGTTTTGCAGTTAACCAAGGTTACATACCAGTAGCACCACACCTTCTGTTTCCGCAATTCCTCAATGATGAAGATCCTGCAGAGCGACAACTTGGACTCTTCTTTGGAAACGCCCTAATGAGCAAATGCTCTGAGGTATGGGTATTCGGAAAAAACATCTCAGCGGGTATGGAGGCAGAAATAAGACGAGCCAGGTGGAAGAACTACCGCTTGCGCTACTTTACTGAAAATTGTAAGGAGGTACAGAATGTTTGCGATTACGGAAAGCACCAGGAAGGTGTTTGAAAAAGAAATAACCACTTATAAGCGCGAAATTTGTAGCGCTAATGTTTTGGAAGCGGAAGCTGGTACCAACGGTTTTCAAGGCGGTGACTTCGGTCACGGTAGCCGTACTTATTTCCGCATAGAAAACATTGGCGGTACTGATATGGAAGTGCATACCTTTGGCATCGATGGGTCTGACGGTTTTGAAGTATCTCTTGGTGGCGATTGTGAACTTGAAACCATAATTGTAGCGTTAAAGTTTATCACCAAGGCACTGGAAGATGGTGCCATGGGGGTGCAAGACTGATGTTCACACTTTATCACGCCGATTTTATCGGCAGCCCCGGTAACTGCTCATATCCTCATAAGGTTCATGTCTCAGATGTTGCCTCGCTGCAAAGTGCTGTCAGATATGACTATGTGTGTGCTGAGTACAGAAACAATTATCGCAACAGCGAGAATTTTATAGGCTCCGACTGCCTCCCGGTTGATTGCGATAATGATCATTCAGAAAACCCTGAAGAATGGGTTAGCCCCAAAGATGTAATGGAGGCTTTTCCCGGAGTCTCATTCGCAGTCCATTTTAGCCGCTCCAATATGCGTGAGAAGAATGGTAAGGCTGCTAGACCAAAATTCCATGTCCTCTTCCCCATCACCCGTTTGACCGATGCAGCTATCTACAGTGATATGAAAAAAGTAGTCAATGCCATATTCCCATACTTTGACACACAGGCACTTGACGCTGCACGGTTTTTCTTTGGTACAACAACTCCGGAGGTTGAAATCTACTCCGGCAATATGAACCTGACCGAGTTTCTTAATGATGAAGATAACTTTGATGCGGATATGTCAAATAACCATTATGCAGGTAAAGTTATCCCGGAAGGTAGACGCAATGCTACCCTGTCTCGTTTTGCCGGACGCGTCATAAAAAAGTATGGTGATAGTGAAACCGCCTACCAATGCTTTTTAGATGAAGCCAAGAAATGTTTGCCTCCACTTGACACTCAAGAACTCATGACCATATGGCGCAGTGCTCAAAAGTTCTATGCACGAGTGCAACAACAAGAAGGATATGTTCCTCCGGAAGTGTATAACGATTCTTCTTCATACAAACCAGGCGATTATTCTGATGTCGGTCAAGCTGAAGTGTTGGCAAAGTACTTCTCTAATGAATTGAGATATTCCCCAGCCACTCACTTTATTCGCTACAATGAGCACTATTGGCAGGAAAGCGAGCCAGGTGCCCAGGCAGTCGCCCATGAATTAACCCGCCGCCAACTAGAGGAAGCAACAAGAGACATACAATCCGCAATGAAGAAGCTGACGGAAAACGGTGGTCAAGATATTCTTGATAACACTTCAAAGGCAAAGGCTGAATCACTCATGAACGACGAACAGATGAAAGCATATAAGGATCTACTTGCAGCTAAAGCATATCTAACCTTTGCTATTCGTCGACGTGATTCCAAAAATATCACCGCAACTCTTAAAGAATCACGCCCAATGTTGGAAATCTCACCCCGTGATCTGGACGCAGATTGTTTCCTACTTAATACACCTGCTGCTACTTATGATATTCGCAAAGGCATGGATGGTGCAAGGGAACACTCTGCGATAGATTACATCACCAAAATAACATCAGTCTCTCCAAGCAATAAAGGTGAGCAACTCTGGATGGATTGCCTGAAACTCATCTTCTGCTGTAATCAGGAACTTATCGATTATGTGCAGATGATTTGTGGTCTGGCTTCAATAGGCAAGGTGTTTGTTGAGGCGCTAATCATCTCATACGGTGGTGGAAGAAATGGTAAATCCACCTTCTGGAATGCAGTTTCCCGTGTGATGGGCTTGTATAGTGGCAACATCTCTGCAGATACACTTACAGTTGGCTGTCGAAGAAACATTAAGCCAGAAATGGCAGAAGTCAAAGGTAAGCGACTTCTAATCGCAGCAGAGATGCAAGAAGGTGCTAGACTCAATGATTCTATTGTAAAGCAACTTTGTTCTACAGACGATGTGTTTGCGGAGAAAAAGTATAAGGATCCGTTCAGCTTCACACCTTGCCACACACTGGTTCTATATACAAACCACCTGCCAAAGGTGAGCGCGTCAGATGATGGGATCTGGCGCAGGTTAATAGTTATCCCTTTTGATGCCAAGATTGAGGGCAGCAGTGACATTAAAAATTATGGTGAATACCTCTATCAAAACGCTGGTGAAAGCATTCTCAAATGGATCATTGAAGGAGCTAAGAAGGTAATTGAACTTGATTATAAATTACCAGTTCCCGAATGTGTACAGAAAGCGATAGATGGTTACCGGGAACAAAATGACTGGTTTGGTCACTTCCTTACAGATAAATGTGACATTGACCCTAGTTATCGTGAAAGCTCCAGTGCCCTTTATCAGACATACAGAAACTACTGCATTGACACCAATGAGTATGTTCGAAGCACTGCAGACTTCTACTTTGCCTTGGAGAACGCAGGATTTAAAAGAATTAATCCCAAGGGCAAACGATTCTTTACTGGATTAAGACTAAAAATTGATGACGGAGATTTTTTGAACTAAAAGCTATATGGGTTGACCTCGACGAAGGTCTATTACAGAAATTTTCTTAAGTAAGAAAAAAGTTGTATATATAAAAGTTTTGTATATGACCTATGACGAGGTCAACCCACCTACTTAAATCCCTGATGGAGAAACGCTTATGAGAGAAAACGCAATCGAGAAAAAACTTGTTAAGGCAGTCAAAGTCTGTGGGGGTATAGCCCCAAAACTTGTATGCCCAGGATTTGATGGTATGCCTGATCGCATCCTTCTTCTGCCCGGTGCACACATTGCTTTTGTAGAAGTTAAAACTCCTGGTATAAAACCACGACCACTACAAATGGCAAGGCATAAACTGCTCCGCAGGTTAGGTTTCAAAGTATATGTGCTGGACAACGAACAACAGATTGGAGTGATTCTGAATGAAATACATACCTCATAACTATCAAATTTATGCCATCCAGTATATTGAGAATCATCCTGTTGCAGCTGTCCTCCTGGATATGGGTCTTGGCAAGACATCTATTACACTAACTGCTCTAAACAATCTTCTATTTGACAGCTTCGAGATACACCGTGTATTGGTAATCGCTCCGCTCCGGGTTGCTCGGGATACATGGCCTGCTGAAGCTGATAAGTGGGATCACCTTCAGAACCTCATCTGCTCCGTTGCAGTCGGCACCGAAGCCGAGCGCCGGGCAGCCCTTATGAAACCTGCCGACATCTATATTATTAACCGCGAGAATGTTGGGTGGTTAATTGAGGACAGTGGCTTACCATTCAACTTCGATACCGTTGTAATTGATGAACTTTCTTCTTTCAAGAATCACCAAGCAAAACGATTTCGGTCTTTAATGAAAGTTCGTCCTAAAGTAAAACGTGTTATCGGCTTAACCGGCACTCCTTCTTCTAACGGGCTGATGGATTTATGGGCAGAGTTCCGGCTTCTAGATATGGGAGAACGACTTGGTAGGTTTATAAGCCATTATCGTTTAAACTACTTTATGCCAGATAAACGAAATGGCCAGGTAATCTTCAGCTATAAACCTTTGCCGGGTGCAGAGCAGAAAATATATGACAAGATTTCTGATATCACTATTTCAATGAAATCCACTGACTATATTAAAATGCCGGAATTAATCAGCAGCGAATATACAGTTTCCCTCTCCCAAGATGAGCGAAATCGGTATGATGAAATGAAGCGTGATCTTGTCCTGCAATTGCCCGATGGAGATATTACCGCCTCAAACGCAGCTGCTCTTTCTAACAAACTGTGTCAAATGGCAAATGGTGCAATTTACACTGACACTGGCAACACCGTTACCATTCATGATAGAAAATTAGATGCACTGGAGGATATAATCGAGGCTTCTAACGGTAAGCCAATCCTTGTTGCCTATTGGTATAAGCATGATTTATCCCGTATTGTTCAACGACTTGAAAAGCTTCATATTCCATTTTCAAGATTAGATAGTGCAGAAAGCATTAAGAAATGGAACAACGGTAAGATTCCAATAGCACTTATTCATCCTGCCTCTTCAGGACATGGCTTGAACCTGCAATCCGGTGGTTCCTATATCGTTTGGTTTGGGCTGACCTGGTCTCTGGAACTTTACCAGCAGACCATCGCCCGAATCTGGCGGCAAGGGCAAACATCACAAACGGTTGTGGTACAACACATCGTTACCAAAGGCACTATTGACGAGCGCATTCTAAAAGCGCTGTCGCATAAAGACAACACTCAGACCTCCTTAATTGAGGCCGTAAAAGCAAATCTGCAAATCTAAGACAATCAACGAAAACACATGACAATCCGCGCCAATCCGAGTGAATCTATTAAATCGGAGGTGCATTATGGACCCTTATGAGAAGCTAGCGAACGCTATTATCTTGCTTGCGGTAAAGGATTACCGTAGAGCTTTAAAACTGGAGCAACAACATCTGCAGGACCATTCAGAAAAAAGAAAGTTAGAGCGATTCTTTCGTTCTGATTTATTTTCAGCCTTAACAAAGGTTGACCCAGAGTTGCTTATTCGCAAGCTAAACGAGGAGGTTGTATGATGAGTAAGATGTGTCACGCTAATAGGGCAAACAAGTGCAGGATTCTAAAAGTAAGTACCTGCCAAGGCAAGGAGTGCCCATTCATAAAAACAAAAATTCAACTAAAAGATGACATTAAAAAAGTTTATGAAAGAATTGCTTCTTTGGATAAATCGAAACAAGAACATATAGCAAACAAATACTATCATGGGAGATATCCATGGCTACAAGAAGGTGATACCTTTGGATGCTAAAGCGTATTTAAGCCAAGCTTTCCGAATTGATCAAAGGATTAACAGTAAACTTGAGCAGATTATGTCACTTCGGGAGTTGGCAACAAAAGCAACTACCAAACTGATAGATGTACCATCCAGCAGCACTAGAAATGAACATCCCATGGAAAGTATTATTGTAAAGATTGTGGATCTGGAAAAAGAAATAAACGCTGACATTGATAAGCTAGTTGATTTAAAGAGAGAAATCTTCAAAGTTATCAGAACGGTCAAAAATGCGGAGTACCAGACATTACTAGAGCTTAGATATCTTTGCTTCAAGAAATGGGAACAGATTGCAGTGGACATGGGGTTTAGTCTGCAGCACGTATTTAGGATTCATGATAAGGCATTGAAACATATTGAGCATATGAGGTAATTTAAATTAACAGATCCTGTGAGCCTCTCATAGAAGCGTAATACAACAGGCCTGGCCCCGAAGTAATTCGGGGTTTTATTATTTCTATCCTTTGTTGGTAGAAAGATGAGAGATTATGTGATAGAAAGAGAGATTAATAAAATGCTTTAATTATAATTGACAAGGAAGATGAAAAAACGACAAGCCATCACAGAGAAATCTGCGGTGGCTTTTATTATGCCCTGAAAGTGAGGTGAATCCATGCCGTACAAACCAAAGCGTCCCTGTGCTTATCCCGGTTGCGGTCGGCTTGCTGAAAGTAAGCAATACTGTGCCAAGCACCAAATAATAATGGACAAACACTACAACCAGTTCCAACGTGATCCTGCTTCTAACAAAAGATATGGCCGTTCCTGGAAGCGTATTCGAGACCGTTACATCAGATCTC
>CAZWPF010000084.1:0-11600 GCA_964636205.1 uncultured Chitinophagaceae bacterium | reverse complement strand
GAGGTCGCGAGCGGATTCGAACCGCTGTACGAGGTTTTGCAGACCTCTGCCTAGCCACTCGGCCACGCGACCCTTTGTCAAAACAAACTTCGGTATGAAATCATCCGCTGTTTGCGTGAGGGACGGCAAATGTAGGAACAAAAATCTTTCCGTACAAGCCCGCGTTAAAAATATAGTTTCTGTATATCTAAGCTTTCCTTCAGGTATCGTGATAAGCTCGCGAAATCCATTACTTTTACACCCATGTTCCCCGATTTTCGATATATCGTCGCCCTAATGCCGGGCGTTGACCAGCCCTGGGAGTGGCTTGGTATATTTAAGACATTTGGATTGTTTGTAGCCCTCGGCTTTTTAGGCGGTGCCTGGACCTTATACATGGAACTGAAACGGAAGGAAAAGCAAGGTCTGTTATTGCCGGAATATCGCACAATCGAGGTTGGAAAACCCGCTTCGGCCAACGAATTGCTCTGGTCGGCACTAGTCGGCTTCCTGATCGGTTATAAATTAGGTGGTGTATTCGGCAATTGGCAGCAGATTTCTCCCAACCCGATGGGTTATTTATTCTCCATACATGGCAGTGTACCGATCGGTATCGCCGGCGCCCTGCTAATGGCCTACAGCCGATATTCTGAAAAGAAAAAACAACAACTGCCACAACCCAAGACGAAACAAATTGCCGTCTACCCGCACCAACGCGTCAGCGAGATTATCATGTTAGCCTTTATTGGCGGGTTGGCAGGTGCGAAGATTTTTAACGCCTTTGAGACCTGGGAAGATTTTATTAATGACCCCGCGGGGAACTTGTTATCGTCGAGCGGACTGACCTTTTACGGAGGATTGATCACCGCGGCAGCATTAATTTTTTATTATTCCAGAAAACATAAAATAGGGTTTGATCATCTTTGCGATGCCATAGCCCCCGGATTGATGCTAGCTTACGCTATCGGTCGACTCGGTTGTCATTTTTCAGGTGATGGCGATTGGGGAATTTATAATAGCGCCTATATCACTGAAGCAAGCGGAGCACTGAAAGCGGCGACTCAGGCTGAGTTTCAGACAATGTTACAATCCTATCCCAACTATTTCGCAAGAGAATTCGGGAGCGTCGCTTCCGTACCACATATCTATGCACCGGCACCAAGCTGGTTGCCCGACTGGGTTTTTGCGATGAATTATCCGCATAACGTAAACAATGACGGGGTAATTATTTCCGGTTGCGTGGGCGAATATTGCGCCGTACTTCCGGGCGGAGTATTCCCTACTCCTATTTACGAAGCAATCGTCTGCACCCTGCTATTTTTCCTATTGTGGAATCTCCGTAAGCGAATTGTTAAACCCTTCCATTTGTTTGGCATCTATCTGATCTTAAACGGAACAGAAAGATTCTTCGTCGAAAAAATCAGGGTAAACTATAAATACGATTGGGGATTTATCCATCCTACACAAGCTGAAATTATATCAGCCGGACTGGTTATAACCGGAATTCTGATTATCGCACTCTATCGGAAAAAATCCGCTAAAACAGCATCGTAAGCGCTAGTTGTACCAATCCAATCATAAAGCCGATAACCCCTCCGATAACCTCAATAAATCGGAACTCACGGCTCATGATATCGGTGAGCATTTGCTCTAATTTATCAGAAGAGAAATTAGTTATTTTCTCTACTACTATTTGTTCGACATTGATTTGCTGACTGAGATTGCCGGTGTACTTACTGATGATCTGCGGTAGGAGCAGGTCGATCTCCTCCATCAATCCCTCTTTTATCTTATCAAGTGTGCCCTGACCCACAAACATGGAGATGATAGGCAACTTTTCTTTGAGTTTATGCTCAAGAAAATGATCCAAATGATGCTCAATATCCGGACGAACCGCAGCCAATTGTTTCGGATCGTTGATCCGAGAGGCTATCTCATCAAAATGTAACAACTCCCGCGCAACCAGAGATCCCAAACTGGCAGCAATTTGCCGTTGCCGCTTGGGAAATATTCCCTGAAGACGAATCCCTAATATTGATATCGGTTGGCGAGGATGAAACAACATTTTGATCGCGATCCAATTGGTAAACCAAGCGATCAGTGCAGATATAATCGGAAGTAGTAGTAAAATCGGCTTATCCATAAATATGGATTATTGAATTGAAAAGTGGGCAAAGTTACATTATTTGAACTAGCGATTATATATCCACAATAATATCTCATTCTCCAACCAGAGGTTTAACAAGATTTTGCTTCTTGTTTTTGTACATTAGCCCATTATGCTATGAAGCTGAAATCTATCAAAAGAAAAGCAAGATATTTTCTTCAATACCTGCCATTTACCATGCATACTTTGCTGTGGATACTGGCTATTTGGCTCTGCTATTATTTACTGTACACGCCCGCACCGGAAGAGGCGGTTGGGAATACCAATTCCTTCAGGTCTTTGATTCTTTTGATGGCCAAAATTGCATTTTTGTTTGTTCTGGTTCTTTGCACCATATCGGTTGTCAGCGCCATTGTGTCCTGGCTTTATTATATCTGGCAAAAGAAACGAAAGGGGCATTTGCTGCAACTGGAATTCCAACCGGAACAGAAAAGGAATCGTCCCAGAATATTACTCGACGCTTCCCTACCCGCCGCTATCCGTCCGATTCTGGGATTTGTAAAGGGTCGGATTTTCTACGATGATTTTCAAATGACCGATAAATTTCCTCTGCTCTCTAATAAGAGAAAAGATGATAGCTGGCGGAGAATTGCCATCGAGGGTAAAAGTCGGTTGCTTCTACCAGATATAAAAGAATATCAGCTACAAGGTGGGTTTCTCTATTTCGAGGACATGCTACAACTGATTTCCCTCCCGGTCAGACAGCCCGTATCCGGGAATTTTTACCAACCGCCAATCATTACCAAGGGCGAAGAAAAAGAGGTCTTCCCGAAAAAAACAGAGAATACCGATGTGCGAATTGAGCAAATGCGAAAGGTCGAAGGTGATTATTTCAACTATAAAGACTTTGAAGCAGGAGACGATGTACGCCGGATAGTTTGGAAGGTTTATGCCCGTAATCGAGAATTGGTAGTACGTATACCCGAAATGTTTGAGCCTTATGCGTCACATTTGTATTTCTATGCATCCTTCGATGCAGGCCAGGGGCGACAATGGTTTGGAGAAGCGCATTTGACGGAGATGTTGAACTATTACAAAAACCGGGTTTGGACCATCTACGATACATTATCCAAAAAGGATTGGGAAATTCGATTTATTCCCGATCAGGTGTTTCATATACCTGAAGGTGCCGACTCACCCACTCGGGTAGCAAGAATTATCAGTAATAGCAATTGGCAACAGGAGAATTCAGTTTCGGTTTATTTCAATCCCAGACAGGGTGCCGTCTTGTGCATATCTTCCCTCACAGATCCCAAAGAGCTCGCAACCGTCCTCGATCAATGCGATAACAGCACGGTTGTTTACTATATAAAACTATCGCGCGTCTTTAATAGCATCGCTCCACTAAACTGGATGCAGCGATTACTCTTTCAACCGCCCAAAGACCGCTTGTCCCGACTGCGTTCAACATGGATTCTCTCGCCTGCCCGACTGAAAATCAAGAAACAGGAAAAAATAATCGAAAAACTACTCCAGGATGCTTCGGTAAACATAGGCACATTGTAACAGTTATTACTACATATCTTTGTTTGGATTGTTATTATGTAATGATAACCGGCTATGATACCACATATACAGTCTTATTGGCTTATTATTTACGAGATCCTCTATGTGGTGGTATTGGTTTTAGTTTGCTTGCGTATCATTTATGATACCCGAAGCAGCACCAAGACTTTAGCCTATATGCTGGTGGTAATATTCCTGCCCGTTATAGGAATGATTATCTACTTCTCGTTGGGCATTAACTACCGCAAAAGGAAGATGTACAGCAAGAAGCTTACCGAAGACGATCATATGGCCGAGCAGTTGAGAAGGGATATTTTCACTCATTCTAAAAAGACATTTGAAAAGCATCGGGACTTGCTGCAGAGCAATCGGGAGCTGATTCATATGCTGGCAAAAGATGGTCAAAGCGTGCTGACCGGAAATAATGATGTCCGTCTGCTAATCAATGGGGAAGAGAAATTCCCCGCAGTCCTAGAAGCCATAGAGCAGGCCCAAAACCATATTCATATTGAGTATTACATCTTTGAAGATGACGCTATTGGGAGGGCTATTGAGAAATTACTGATCATGAAGGCTAAAGAAGGTGTGCAGGTTAGATTTATTTACGATGATTTCGGAAGTCGCTCCATTAGGAAGACCATCGTGCCGAGATTGAAAGCCGCCGGTGTGGAAGTTTTTCCTTTCCATAGAATTATTTTTATCGCTCTGGCCAATCGTTTGAATTATCGAAATCACCGGAAGATTATCGTGATCGACGGGTATATGGCATTTATCGGTGGGATCAATGTGAGTGAACGGTATGTAAACGATCCCGCGCACCGGAATCGCCTATATTGGCGAGACACGCATATACAAATAAAGGGGCCAGGGGTGAATCATTTGCAATACCAGTTTTTATGTGACTGGAATTTTTGTGCTGGGGACCAATTACAACCCAATGATACATTCTTCCCGGCTTTTTCTTCATTGCCGGTCTTTGGTGATAAAATAGTACAGATTGCGGCGAGCGGACCGGATTCGGATACCCCGACTATTTTGTACGCCATGTTGCAAGCCATAAATCTCGCCACCAAAGAAATATTGATTACTACACCCTACTTTATCCCTGGCGACAGCATACTGGATGCTCTGATTGTTGCTGCCCTCGGCGGTGTGAAAGTGAAATTGCTGGTGCCGGGAGTTTCAGATTCTGTTTTCGTCAATGCCGCCGCATGGTCGTACTACGATGATCTTTTAGATGCCGGGGTGGAGATTTATCTCTATCAGAAGGGTTTTATTCATGCCAAAACTATGGTCGCCGATCAAAAGGTAGCGGTAATTGGTACTGCTAATATGGATTATCGCAGTTTTGAATTGAATTTTGAAGTAAATGCGATTATATACAACGCTGCCACTGCTCAGGAATTATGCGCTAATTTTCACGCAGATTTGAAGCATTCCGTGCAAATAGATCCGGTAGAATGGCGTGGCCGACCTTTATACAAGAAGTTTATGGAAAAAGCAGCTAGACTGTTATCTCCATTATTATAATCCTATTAACCGCTACTCCATGAAGCGGCAGTCGACACCCATTTTGTTCAAGATACTGAAGATTAGATCCGGATCTATGCCCTCTCCCTCTACTCTTAGCACATGGTCACAATCTTCCAGATCGAAACTGATCATTGCCTTTGGATAGTAATGCTGTAATTGTTCCATCAATAATGCAGCCAGATCCGCATCGCTGACATCCGTGACAAAAACCTGCACCTCAGGCATCCCCAGCGTGTCTGAACATACCTCATTTCGCAATACCATGATCTTATTGATTTCAAAACAAAATTAGGTCGAATTATTTGGATCTAAGGTGCAGGATATGTCATTGAACAGGGCTATGCAGGACAAGTTTTTGAGAAAATATTATCGATTTCATTTAACTACAAAGTTGGATAGGCTTATTTTTGAGATATAATCCAAGATTAAGAAATGATACAACTCGGAATTTTGCTCACTAAAGGACATAGATTGCTGAGTGTGGCAGCGATAGTAGAAGTGTTTGAGTCGGTAAATCAGATTTATGTTGAAGAACAAAAGCCGCCGTTTTTCTCGATCAATTTCATCCGCCAGGCTGCACCTGATCCGGTGCCATATCCGCAACATAGTGTTTTTCAGCCGGGGAATACTCCGGAGCTGGATCTGATATTAATTCCGGCTTTTAACGCGCAGGATATGGAAGCAACCCTGAATGCCAATATGGAATTTATTCCCTGGCTACATCAGCAACGCCATAAAGGTGCGGAAATTGCAAGTTTCTGTACCGGGGCTTTCCTACTAGCGGCGACCGGGCTACTCGACCATAAGCCTGCTACAACTCATGTGCAGGCAGCAGATATTTTCGCAGTTCATTTTCCGAATGTCCAGGTGAAAGCCGGAGAGGTCACTACAGCGGTACATGGAATTTATACCAGTGGCGGTGCCACAAATAGTTTCCATTTATTGCTTCGCTTGCTTGAAAAATATTGTGGATCAGATATCGCGCTTCGTACGGCCAAATATTTTGCCATCGATATGAACCGGGAGCAGCAAGCTTATTTTAGCACCTTCCGACCGGTGATTCATCATCGCGACGAACTAGTAGCGGAGTTACAGAAGAAAATTGAAGAATGTTACGATACAACGGAGACGGTCGAGGCGCTTATGACAGAAATTCCTGCCAGTAGGAGAAATCTGGCCAGGAGATTTAAATCGGCAACTGGGTTAACGCCATTTGAGTACTTGCAACGCACCAGAATTGAGGCGGCTAAAAAATTGCTTGAAGAATCAGATATGCCGGTTGCTACTGTGATGACACATGCGGGATATAACGACCTAAAAGCGTTTCGTCGGCAATTCAGAAGAAATACCGGGATGACGCCCACCGCGTATAGGGAGAAATTCTATATCCGAAGACCGGTGGAACTTGCGCCGGTAGAATAAAATTCGACTAATTGATAAGGATTGAAGTATATCGGTGCGGATAGTATTTTTAAAAACACTTTGTATTTTGGTACTCATATACAATCCCAGATGGATCAAAATAAGACTGTTTCTCTCTTTAGCATACCTGTAATTGTTGCTGCCTTAGGTTATTTTGTAGATATATACGACTTACTCTTATTTAGCATTGTGCGCGTTCCCAGTCTGAGGGACTTGGGATTGGATGAGGAGGCCGTGGCGACCGAAGGGATGAGCATCATCAGTTATCAGATGTCTGGTCTGCTTATTGGTGGAATTCTTTGGGGAATAATGGGCGATAAAAAAGGTAGATTAAGTGTTTTATTCGGATCGATATTATTGTATTCTTTGGGTAATATTGCCAATGGATTTGTGACTAATGTTACTCAATACCAATGGTGTCGTTTTGTTGCGGGCATCGGTCTGGCAGGAGAATTAGGTGCCGGCGTTACATTAGTTTGTGAGTTACTACCTAAGGAAAAAAGAGGAATAGCCACCTCTATGGTTGCGGGAATTGGGATCACCGGTGCTGTTTTGGCTTATTTCATTTCTGAAATGTTCCATTGGACAACCTGTTATTTTATTGGGGGCGGATTAGGTTTGTCGTTGCTTCTGCTACGTGTTTCCGTATTCGAATCGGGAATGTTTAAATCTATTAAGAATGCTAAAGTCAGAAAGGGTGATATACTTCAGTTTTTCAATAATGCGAAGCGATTTAAAAAGTACATGTTGAGTATTCTGATAGGCGCTCCGACTTGGTTTGTGGTGGGTATTATGGTTACCTTCTCTGATAAATTTGCCAGTGAAATGAATGTTGAAGGTGAGGTAAACCCGGGAAAGGCGGTCATGTACACTTATGCTGCACTGGCATTGGGCGATGTGGTGGTCGGTTTAGTGAGTCAGTATTTTAAAAGTCGGAGAAAGGCACTATGGGTATTTTACGGTCTCACCGCCATTTCAATGATATTATTCTTTACCCAGCATAATGGGACTGCCGACAGGATGTATCTGTACTGTGCTATTTTAGGATTTAGCGTAGGTTTCTGGGCCATTTTTGTAACGATGGCGGCAGAACAGTTCGGAACCAATTTGCGGGCTACTGCAGCCACGACGGTACCGAATATGGTAAGAGGTATTTTACCATTATTGATCATTCTATTTACCTGGCTTCAAGGTAGCTTTGACTATATTACCTCAGCAGTAATTACCGGTGCTTTAACAATGGTGATTGCCGTTGTAGCAAGTATTTTCAGTGAAGAAACTTTTGGTAAGGATCTAAACTTTGTAGAAGAATAGCTCCCAATTTGAAAATCGAAGGCCGTTGTTTTCAGAATTCGGGAAACAACGGCTTTACTTTTTTACTCGTTCCTGAGTGCAATTTTTGCTTTTTTCAAAGCGGCAGCGATCACCTGATGCATATCATAATATTGATACTCCGCAAGGCGGCCCCCAAATATTACTCTGTCTGAAACCTCCTCCGCCAGCTGTTTGTACTGTCTGGCCAATGCATTGTTTCGCTCGTCGTTAATTGGATAATAAGGTTCGGAACCCGGACGCCAGGCTTCAGGATATTCGCGGGTAATTACTGTATGCGGCTGTCTTCCGAATTCGAAATGCTTATGCTCTAAAATGCGGGTATAGGGAGTTTCATAATCTGTATAATTGATAACCGCATTGCCCTGATAGTTTTCTATTTCTAATCGTTCATGCTCAAATCGCAGACTACGATATTCTAACTGACCGAATCGGAATTCGAAAAATTCATCGATTTTACCGGTAAATACCATTTGAGAAGCCTGTGACTCCCAATGGGCTCGATCTTCAAAGAAATCTATCCCGGTCCTCACCTCTATCCCCTCCAGAAGTCCATCGACCAACTTATTGTACCCACCAATAGGAATACCTTGATAGGTATCATTAAAATAATTATTGTCAAATGTAAAACGGAGCGGTAATCGTTTAATAATAAATGCCGGAAGCTCTGTCGCCTTCCTACCCCATTGTTTTTCAGTATAACCTTTTATTAGAATGTTATATATGTCCGGTCCGACTAATACCAATGCTTGTTCCTCGAGATTTTTGGGATGCTCGATACCCAGTTCGGCGATCTGACTTTGTATTTTGGCTTTTGCCTCTTCCGGTGTACGAACGCCCCATAACTGGTAGAAAGTATTCATATTAAAAGGGAGGTTATACAGTTTCCCTTTGTAATTGGCTACCGGACTGTTGGTATAGCGGTTGAAAGGCACAAAGCTGTTAACGAAGTCCCAGACCGGTTTATCGTTGGTATGAAAGATATGCGCTCCATATTCGTGTACATTGATGCCGTCTACATCCCTACAATAGACATTACCTCCGGTATGAGATCTTTTATCTATTACTAAAACAGATTTTCCTGCTTGCCTCGCTTGGTGAGCGAAAACGCAGCCAAATAAACCGGCACCAATAATCAGGTAATCATATGGATAAGTTTGACTTTTCATTGCTTTGATTGTTTATATTTGTGCCCCTGAACAATTAAATACACCCCAACCCAAAATAAAACTGATGGCCGAAGCTCTTTTTGATCTGATTGTTGTGATTCCCGTATATAATGAAGAAGGGTGTATTGAAGAGGTTGTCACTTCTTGGGGAGCGTTTTTGAACCAATATTTAAAAACCGAGAAATTTAAAATTCTGGTGGTTAATGACGGTTCCAAAGATAACACTCCTGCTATATTAGACAAGCTTGCTACTTCATTATCTTATCTTGAGGTGGTTCATCAGAAAAATGGTGGTCATGGTAACGCCGTATTAAATGGCTATCGAAAAGCTTTGAGCTACAATCCTAGTTGGGTTTTTCAAACTGATTCAGACAATCAATTTCGTCCGGAGGACTTCCCATTGCTTTGGGAACAAAGAAACGAGTCGAATTTCCTTTTGGGTTACCGTCGCAAACGTTATGATGACGCGAACAGGCTGTTGATCACCCGAATTGTAAGATTAGTCAATCTGATGTTCTTCCGAGTATATATTCCGGATAGTAATGTCCCCTATCGTCTGATTAAAGGGCCGTATTTGAAGCGTTTGATGGATGTAATGCCGCATAATCCATTTGCACCCAATATATTCTTATCAGTGCTGGCCAGACGGGACGGACAAGACCTGAAGAGCATACCTGTGGTTCACAAAGAAAGAGAAACAGGGGTGGTTTCCATTATCAAATGGAAATTGCTAAAAGTATGCTTGCGCACCACCCGGGAATTGTTTGCGTTCTCATTTTCACTAAAACGCAATTTAAGATTGCTTAGAGAAAGCAGATAAACTTTCGTTTATCTGCCTCCCATCTGGTATTGTTTCAACTGACCAGCCTGCGTAGCTAATTGCCTTGCCTGCATGTCTGAAGGTGATACTTTCAACACCTCGTTGATCATCATTTGAGCGCTATCCGGCTGACCTACAGAAAGGTAATAGCGCGCCATTACCGTGTTTACGAGTTCATTTTCCGGATCCGCCTTCCGATAGTTTCTAAAGCGCTCAATAGCTTCCTCAATTCGATTTTGTTCCAGGAGTTTAAATCCATAATAATCATCCATCGACGGACGCTTAATTACCACGGATAGAGGCATGCCGTTGACCGTTGTTTGATAAATGGTATTTTTCAGCAACCAGCTTCTATTCTTCAGTCTGTCCTCCGGAATTAAAGCCCGGTGCATAATCAGATAGTCCCATTCTTTAAAACTACGTTCTCTAAAGCGGATATAGTCAATATATAAATTGGGATGTGATTTCAGATATTCAGCAACAATTCGGTTATGGTTTGAATAGATTTTAACGGTATCCTTATCAGTATTTTTGGGTAGTTCGTTCTTTTCAAACCATACAGTGGCGTCTCTCATACTGTTATAGTAGAAGTCCATCTCGTAATTCTCATAAGCTTCCTCCATACCACCGGCAAGGGCATTGTAATAAGTAGCAGTTTGAGGAAAGGTTTTCACAGTAAACACCAGTGGTTCCAAAAATCCCAATACCAGCAATCCTATAACTGCGTAACGTACGGAAGGCTGAGTAGCCCAATTCCATAGCGCGTTCAGTCCGTAAGCTGCCATAATCGCTGCACCTGGGAATACAAACAGCACATGTCGCCATGCGTGGTAAACATTGGATCCGTTATAAATAATATAAGCAACCGGGAAAACGGTGGTAAACAATATGAAAAAAGCCAAAATAAATGATCGATCGCGTTTGGCTCCAAGCAGGAAAATCGGCGATAGGATCAACCCAATCAACAGAATATAGCTGTTGGTGATAAAGAACATCTTGATCAGATAACTCGGTGGCAGTTGATCAGAGAAAACTCTTTCACCCTCATACATCTGCGCAAGTGTCATCTTAAAGTTTGACAGTTCCGAAAGCGCTGTCAAAGGATTGCTAATTGGGTTCTGGAGTGCATATGGCCAGAGAAGGCTGGCTCCAAAATAGCCGGCTAAACTCAAAATCGCCATTGCGCCTATTTTCTTTCCTACAACCTCCCTATCTTCTTTAAATGCCAGATAATTCAGGGCGAAATAACAGAATAGATAAGGGATCAGCAAGATACCGGCCACCCGCACATCTATGGCTGCTGCCAGTACTAATGCAGGTATAATAAAGTCCTTCCAGCTTTGGTTGGGCAGCTTGTGATAGAATTTGATCAGGTAATAGATTGCTGCTATATAAGCTGCGGCAAAAGGAATATCCTTTGGATTGTTCATTGCATGGCCCAGGAAAAATGGAGCCAGGAACATCAGCCAGATGGTGAGTACACCCATACGGCGACCACCTATTTGAACTGCAATTCTGGCGGCATATAAAATTGCTATAAAACCAGCCCATGCATTGAGAATGTGTCGAGTAGTGAAATGTTCAAACGGACTGATTTTGGCTACCAACACTGCGATCAAATCGAATAGTCCACCATAATAATGTAGCACCCCATCCCGATCCAATTCCTGAG
>CAZWPF010000083.1:0-11683 GCA_964636205.1 uncultured Chitinophagaceae bacterium | reverse complement strand
GCGATTGAGAAAATCAGTTCCGGCGTCCGTATTTCAGAGATAGGAAGAATAATCGAAACAGAGGCGAAAATACTTGGTTACCGGGTCATTAAAAACCTCACGGGGCATGGTGTGGGCAGAAGTTTACACGAGGAACCCCATGAAATTACCAATTATCCGAACATTTTCGATCGAACAAGGTTTAAAGAGAACTCCGTAGTGGCTATAGAGACCTTTATCGCTACAAGTTCCAATTACGCTGTAACATTGAGAGATGGTTGGACTATGGTGGGTAATAAGGGCGGATTTATGGCGCAACACGAGCATACCATTTTGGTCACTAATGGCGCGCCATATATACTCACCGCTAACAATGGCATCTATTAATTAAGGCTGCGAAGCTCGTTCTAAAAGTGCGGTCGAAAATACGCGTTCCACCGGCTCGCCGTCTTTACCGCTAATAGTCTCTTGCCGATTTTCCACAGAAACAATTGAGAATCCCGATCCATCCACCAGTTGTTCGATCGATTCCCGATCATAGAGGGTAAAACCAAATCTGGTAAAAGGCAGATTTTCCATAAATGATTTTTGACCGAAAGTTATTGCCAACTTTCCTCCCACTCGAAGTATCCTGTACAATTCAGAAAGAGTGAGTTTCGGATCTTCCCAGAAGTATATGGTATTGACAGTAAATATCTTGTCGACAGACTCATCTTCGAACGGCATTTGCCGTCCTTCATACAGATAAAACGCAGCTTTATTCTCTGCCACCCAATTACTATTAAGTCGCATCGCCTCTTCGTGCATCAGCGGAGAAATATCCAGGCCTTGATATAAAAGTTTATCAACTTTTTGAAATACTTCTGTTAGATGCGCACCATTTCCATGTCCCAATTCCAGTATAATATCTCCTGATTGCAAATCAAGCGTCTCAATAGCATGTCTCGTCATACCTATATTTGAAGCATGCATCATATCCGCTACTGCCAGTCCGTCGGTTCCTCCCGGCTGCCTTAGCTGTGCAGCCAAATTCCTCATATGCTCTTCGCTCATATCATCGTTTTTTGCAAATCCTTTAACTGCAATTTAAAAAATAATATCGGCTAATCTCAATTGGTTTTCTTTCCGAGCTGCATTAAGGATGGTGTCAGAAAGGAAGCAAACCCCACCAATACGACCAAAACACCTGAAATTACAAAGGCATTATTGATCCCGATCGACTCGGCAATGATTCCTGTAAATAATAACCCTATCAAGCTGGGCAACACTGCCATACTGAAATACAAAGAAAACACACGTCCTAACATGGAGGGGTCGACCTCTTCCTGAATGATAGTCATGAAAGCTGCAGAAAAAACAGACATCGCCATGCCACCTACTGCAGTCATTAACACAAATCCAATAAATAGTTGCGCCGGAAGCCAGCCCGAGGCTATGAAACAGATTCCAAGCGCTAAATGCATGGCATTGACCAAGATTACTTTGCGCAGCTTAATATCCTTTGCGCTCAAAAAGCTACCACCGAGCAACATACCAATCCCCCAAACAATCTCTATAATGCTCATTTCCCATTTACCGCCTCCATAATAACCGATGGTTAGTAAGGGAAGCATTACTGCTATCGGCATTATGACGAGTGTTGCGATCATGGAATACAGAAATAGAAAACTCAATCCACGATTACTATAAATGGCATGAAATCCCTGCTTGAGTTCGGAAAGCACCGATCCCAATGTCGCATTGCTTTTTTCCTTCTTCAAATGAGGAATAGTGACGAAAAAGCAAGGAGACTATAGCGGCCGCCGCACCGATAACATCCAGATATAAAACATTGCCAATACTCAAATAAGTAATAGCAAGCGCACCCACTGCAGGTCCGGCAATAGTACTTACCGATTGGATCATCTGATTGACACCGGACACCCTCAGTAAATGTTGTTCGGGTACAATCAGAGGAGCTATTGCTTGCATGGCCGGCGCATGGAAGGCGTTGCCGACCGATTCCAACGGTCGATAAAAACACCGGCAAACGGACCAATTAATGCCTGAGGTAATAAAGCGGCAATACCTGCAATAGCCAGAATCTTAGCCGATACTGCAAACTCAACCAAATTATAATTGCAAAATGAACTGAATAACTCGATAACATCGATAAAAACTGCCCGATCCATATAAATATATAGACACGATACCACTTTTGATTAGTCATAAAAAATTGAAGAATAAAAAATTATGAAAAATAATAAGTCGCTCATCCCCTGATAGGGACGAATCGTTCGCTAATGATACACCGGTATTAGTCGGGTTAAGCGATCAAGAAGAGATAATAGAAGTGACTTGCAATTTTCATAGCCATGCGAAAATATAAAAATCTTCTAAATCAATAAAAAAAACTAATAAGCATGGATTATTCGTATTTTTTTTCTTTTTTGTGGGCTTCCTGCAATTTTCTATCGAAAAACTACCATCCATACCATGGAATCCATTATTAATACAATCAATGATATTATTTGGAGCAATGCACTAATAATTTTATGCCTGCTAACCGGGCTTTATTTTTCATTTGTAACTCGCTTTTTGCAACTGCGCTATTTTAAGGAAATGATCCGATTACTTATTCGTGGAACAGCTTCCGCGAAGGGCATCTCGTCGTTTCAAGCTTTTGCCGTAGCTATTGCCGGACGTGTAGGTGTTGGCAATATAGCGGGTGTGGCAACCGCGATTGCTATGGGCGGGCCCGGTGCGATTTTCTGGATGTGGGTCATTGCCTTCGTGGGCAGTGCATCTGCATTTGTGGAAGCCACCTTGGGTCAGATTTATAAGCAGGTGAAAGATGGGCAATATCGAGGTGGACCGGCATTCTATATTGAGAAGGGCTTAGGTATTAAATGGTTTGCTTCGCTATTTGCAATCGTGACGGTCATTAGTACTGCTTGCTTTCTGCCGGGGGTACAAAGCAATAATATGGCCGCTAGTCTGGAATCGGCATTCAACATACCCCCAATTTGGATAGGGGTTGTGGTGTCGGCCTTATTAGGTCTGATAATTTTCGGTGGCATTCGCCGGATCAGTAAGTTTGCCGAACTGGTAGTACCCTTTATGGCAGCAGCATATATTTTGATGTCACTGATCATCATCGCACTGAATTACGACAAGATACCGGGAACCTTTGGATTGATCTTCAAATCAGCCTTTAATCTGGAACCTGCTTTTGGAGGAATAATCGGGATGGCGATCATGTGGGGTGTTAAAAGAGGTATTTACTCCAACGAAGCAGGTCAGGGAACAGCACCCCATGCTGCAGCCGCAGCAGAGGTAAGTCACCCTGCAAAACAAGGATTGGTACAAGCGTTCTCGGTTTATGTAGATACCTGGTTGGTATGTACCGCGACAGCTTTGATGATCCTCTTTACCGGTCAGTACAATGTACTCGAGCCCGCAGGTGGCCATATAGTAGAAAACCTTCCGGGTGTGGCATACGGCCCGGCATTTACGCAATCTGCTATCAATGTCCATTTCCCATTGGTGGGAAATGGTTTTGTGGCCTTAGCGCTGTTTTTCTTCGCATTTACTACATTGGTTGCATACTATTACATTGCAGAAACCAATCTTAGTCATTTAGATAAAAAAGATCAAAATAAATGGGCATATACCCTGCTCCGAATAATAATTCTGGTGTTCAGCTTTTACGGCACTATCCGCACTGCAGATCTGGCCTGGACACTCGGAGATATTGGAGTAGGACTAATGGCTTGGTTAAACCTGATTGCCATTTTATTATTGCAACGCCCGGCGTTGAAAGCTTTTAATGATTACGTCCGTCAGAAAAAATCCGGGCTCGATCCGGTTTTCCGTCCTAAAGAGTTGGGCATCAAAAATGCTGATGAATGGGAAACAACTGAAAATGACATTCTTAAATAATGATAGAATTATCGACAAATCCTTAAATACTAATCAAAACCCATCTAGCCAAGAAAACAAAAAAGCCCGGAAATCCGGGCTTTTTTGCAATGAATAACTGAAGCATGCTTTATTTCTGCTCCCGCACAGTATGTGCAATATCATTGCGATGCTCAATTACCTGGAATTGATCATCTACGAAATAAGCACTACCAAAACCGTTTACATAAGCTCCTTTAACCGGAGTCAGTTCCATCATGATAAAATCATCCATCCCCACCAAGAGTTCTAACACCTTACCATGTCTTGCCTTCAACTCATCAATTACTTTGTTCCAGGTTGGAGTGTCACGCTCAACTTGCTCGGTGGTGGTATCGAATGTGAGGCGGTCTCTTGCGTAAATCTGCTTTGTGTTTGACTCATCCTCAATAAACATTACAGAGGCAACTTTCCCTTCTTTTAAATTCTTGGTGTGGCGAGCCATAAAAGATACCAGCACATAAATTTTATTGTCAATTTTTGCAAAAGGAGCATAGCTTGCCAGCGGTTTCCCCTCTGCATCAACAGTTCCCAGGATAACAGATTTACTGTTTGCCACTAATTCCTCTACCGCAGGTGCGATCGGTTTTGTTTTCTTCTGAGCATCTTTTACAGATGAAGAATAATCAGCCATATAAAATATTATTGAAAGTTTGAAAATTGATTAGAAGACACAAAGCTATCGAAAATTCCGGTATCAGGTCGCCTATTAATCGAATGGAGCCCCATTGGTGGTGGCATGAAAATGCAGCTATCCATCAAAAAACGAGGCTATGAAAGATAGGAAACAACAACCGGACATGCAGGACCCTCAGACACAATACCCTACTCCTCCTTATCCCAAACAAGAGCAGGAGATGCCGGGAACAGAACAAAAAATGAATCCAAAGCCTGATCATGGAGAGGAAAGTTATAAGGGTTCGGGAAAATTGAAAAATAGGAAGGCACTCATCACAGGAGGAGATTCCGGGATAGGAAAAGCAGTAGCACTTGCCTTCGCTCGAGAAGGTGCAGATATTGTTATTTCCTATCTGAATGAACATGAGGATGCTGCGGAAATAGAAAAATTAATTCAAAAAGAAGGCAGAAAAGTACTGCTCATTCCGGGAGACATCAGTGAAGAGGCTCATTGTAAGCAGCTGATTGAACAGACTGTAGCAGGTATTGGCGGTATTGATATCATTGTGAATAACGCTGCTTACCAAATGCAACATAAATCCATCCAGGAAATTTCTGCTGAAGAATGGGATTATACATTTAAGACGAATATCCATGCAATGTTTTATATCTGTAAAGCGGCAGAGCCTCATCTGAAACCGGGGAGCTCTATAATCAATACAAGTTCGGTCAACGCCTATTCTCCCAACCCCACTTTACTCCCCTATGCCATTACAAAGGGAGCGATACAAAATTTTACTGCATCCCTGGCTCAGCTCTGGGGAGAAAAAGGAGTTAGAGTGAATTGTGTCGCTCCGGGTCCGATTTGGACTCCCTTGATTCCCGGCAGTTTTCCGGCAGAGGAAGTAGCTAAATTCGGAGAAGACACGCCGTTGAAACGAGCCGGTCAACCGGTAGAAGTGGCCCCGGCATTTGTCCTATTGGCAAGTCAGGAAGGAAGCTATATCTCCGGCGCAACCATTCAAGTTACCGGTGGCCGACCCACTATCTGACGAAGCGCAGGCGAGTATCCCAAATAATCCATTCATCCGATTGATAATTATCTCAGAATATTATAAGGGAATTTGTTACACATCAACTACAATCTGAGGAGCGAGCTCATACATAAAAAAACGGCTTCAAAGCTGAATATGGGTTATACCAAGTTAATATAAAACGTTGATTATCTGAACCTGCATTAAAAACGGAGCCTTCGGTGGCATATTTATTAACTCTTTAATTGAAATCGAGAACTATGCACCCTGAAAACAATAACAACAAATCTAAACGTGGTTTTGCTGCATTGAGTGCTGAGGAAAGACGGGCAATGGCCAGCAAGGGCGGGAAGGCTGTTCAAAAAAAAGGTACTGCTCATCAGTTTAGTCCGGAAGAAGCCCGATTAGCAGGGCGCAAGGGCGGCATGGCTGTCAGCCGAGACCGTCGCTACATGGCGGAAATAGGCCAAAAAGGCGGCAGGAATGCCGCTCGAAAATCAGGCGATGCACAAGACCAGTAATAATCAATAATCAATTAATTAATCAATCTCTCTAATCTCTAAATATCAATTTATGAAAACATTCTTTTTTTCAATCTGCACTATGTCTTTTTTCGCTTTAGGAGCTTGCAACAACGATCCAAATAACGATTATAATGATAATCGATCCGACTCAGTCATAGACAGACCCTATGACTATAGTTACGACCGGATGGACGATGACACAACCATGTATAATAACACCGACACAGAGCGGGTAGGTAACAGAAATCCCCAATAGTATTTGGGGATTTCGCGGTTCATCGCTACACCGCTTATGACTGGAGTGGCGCCTTTAACAAAACTGTTGAACGAGCGGCGACCTGAATAATTTCGCCGGCTTTAAACAGAGTCGAATTATCAAACACCTGTGTATCCAAATTAGTATCGAGTATTACCTGCCAGTGGGTTCCATATTTATCCTCGGGCAGTCGGTACTCGATTGTTTTGGAATGAGCATTAAAAATCAGGTAGAAATTATCGTCCAGTATGCGTCCACCTCGGGCATCCGGTGTATGCACCCCATGTCCGTTGAAATAAACCGCCAGTGATTTGGCGAAATCATGGTTCCAGTGCTCCTCCGACATTTCCTGTCCGTCGGGCAAAAACCAAGCGATATCTTCCACGCCGGCTCCATGTATGGGATATCCCTGAAACCAACCGCGCTTTCTGAAAACAGGGTGCGCCTGTCTCAAACTAATCATATACTTAGTAAAAGCTATTAATTCCCGATCAGCGTCCTGCCAATGCAGCCAAGAGATTTCGTTATCCTGACAATAGGCATTGTTGTTTCCCTGCTGGGTTCTTCCCATTTCATCTCCGGCCAACAACATGGGAACGCCTTGCGATAAAAATAAGGTCGCCAGAAAATTCCTTTTTTGCTTTTGCCGCAATTGCAGCACTTCCTCATCATCAGTCGGGCCTTCTACCCCACAATTCCAGGAACGATTATGTGATTCCCCATCCTGGTTATCTTCTCCATTTGCTTCGTTATGCTTTTCATTATATGAGACCAAATCATGCAGGGTAAAACCATCGTGCGCTGTAACGAAATTGATGCTGGCTGCCGGTGTGCGATAATCGCCCTTATATAAATCAGAGCTACCCGTCAGTCTAGCCGCAAACTCCCCAAGCATGCTATCTGCTCCTCGCCAATAGTCCCGAATACAGTCGCGATATTTCCCATTCCATTCCGACCAGCCCAAAGGAAAATTACCAACCTGATAGCCACCATCTCCTACATCCCAAGGCTCTGCGATAAGTTTCACCTGCGACAAAATGGGATCTTGATAGATTATGTCTAAAAATGAGGCTAAGCGATCCACCTCATGCAATCCTCTTACCAGCGCGGAAGCCAGATCAAAGCGAAACCCATCGACATGCATTTCCAGTACCCAATAGCGCAAGCTATCCATAATCAATCGAAGCACATTGGGCAACACCGTGTTCAGCGTATTACACGTACCCGTATAGTCATTGTAATATCTTGGATTTTCTGCCAGACGGTAATAACCACTGTTATCGATCCCCTTTAAAGAAAGTGTGGGTCCCATATGGTTCCCCTCTGCGGTATGGTTATAGACCACATCCAGAATCACCTCGATTCCCTCCCTATGCAGTGCTTTCACCATTTCTTTAAATTCATTAACCTGTTCTCCATTAACTCCGCTCGCGGAATATCTAATATCTGGCGCAAAGAAGCTCAGTGTGTTATAACCCCAATAGTTGGTCAGTCCCTTTTCTACCAAATGGCGGTCAGCCACAAAATGGTGGATGGGCATAAGTTCGACCGCCGTAATACCTAGCTCTTTTAAATAGTTAATGGTCACAGGATGTCCCAATGCAGCATAGGTCCCCCGAATTTCTTCTGGAATATCCGGATGCAATTGAGTGAACCCCTTTACGTGCAGTTCGTAAATGATGGTTCGATGCAGTGGTGTATTTGGTTTCCGGTCATCTTCCCAGTCGAAGTCCGGATCAATCACCACACATTTCGGCAGGAATGCTGCGCTATCGCGTTCATCGTAGCTCAGATCTTCATCTGGGTGTCCGGGTTGGTATCCAAACAACACATCATCCCATTCGATTTTGCCTGCTACGGCTTTTACATTCGGATCGATCAATAATTTATTGGGATTAAACCTATGCCCTTCCTCTGGTTTATAAAGCCCATGTACCCGGAAACCATACAACTGACCCGGACCCAGACCGGGAAGATAAATATGCCAGACATGCCCGGATCTTTCTGTAATCTTTATTCGATCGGTTTCCTGCTGATCTGCAGATGAATCAAAAAGACATAATTCTACACCGGAGGCAAACTGAGAATAAATCGAAAAATTCACCCCCTGTCCGTCCCATGTCGCTCCGAGGGGAAATGGATTTCCGGGGAATACAGTTCTACCCATAAACTAAGTGTTTACCGAAATCTCTAATAATTATGCCGTCAGATTTGCAATAGAAAAATTGTGACAATAACCTTCCCATTTCCCGATTCGGGAACAACGAGAAAAGAGGAAGGAACGAACTCATATTGTGATAATACTTATCTCCAAGAACAAAAGTCATAAGTTAAACATTCTCAGTAAAATAATGCGATCAACACTTAAGTTTTGGGGTATGATCTACAAAGGCATCATTTTATGGTATTCTTTGAAAATTTAAAGATGAAAGCAGCAGTATTTCACAAACCGGGAGATATTAGCTTAGACACGATCGATGATCCTAAGATTTTACACCCCGAAGATATTATTATACAAGTGACCACCACCGCGATCTGCGGTTCAGACCTACATATTTACGATGGCTTTGTACCGCAATTGCGTGATGAGGTTTTGGGTCATGAATTCATGGGCATAGTCGTAGAAACCGGTCCGAACGTATTTCGCTTTAAAAAGGGAGATCGTGTGGTCGTTCCTTTTACCATTGCCTGCGGGAACTGTTTTTTTTGTCAACAGGGTTACCATGCCGGCTGTACCGACAGTAATCCTGAGAATTACGGACCCGAAGGGGATTTGCTCAAGGGCAAGGGCGGTGGTATGTTTGGATATACAGATCTCTACGGCGGATACAATGGCGGTCAGGCCGAATACGTACGGGTTCCATACGGAAATACGGGTCCGAAGTTGATACCCGAAGGACTGACCGATGAGCAAGTGGTATTTTTAACGGATATATTTCCGACGGGCTGGTCGGGTGTGCGCTGGGGTAAGGTAAAACATGGAGATACCGTAGTCATTTTTGGTAGCGGGCCGGTAGGATTAATGGCTCAAAAAGCGGCCTGGTTACATGGAGCCAAACGAGTAATCGCCGTCGACCCCTTAGAATACCGTTTGGAAAAAGCCAGAACAATCAATTTTGTAGACACCATAAATTCTGAGGACGATGATCTGATGGAGAAAATCAGAGCAATGACCGATGGTAGAGGCGCTGATGTGGCTATTGATGCGGTAGGAATGGAAGCCAACCGGAGTTTCCTGGAAAAAGTGAAAGCTGTTGTCAACGTAGAAAAAGGCACCGCCAAAGTATTGGATCTTTGCACGCAAGCGGTGCGTAGGCACGGTCATATTTCCGTACTGGGTGTTTATGCAAGTCCATATGACAATTTCCCTATTCATCGAATTTTCGACAAAGGACTCACGCTGCAGTTCGGACAAGCGCAGGTGCATATGTATATCGACCAATGTTTCGATCTGGTAAAAAACGGCAAGGTGGTGCTACATGATATTATTACCCATACCCTGCCCCTTTCTAAGGTTTCAGAAGCTTATGATATGTTTAAAAACAAGAAGGATGATTGTGTAAAAGTCATTTTAAAGCCGGGTCTGGATCGTTGATTTAAAAAAATAAAACATGACGGAAATACAATCACTGGAACAATTATTCTTCTACGAACTAAGAGCTCTCTGGAGTGCGGAACAGCTCAATGCAGGATGGATGCGCTCCATCTTGGATAAAATCGTCAATTTGGCTTTGAAACAAAACATAGCCTTACATCTGGCAGAGACGGAAGAGCATATCTCTGCACTGGAACTCATGTGCAAATATTTAGCCATTCAACCCGAAGGCGTTGATAATTCAGGTTTACAACGAATACTCGATGATAGTTATAGGTTGATGAGCGACAGCGATCAGGGAACTAGTGTAGATAGAAATATTCTTTTAACCGCTCGTAAGATTGACCACTATGAAGTTTCCGGCTATGGATCTGCGGCTTACTTTGCGGAAATACTTGGATATGAAGGATTCACCAACCGATTAAGACTAACGATGGCTGAAGAACAGAATGCCGACACAAAACTTGAGTTTTTATCAAAGCATGTTTTAAGTCAGCATTCTGTCCCTCGCTAATCCTTTATATCAAGCCGGCTCTTTTAAGCAATGCTTCGGGTTGAGGTTCTCTGCCTCTGAATGACTTGTAAAGCTCCATTGGGTCGATAGTGCCACCTTTGCTCAATAGAATTTTAAACTTCTGAGCGATCTCAGGGGAATAGATATCCGTTTGCTTGAAATAATCGAAAGCATCCGCATCCAGCACTTCTGCCCATTTATAAGAATAATATCCTGCAGCATAACCACCGGCAAAAATGTGTGAGAATGAAGTACTCACCGCAGTTCCGGGAACAGTGGGATAAACTCTGGTACCTCCCATTACTGTTTCTTCAAAAGCCACTAATTGCTGATCGGCAGTTAAGCCATCAGTATGATAGGCCATATCCAGCAAGCCAAATCCAATCTGTCTCAATGTTTGGTATCCCTGCATAAACTGGGCAGATGCAATGATACGCTCTATTTTATCATCCGGGAGCTGTTCTCCGGTTTGATAATGGCGGGCAAACTCATGTAAGAAAGATTGCTCATAGCAATAGTTCTCCATAAACTGGGAGGGTAATTCTACAAAATCCCAAAAAACATTAGTACCCGATAGACTTTCATATTTTGTATCAGCCAGCATACCATGCAAGGCATGTCCAAACTCATGGAACAAGGTGGTCACTTCCATAAAAGTGAGCAAAGATGGCGCCGCTCCAACCGGACGGGTGAAATTGCATACTATAGAAATATGAGGTCGTACATTCTCCCCATTCTCTATGTATTGCCCCCTAAAGGAGGTCATCCAGGCGCCGGGACGCTTTCCCTTCCTCGGAAAGAAGTCAACATATAAAAGCGATTTATGTCGACCGTTTTCGAGCACCTCGTACACATCCACTTCAGGATGGTATTTGTCTATATCCGATCGCAACTGGAACTGCAAACCGTACAAACGACCGGCCACTTGAAAAGCCGCGTCCAACACCTGATTCAAGGGAAAATACGGTTTTAATTCTTCCTCGGAAAACGCATACTTTTCTTGTCGCAGTTGCTCTGCATAATAAGCATGATCCCAGGGCATCAGTTCCTGAATTCCGTCACGGGCAGCGATTGCTGCCAACTCTTTAATTTCTTCCGCAGCAAAAGGCTGCGCCTTCTCCAATAAGTCCTTTAAGAATCCCTCTACTTTACCGGTGTTAGCAGCCATTCTTTCTTGCAATACAAAATCCGCATGGCAATCAAATCCCAATAACCGAGCTCTTT
>CAZWPF010000082.1:0-11878 GCA_964636205.1 uncultured Chitinophagaceae bacterium | reverse complement strand
GCGATGAAAGATTCATAAAACAACGGATACTCCTTAATCGAATTCTCCTCCAGTGGCGTACTCACCAAACCCGCATCAATCTCATCCTTTTGCAGAGCTGCGATTACTCTATTTGTTTCCATCTCCCGAACCTGCAATTTCACATCCGGATATTTTTTGGAATAAGTCTCCAGCAAACCAGGCACTACATAAGGTGCAATAGTTGGAATCACCGCGATCCGGAAACTTCCGGCAATTCGGTTTTGTTCATGATGTATCACATCGTAAACCTTCTCACATTCTGCCAATATCACCTTAGCCTGAGCTACTATCAGTCCGCCTAACGCTGTAACAGAAATCGGATGTGTATTCCGATCAAAGATCTTCGCATTGAGTTCTTCTTCTAATTTCTGAATCTGCATACTTAGCGTAGGCTGCGTTACAAAACACTTTTCGGCCGCAGCCACAAAGCTTTTATAGGTAGCAACAGCTACTACATATTCCAACTGAGTAATAGTCATAGTGAGAATTATACTTCATAACAAACCTACGTCAAAATTCCGTTTAGACAATTACCTTTGCAACAGTTTTTTCAGCTATGGCATTAATCAAATCTATTTCGGGAATCCGCGGCACTATTGGCGGGATACCGGGCAATTCGCTTACTCCTCCGGACATTATAAAATTCACTACCGCATACGCAGCTTGGGTAAAGCAACAACAACACGGTAATACTATTCTGATCGGAAGAGATGGAAGAATTTCGGGAGAGCTGGTCCGTAATCTGGTGTCGGCCACCCTACAAGCAATGGGATTTGATGTAATCGACCTCGGTCTGAGCACCACCCCTACGGTGGAAATGGCAGTTGTAACACATAAGGCTGCCGGTGGTATCATTCTCACGGCCAGTCACAACCCGGCTGAATGGAATGCTTTAAAATTACTCAATCATAAAGGTGAATTCCTCAACGCTGCCGAAGGTCAATGGATCCTCGACTATGCTGAAAAGGAAACAACTGAATTTGCGTCCATCCATCAAATCGGAACGGTCTCTTTCGATGAAGAAGCCGGACAAAAACATATCGATGCTATACTGGCACATCCGCTTGTAGATGTCGAAGCTATCAAAAAGAAGGATTTCCGTATCGTGGTTGACCCTGTCAACTCTACCGGCGCGATCTATGTGCCGCAATTGCTGGAAGCGCTGGGTGTAACTAATGTGACCACTATTCATAGCGAAGTGACGGGAAAATTTGCTCATAATCCCGAACCGCTGGCTGAAAATCTAAAAGATCTTTGTCAGACTGTTCTTGAACATAAAGCCGACCTCGGCATCGCCGTCGATCCGGACGTGGATCGCCTTTGTCTGGTAAACGAAGACGGACAACTGTTCGGTGAAGAATATACCCTGGTAGCTGTCGCAGACTATGTACTGGCTAATCGTCCGGGCAATACCGTATCGAATATGTCCTCAACCCGCGCTTTAAGAGATGTTACCGAAATGCATGGCGGTCAATACTTTCCAAGTGCCGTTGGTGAAGTAAATGTAGTGGCCAAAATGAAAGAACATAACGCCGTTATTGGCGGGGAAGGTAACGGTGGGGTGATCGTTCCGGAACTCCACTACGGTAGGGATGCGCTCGCAGGTATCGCGCTTTTTCTCTCGCATCTGGCCAAATCCGGCAAAAGCATGTCCCAACTTCGGGCATCTTATCCGAACTATACCATTTCAAAAAATAAAATCGACCTCCGTCCGGAAATCAATGTACAAGACATCTTCGCGAAAATTCAGGCGAAATATGAAGGTCAGCCGACTAACAGGGAAGACGGACTGAAAATCGAATTCGATAAGAACTGGGTACACTTAAGGACGTCTAATACCGAACCGATTATTCGAATCTACGCTGAAAGTGTGGATGAATCGGCGGCTAATGAACTGGCACAGAAAATCATTCGGGATATCCAATCATTTATCGAAGAATAATTGATCAAATAATTTCCCATTTTCACTGAGTGCCAATATGCATGCTGCGGCCTCAGCCAAAGAATGCTGCACGCAATCATGAGATTCCTATGCTCCGATATTCAGTAAAAGGAAATTTCTTTTTACTTTGAACTATCTTAACCGGTATCATGCACAATTCGAAAACATTCGATGTTGTTATTATTGGAAGCGGACTGGGCGGCTTGTTGTCGGCAGTGATGCTGGCAAAATCGGGCATGAGCGTTTGTGTATTAGAAAAAAACAAACAGATCGGAGGTTGCCTGCAAACATTTTCCTTCCGAAAGAAAGTGTTTGATAGCTGCGTGCATTATATCGGTGGACTGGGTCCAAATCACTCCCTGCATCAAATTTTCAAATACACCGGCATCATCGACCAGCTGCAGTTGCAGTCATTAGATCCACAGGGCTTTGACAGAATTGGGTTTGGCGAAGATCTGAGCTGGTACCCGCAGGCAAACGGAAAGGAGGCATTCATCGAGCAGCTTCTGCTCTATTTCCCCAATGAACAAGCCTCGTTGAGACGCTACCTGAATGCCATCACCGATGTGTGCACGAGATTCCCCCTTTACCAACTAAGAAAAGGCTCAGCAGAAGAAAAATCGGCTGTCACAGGATGGGAACTCAAATCAAAAATGGAGGAGTTAGTACCGAACCCACAATTGCGAAACGTACTCTTGGGCAACAGTTTGCTCTATGCCGGCATGGCAGATACTACCCCATTCTATTTACACGCCTTAGTTCAGGAAAGTTATATCCACAGTGCTCATAAGGTGCTGCCCGGCAGTTCAGAAATCAGTAAACTGCTCTGGCGACAGCTGCAAACGCATGGTGGACAAATTGTTCGAAATGCTGAGGTAAAAAACCTGGTAGAAGAAGACGGACTGGTTCGATACGCAATAACGGAAGACGGCGAACGGTATTACGGTCGACAATTCATCAGCAATCTACACCCGCAGATAATGCATGGTCTGCTGGAATCCAATCGACTCAGACCGGCATACCGAAAACGGATACAACATTTGCGACAAACGCCATCCGCTCTGATGGTAAACTTAGTTCTTGCACCGGGGAAAGTACCCTTTCGCGCCCATAATCTATACTGGCATGCCACAAATGACGCCCTCGCCGCTATACATGGCGGTCCGGACTGGCCTGCAACACTAGCCTGCTTCCATACAGAAGATCCAAACAATCAAGGATTTTGTGAAACTGTATCCGTACTCACCTATCTCGACTACGAATCTATGCAGCCGTGGGCTGAGAGCTGCAATCATGCCGGTAAACCCTGTGATAGGGGCAACGAATACGAAGATAAAAAGAATCGGCTGGCAGATATGGTAATGGAAAAATTATACCATATCCACCCCGACCTTCGTGGCGCAGTTCTTGACCGCACCATTGCAAGTCCGCTTACTTTTAGAGACTACATTGCCAGTCCTGAAGGCTCTATGTACGGTATCATGAAAGATGTGCACAAACCGAGTGAAACCACCATCTCCGTACAAACCCGTATCCCCAACCTGTTACAGACCGGTCAGAATGTCAACCTCCACGGGGTACTCGGGGTGAGTATTACCGCGGTGGCCACCTGTGCCCAGCTGTTGGGAATGGATTATCTGCTCCGAAAAATCCGTTCGGCTTAACGCCTACGCAACACCGAGAACCCGCAATATCAACAAACAACGATTTTGGCGCTGATACTTCTTTATTCTGCGCTAACTTTACACCATGCTGACCGAAGACATTATGCGTCGTTGCCTGCAATTGGCAGCATCTGCCGGTGGCCATACTGCACCCAATCCCAAAGTGGGCTCTGTATTGGTTTATCAGGACAGAATTATCGGCGAAGGATGGCATCGTCAATACGGGGAAGCCCACGCGGAAGTGAATTGTATCGATGCTGTAACGGATAAATCATTGCTCGCTCAGAGCACACTCTATGTAAATCTGGAGCCCTGCGCACATTATGGCAAGACACCTCCCTGTGCCCTCAGAATAGTACAGGAAGGCATTCCGAAAGTGGTCATTGCCAATATGGACCCATTCGATAAGGTTGATGGCAATGGAGTCGCGATATTAAAACAAAACGGAATCGAGGTCGAAACCGGTATTTGCGAGAAAGAAGGCCGATGGTTGAACCGACGCTTTTTCATTTTCCACGAGCAAAAACGTCCATACATCATTCTGAAATGGGCATCCACGGCTGATGGTTTTATAGCGCCTCCCGATCGACAACGATACGCTATTACAAATAGTTTTACACAGCAACTGGTTCACCGCTGGCGCACCGAGGAAACGGCGATTATGGTGGGCTACAGGACAGCCATTCACGATAATCCGCAATTAACTTCCAGACTCTGGCAAGGGCCACAACCTCTGAGAATTGTAACGGATAGGAATCTGCAACTACCGGAATCCTACCATTTGTTGGATGATAGTGCACCAACCTGGGTATTGAATGAACTAAAAGACGAGACTAGAGGCAGTATTCGTTATATCAGAACCTCGTTTGACAAGAAAATGCTCCCGACGCTAATGGAGGAACTGCACGCGCAAGGGAAGCTGTCGCTGATCGTAGAAGGTGGTGCGCATCTGTTGCAGAACTTTATAGATATGGGATTATGGGATGAGGCCAGAGTGTTTACGGCCGGTCATACCCTTAAAAATGGCATTGCGGCTCCTGTGCTACGGGGTGCAGTCGCAGTCGACCAACATCAAATTCATACAGATCGACTGCAGATATTTCTACGTGAAGACAACGGATTTGTATATTCGGTCGGGGTCGGACTTTAACCTTTGAGAGAATTGGACGAACAGAATTTTAAATATAAAACCATAGCAAAAGAATCTACCGGATTATTTCGCGACCGAGGCAGTAAGTTTCTGGCTTTTGCATACCCGGTTCGAAGTCCGGAGGACGTAAAGAAAAGAGTTCTAGCACTTAAGAAAGAACACCCCAAAGCGGTGCATCATTGTTATGCCTACCGGCTCGGACATGAGAACAATGAATACCGGGCAAATGACGACGGAGAACCCGCCGGCAGTGCGGGTCGGCCGATACTCGGGCAGATCGACAGCGCCGGACTAACTAACACATTAGTAGTGGTAGTTAGGTATTTCGGTGGAACCCTACTGGGCATACCCGGATTGATCAATGCTTATAAGACAGTGACCACTGAGGCTCTGGAAGCCAACGAGATTGTTGAGCACTGGATTGAAACGCCCGTGGTATTGAATTTTGACTATCCGGTGATGGGCGAAGTACTACATTTATTAAAACAGGCGGAGGCAAATATTTACGAGCAAGACCTGCAGTTGTTCTGTCGGATACGCGCGGGAATACCCATTATGCACAGTGAGCAATACATCCAGAAACTTTCAGAAATCAGAGGAGTAAAGATTGAGGGCAGCTGAGCGTTCGATATGGATCAAATCTGAAGCTGCCAAACTCGGCTTCGAGAGCTGCGGCATCGCAAAAGCGGAGGCTTTGGATGATGATGCCCGCCGTCTTGAGAATTGGCTGCAACAGGGATTCCATGGAAAGATGCAGTACATGGAAAATCATTTCGATTTGAGGATTGATCCTCGCAAACTTGTACCCGGCGCTCGTTCGGTCATTACCTTTACGCTCAACTATTACCCGGAAACATCACAAGCACCGGAAGCTCCCAAAATCGCTAAATATGCCTGGGGCATTGATTATCATTATGTGATTCGGGAAAAGCTGAACCAGTTATTAGACTCCATACGGGAGCAGATCGGAGCGGTTGAAGGCAGAGGTTTTGTGGACAGTGCGCCTGTGCTGGAGCGAAGTTGGGCGGTACGTAGCGGCTTGGGATGGGTAGGTAAAAACGCGAATTTATTGACTAAGAAAGCGGGGTCGTTCTTTTTTATTGCTACGTTGATCACGGATCTGGAATTGGAACCTGATCCTCCTTTTGCGACGGATCATTGCGGGAGTTGTACACGATGTCTGGATGCTTGTCCTACCGACGCAATAGTTGCACCTACTGTGGTTGATGGAAGCAAATGCATTTCCTATTTGACGATTGAATTGAAGGATGCTTTGATTCCTACAGAGTTTCAGGACAAAATGGGGGGATGGGCATTTGGTTGTGATATCTGTCAGGATGTTTGTCCCTGGAATCGATTTTCGCGTCCCCACCAGACAGAGGCATTTCGGCCTATACCGGAGGTATTAAACCTTTCCAAATCGGAATGGGAGGAATTGGACGAACAGAGTTTTAAAAGGATTTTTAAAAACTCTCCGATTAAACGTACTAAATGGACCGGGATTCAGCGGAATTTGAAGTTTTTGAAAGATGGTTAAACAACCATTTGTTTCTGAGGTATCAAAATGCATGACCCCTGTAAAGACGCGATTGTTCGCGTCTCCTAACAACGGATCGGTGGGAATGCTTTTGGCGTTCTCCAAAAAACCGCAGATCGAGGATCTTCTTTTTATTTGTTTTTCCCCGTCAGCATAGGTACAAAACTGAAATCCCCCAGTTCTTCTTCGTGAACGTTGCCCTCTTTGTCTTTGGTAATACGCATCATTTTCTGACCCGCATCGTCGCCGACTGGGACAACCATCACGCCACCGGGCTTTAACTGCTCCACCAAACGAGGAGGAATAAACGGAGCAGCGGCAGTAATAATTACCTTGTCAAAAGGTGCGTACGAAGGCAGTCCCTCATAACCATCACCATAAAAACGTTTGATATTGGGATATCGATTTAAAAAGAAAAACTGTCCCACAAAATCATACAAGGCTTTTTGTCTTTCTATGGTGTACACCATAGCTCCCAACTCTGCCAAAACACAAGCTTGGTAAGCACTTCCGGTGCCTATCTCCAATACTTTCTCAAATCGCTGAACATTCAATAGCTGCGATTGAAAAGCGACAGTATAGGGTTGTGAAATAGTTTGTTGTGCGAGAATCGGGAACGCCCGATCCTCATATGCTACACGCTCGAAGGCCGGATCCAGAAAAAAATGCCGGGGTATTGAATCGATGGCCGCCAGCACTCGTTCGTCTTGAATACCCTTTTCACGAAGGGTTGCCACCAGTTGTTTTCTCAGTCCTTTGTGCCGGTAATTGTCTTCTTTCGGTTTGCTGTGTAGCATAACCACAAAGTTAGTCCGAATTCCCAAATAAGCATAATCCTCGGACAGTCAGAACTCACTCTTTATCAAACAGGTTATCCACACCAAGCCGCGAAGCTTAGGAATCATCGGGTTGAGATTTCCATATTTCTATTTGAAATGGACAGCAACACCTAGGCCAATACCTCCATTGGGTGCCATCAATGGTTGAAAGCGCATGCTGATATCCTCAGAAATATCGAAGTTCTTCAAATGCGCAGAGGCCAATGCATCCAGAATTTGTACCGTATATCCTAAGGCGCTGAATAAAACCGCCATATCCAAATTCCGCTTATACGCATCCTGCAATACTTGCAGATCTGCATTTGTCAAATAATCATAACCATCGGGCTCTCCACTCAATCGAGCAATGTATGCCTTTCGATAGGTGCGGTATTTATCCAGATTGCTGGTGATGAAATAGGTGGCAGCACCGGCTCCTATATAGATGATGGGTAATTTCCAGTATTGCCGGATATAGATATGTCCCAATCCCGGAAGAATCCCGGAATACAACGCCGCTTTTTTAGCATTGGGCTGAAAGAGTACGGGTTTGAGAAAAGCCGTATCGGTTATGGTCGTCAGACTGCTATCTACCACAAATAACGAGTCGCTTTCCTTTATCGGCACCGATTGCAAACTATCCGTCGCTACCTGCGCCGTCACATTAGTGGCAGCGAGGCAGCACGATAGCAGCAGGCAGATTGTTATTTTCCTTATCAGGCTCAACATCAGAGACCGTTCGATCTAAAGGCGGTAAAGTTACGCAAAGCTGAATGTTTCCCGACTTAATTCTTTCCGGTAGCCATTTTCACGACCGACTGACGATAAAGATCATTCACGATATTCACGGTTTCTGACAGGTAAATATCTTTTTTCAGATTTTTTATCCAGTCCTCATTCTTTGCAATTGAAGAACTATCGCGATTGATCCGAGTCAGGTCATCGCTTAAATTCACAATTTCAAAAGGAGTACCTTCTTTCTCCAACTCTTCAATTTGCTTAGATATAGAATTCACCTCTTCTCTGTCCTTACGGAATGCCGCTTCACTTAGAGGATAAGTATGATCTTTTTCCTTATTGCTCAAACGTTCCGCATTCTCCAGAATCAGATTAAATGTCTTATTGGCACTAACACGTTTCTTACTATTCTCTACAATTGGTCCCAGTTCGACCGGATTCTTCGCGATTCCGTAACCCGCGGGAGAAATCTCATCCCATGGCAATGCTGATTTATCCCTTCTTTCACCCATATTGATTCGAGCATATGGATTGGGCAATTCGATATCCGGAGTAACCCCTTTCAATTGCGTAGAGCCACCATTCACCCGATAAAACTTCTGGATGGTCAGTTTCAACGAACCGAGTGTATTACCGCTGGAACGCATTTTCAATCTTCTCACGGGGTCCAGGAAATCATCTAATGAGACGATTTTCTGCACAGTGCCCTTTCCAAAAGTGGTCGCACCAACAATCACCGCTCTCTTATAATCTTGCATGGCAGCAGCCATAATCTCTGATGCCGAAGCACTTCCCTCGTTTACCAAAATAGCGAGCGGTCCGTCATAGAGCATTCCGGGAGCGTTGTCGTTCAAAACGAGAGGCGCGGCATGACTGCTTTTTACCTGCACCACCGGTCCGTGGTCGATAAAATGCCCGGCCATATCCACCACATCACTGAGTGAACCCCCACCATTATATCTCAAATCCAGAATAATACCTTTTACGCCGGCGCCCTTCAACTTTTGCACTTCGATGGCTACATCTTCCGCGCAACGGCGACCATTGATTTGTTGGAAATCGGAATAGAATTCCGGCAAATAAATATATCCAACCGGTCCTTCGTTACTCTGAATAATGGCAGATTTAGCAAACACCTCTTCGAGCATTACCTCACCTCTGACGATGGAGATAACTTTGGTAGAACCGTCTACCTTTTTAACGGTAAGGCGAACTTCAGTTCCTTTCTTACCACGGATAAGTTGAACGGCATCATCGATTTCAAAACCCTGAATATCGACCGGCTCGGCATTTCCCTGAGCTACCTTTATGATCTCATCACCGGCTTTCAGTTCACCCTGCTTCCAGCACGGACTTCCGGTAATAATATTAACAACCTTAATTTTCCCGTCTTCTTCACCTAATTGCGCTCCGATGCCGTAGAAAGTACCTGACATCATTTCGTCGAAACGTTGCTTATCGCGAGGCGGCATATAAACCGTGTGCGGATCTTCTACCGAAGTCATAGCACTGATGAACATCGCAAAACGCTGGTTATTGTCGATCTTTCGCAATCTCTTAAAATAATTGTCTAGATTCTTGCCTATACTTTCACGTGCTTCTGATTCCAACTCCGCGTCCGTCTTAATCTTTTGGTCACCTCCGGTGCTATCTTTTTGTTTTTCCCTTTCGTCTTTCAGATCCACATATTTAGCCAGCACCCTGTATTTCAGATAACCTCTCCAGCGTTCTTTCAAAGCACGCTCATCGGCGGGAAATTCCAGATCATCCCCATAAAGTTGTATTGTCTCTTCCTTATCAAAATCGAAAGGCTTCTTCAATAAATCTTTATACAACACCTCTGCCCTATCGATATTCTTCGTGAACGTCTCGTTGATCAGATTAAAATATTCGAGTGAACCCTCTATCACCTGGTCGTCGATTGCAAATTCGAATTTGCGCAATTTCTGGATATCCTGCTTGGTGAAGAACTTTCTCTCATAATCCAGATTATCCAGCATCTTCTTCCATGCGCGAGCGGAGAATGAATCGTTGAGTGGTTGGGGAGAGAAATGACCCTCCATCACCGTTTTCATGGCAGTTTGCATGATCAGCACCCGATGTTGATCATCGTTATCATTGTCGCGAACGTACCTAAATGAAAAAAACGCGGCTAGTGCCGCGATGATAATAAGCGGTATTAATATTTTATTCTTCATGAACTCCCACATAGTCAGTAAATATAAAACTTCAAAACAAATGTAATCGATTTGCTGTTAATAAAACGCTAATCAGATTGCATTCGGGAAGATAAAGATGGGAATTATTTTAGAATTGATCGAACGCCCTGTTTATTCCCTTGTTTCGTAACTTGCATATAATATGGAGCAACAGATTGTCAATTTCAGGCATTTAGGACTTATCGAATACAAGACCGCCTGGGAGCTGCAGGAGCAGTTAATGCAGGTGAACCTCGACGCTAAAAAGGCGAACTACAACAATCCCGGCATTACTGAACCTGCCGAAACACATCATCATTTGCTGTTTTGTCGCCATCCACATGTTTACACTCTGGGGAAGAGCGGTCATATGGAGCATTTATTGCTCAACGATACCCGACTCCGGGATTTAGGAGTTTCCTTTTACAAGACCAATCGCGGTGGAGATATCACCTACCATGGTCCGGGCCAGATTGTAGGATACCCGGTTTTGGATTTGGAGCGGTTTTTTACTGATTTAGGCCGGTACATGCGTTCGTTGGAAGAGGTAATAATAAAGACCATTGCTCATTACGGAATCGTTGGAGACCGATTGGAGGGAGCGACCGGTGTATGGTTGGATGTTGGTACCCCCAGGGCTCGAAAAATCTGTGCAATGGGCGTAAAATGCAGCAGGTGGATTACGATTCACGGATTTGCATTGAATGTGAATACCGATTTGAACTATTTTAACTATATTGTTCCTTGTGGTATTAGTGATAAGGGAGTAACTTCAATCGAGCGTGAATTGGGCAGGCCGGTTGATGAGGAGGAAGTGGAACGGTTTTTGAAACAAGCATTCGAGGAGGTTTTCAATGTTCGGCTTGTTGATGACCAACCACAGGAAGCGCATTCGGGAAAACTAACGCATTAGCCATGTAAGAATGAACACAACCATAACATATCATTGGGGCCGCGATTATTTAAAGATCGACTTGGGCAATCGGATTGATACCCGTCTCCGGATATATTATTGGTTGGAGTTTGCGTTCACATTGGGGTTAGCCAGTATTTTTCTATTTCAGGTATTTCCCTTTCATAATAATTGGTTAGAATGGCTCACCATCTGCGGATCCGGAGTCTTATATATATTGGCTGTGTATCGGCTGATATCGAGGATATCAATGAAGGAGCAGTTGATTTTGACGCAAACGGAGTTGATCTTAATTAAGAAGACCCTATTGAGGCGGAAGGAGCAGAGATACTTGTGGCAGCATATGGGGGCGCTGCATTATTTGGGAAAGGATACTAAGACGGATCATCCTTTGAAGGGATATAACTTCGATTATTTAGGATTTGAGACTAATGAACATTTTATACAAACCTTGCATCGGGATGGCAGTTTGTATTTCACTTATCATAATTGTCCTATCAGGTTTGGTCGTTTTATTTACAGTTGGCATGCGGAAGAGATTGTGCGGATGATGCAGTTGTATGTAGGGAACAATTTGCTGTTGGGATCGGAGTGGCAGCAGATGTTGCAGGAGCAGGAATGGGATGATGCGATTTGATGTTTGCCGGATTATGAGAATGAATATTTGTCGCGGGTATTGGAAATGAGGTGTAAGAATTATTAGCTTTGCGCATCGTTTAGTTCTTTTGTTATCGCTCTCGAAAACTTTTCGAAAAAAATTTTTCAGAGGGTTTGCAAATTTCTAAATGAGCATTATCTTTGCACTCCCGAAAGGGACACAGGTCTTACCTAAGAATGCGGAAGTAGCTCAGTTGGTAGAGCATCACCTTGCCAAGGTGAGGGTCGCGGGTTCGAGTC
>CAZWPF010000081.1:0-11896 GCA_964636205.1 uncultured Chitinophagaceae bacterium | reverse complement strand
TGCTTTTACCATTTGTATAATAGTGCTGACCAGTTATAAATAGAATCGACCAATTATAAAATGACAAAAATAGAGGTGGGGCATCAGGTTATTTTCGTTTGTCACGTATTTCTATTCCGACCGGTAATGGTGGACAGTTTAAAAAAGATGATTCATGAGAATACCGTTACTCTATTTTTCGCTTTTTTTCTTTTTTCTTCATCTTACATCAGCCGCTCAAATAACAGGTCCGGCTACAGCACCTACAGGGGTGCCCGTCGGATTTTCGGGTCCAACACCCGGGATCAGCTATAATTGGTCTGCCGGCACAGGGGCATTGAATGTAGATCCGGCCCAGTTTACACCGATGGCAACCAACGTTGCCAGTGCGGGTGTGCTGCCGAATCAGGTGAAAATGGTATTTGACGGTACCAACTGGTATACTTTCGCAATTGCAGCTACCAGTGGTACTATAACAAGGGCATTTTATGGGGCCGATCCAACGAGTGTGCCGACCGTGACTACGCTTACTCCTTCATTGACTACCATCACGTCTAACCAAACGAAGTGTATCGATGTAATTTACGATTCCACCGATGCTCGTTGGTATATCTTCGTCACCCATGGCGGTCAGCAAACTATTTATAAACTAACCATGGGCCCTACGGGTCTTGCTGATCCAAGTCCGGTACTGGAGAAAATCCCTATGGTAGATGTCAACGGAAATCCAGTTGGCTTTGATGTTACCGATCAACTAACCATCAAGAAATTCAGGGGAGAATGGCTGGCTTTTGTCGGTGGTGCCGGCCGATTTATGCGGGTTGACTTGGGTCCTTCTCCCGCAGCACTTTCTCCATCATCGAGTGTAGTACATCATGTGCTTGGTACGAACTACGCAAAGTATTTCTCTTTTTACGAAGAGAATGGAGAATGGTTTGCCTTCGCGTCCAATGGTGTACTTTCCGGAATCAATTTTCGAAGAATAGAATTTGGCCCGGATTTAAAGAATCCGACTCCGGCCGTTGCAGCAGTAACCGTTCCAGGATCACCTTCTACCGTGCGTTCGGTGTTGTTGGTCGCAGGTTGCGATAATCAACTCTACGGTTATGTTATGGGTAGCGCACCGACGGTCCATCTGCTGAATTTCAATGGTAGTATCAGGAATAATCCTACTGCTGTAACCAGGTCCATAGGCGGATTGGGTTTTTCCGCCGATGGCATATCAGGTGTTTCTCCCTTTGTTTATCGCGATACTTTGTACGCGACTATGGGTGAATGGAAGGGGAATCGTCTGTACACTTTACGTTTGCTCCCGTTAACGGGTTCTCAAACTTATTATTACAATGCGGCCCATCAGCATACATTCTCTTCTGTAGGTGCAACGACTGTTAATCTATTTATCAACCAGGGCGACCAGTCGGGTCCGTCAGCCTTCTGTCATTCTATAAATGTTTTGCCTCCCTCCGGCCCCCCGGTGCCCGGACCATATACCATTGCGCCGCCTTCCGTTTGTCAGAATAATATGATGACCTATGCATTGACCGGCTCAACCGGTGCGGTTGCTTATCATTGGTATTATACAGGTACTGGTGTTACCTATCCGGTTTCTACGCCCACGCCTACGAATATTCTGAGTTTTGGAAGCAGTGCGACCAGCGGAGTTTTAAAAGTTTGGGCCGTGGACGCTCTGGGAGACAGTAGTTATCTTTCAGTGGACACTTCTATAATTGTCAATATCGTTTCCAATGTTACCATTAGCCCGGCAACAGTTACCATATGTGTTGGTGAATCCGTTACACTTACAGCTGATGGAGCCACTACGTATAGTTGGGCACCAACAGGACAAACGACTAAGTCAATCACAGTAAGTCCTACTACCACCACTACGTATATTGTAACCGGCGGAGCTGCCGGTTGTTCCGACACAGCGATGAGAGTAGTGGTAGTCGTTCCACTGCCTGTCGTTTCGGTCAGTCCGACTACCGCAACTATATGCCAAGGAGAAAGCATTTCCCTGACAGCTTCCGGGGCGACTAGCTATAGCTGGTCGCTTACCGGGGCAACCGGAAATACGATAACAGTCAGTCCGACTACGACTACTACCTACACCGTTACCGGTACCCTATCGGGTTGTTCGGCAACCGCGTCTCGCCAAGTCATTGTGACGCCTTTACCGACGGTAGCAATTACTCCCTCTACTTCAACTATTTGTGCTGGTGAAACCGTGACATTAGCCGCAACAGGCGGTACTACTTATAGTTGGTCCCCTGCCGGGGGTACAGGCGCAGTTGTGTCTCTACAGCCATTGGTATCTACTACTTATACGGTGACTGCTACAAGCATGGGCTGTTCTAACACTGCCAGCAGCGAGGTACGAGTAAACGCGCTTCCAAATCTTGCCATTTCGCCAAATACCGTTGCTATATGCGCGGGTGATACTGCAGTACTGAGTGTAACAGGTGCCGATTCTTATGTCTGGACACCGACCGGGTCCGGAGGGTCTACAATTCAAGCGGCTCCGCAAACCACTACTCGTTATTTAGTTGAAGGTACTCTGTCAGCCACCGGGTGTAAGGATACTACGAGTCGACTAGTTATAGTAAATCCATTACCGTCAACTCAGATTTTGATTACAAGTGGTGCTACAGAAATATGTGAGGGAGACAGCGTTGTTCTATCCGCTACGGGAACGGGTTATGATTTTGAATGGACACAAAACGGAGCCCTGACAGGCACCGGGGGGAAGTATGTGGCTTATACAACCGGGAGCTACTCTGTAATAGCTACCGATCAGATCAGTGGCTGTTCGGACAGTTCGCAATCAGTTTCAATAAAAATTCACCCCCATCCAACTGCTTGGCTGGATCATAACGATACAGCATTTTGTGCTGGCGGTGTAGCGCGACTGGAGGTTCAGTCGCCCGATTCTTTGCTTACCTACAGATGGCAGCAGGATGGCAGCGTTTTGCCACTGGCGTTAGCAGATTTCCTCGAAATTCGTGAAAGTGGGGTTTACAATGTTATTGTCGGTAGAATAGGTATAGCTTCTTGTGAAGATACAACCAATGAAGTGCAGATCACAGTTCATGATTTACCTACGGTAAAGATTGTCCGCGATGGGGATCGCCTCTCGGCAACGCCCGGATTTATGAGTTATCAGTGGAATACACCTAACGGACCGATTCCGAATGCAGATGACTCTGTATTTACATTGACTGATTGGGGAAGCTATAGCGTCACTGTTTTAGATACCAATGGTTGTTACGGCTCTTCAGATTTTATTGACGTCCCCTATTTTTCCAACGGACTAACTGAACTCTCTGTAGTAACCGAAGTGCTTGTCTATCCCAATCCTTCATCCGGATTTGTGAATATAGTAACGCCAGAACCGGTGCAGGTATTGGTCATGAGTTCTGACGGACGTTTATTACAACGGGTTGCTGAAGCTAAGACAATAGATATACAAGATTACCCGACGGGTTTTTACCTGTTTCGAGTGATAGATCGCGATGGGAAATCATTACGGAATGAGTGGATCAGAAAGCAATAATATACGAAGTGCTTACCGAACAGATAAGCACTTCGTAAAATATTCCTAGCCGTTTATAAATAGAATTGACCGCATATGTAATGCTTCAAATATATGAATAGTGGCCGTTTAAATTCGTCTTGTAATCGTTAATCCCCATTGTTAAAACGTTCTACTTATGAAAAAATATTATTCAATTCTCTTTTTTGCTCTGGCAGTTCTACAGCCCGAGTGGTTAGTTGCACAAATATCTGGTCCTACAACTGGTACGACTGGAACTCCAATAACTTTCTCTACGCCTCAAAACGGCTTTTCTTATAATTGGTCTTTCGGTACTTCCGATCGGGATTTGAGTGGAATTGCTTATACACCGGTAGTGACCAATATGGTGACGTTCCCTGCGGGCTTTTCGCCCAATTACACATCCATGGTTTTTGATGATGGAAAATGGTACTCTTTTAGTATTAATGCAAATAACGGAAATATAGTCCGTGCCGAATATGGCGCAGATCCGTTGAATCCAAGTCCCACACTTACTACTCTCACTACTGCCATCAGTACATTACCAGGTAATGTTACTAAGGGAATTGATGTAGTCTATGATTCTACTGATAAGCGTTGGTTTGCCGTTACAGTTTCGAGTTGGACAAATGGCGTGCAGATTTTGGACTTCGGACCGGCTGGTTTGACTAATAACGCACCTACATTGGAAGTTGTTCCTACTGTGCATACCAATCATTTGGTGACCAATCAGCTTACTTTAAAGAGATGGAAGAATGAGTGGCTCTGCTTTGTTGCCGGTAGTGGGGGACAATATTTTAATCGCTATGATTTAGGTCCCAATCTGGGAGCATTGAAGACAAGTTCCCCCCCTTTACAAGTTGCTACGCTCACCAATACCAATATTTACAACTTCTCTCTTTTTGAAGAAGACGGCAACTGGTATGCAGTCGGGGCTGATTTGTCAGCTATACATCGATTCAGCTTTGGGACTGATTTAAAGAGCATTCCAACCGTATCACAAATCAATAGCAACATTACTCCCACCATATCCGGGAACTACCGTTCTGTTGTATTGACTAAAGGGTGTGGTGGTCAGGTATTCGGATATCTGGCTACCGGTAGTCAGAGCAGATGGAAGTTAGATTTTGGTGGCTCTATTACCAAGACTAGCATCGCGAGCAGTTCCTTGATTTCTACAGGGGGTGGTACCGGTAACGATGGAACTGCCGGTTTTTATCCATTTGTATATAAAGACACGTTGTATGCTGCCGGATCTAAATGGGGAGGCGGAAATCATCTTCTGATTGTAAAGTTGCATCCGTTAACCGGTTCTGAAACGCGCTATCGTGACAATACTATCACGCATACTTTTACTGCGCCCGGAACTTATAAGGTCAATCTACTGATTGATCTCGGATCCAAAGCCGGATCGCAGGCTTATTGTCATGAAATTGTGATTTCATCAACAGCGCCTCCCCAACCCGGAGCTTATACAGCAGCGCCTACTCCGGTGTGCGCCGGACAAACCGGTGTGGTTTATTCGGTGCCTACTGTTTCGGGAGCGGCAGCTTACCACTGGGAATATACCGGCAACAATGTCACCTACGCGGCTACTACCACCTCCCCCAGCAATACGCTCAATTTCCAAACTAATGCAACAAATGGTACACTTAAGGTATGGGCGGCCGACGGAACCGGAACCCGCAGTATTAATTCCAGAGATGTCGCAATCGTGGTTAATCCCCTCCCCACTATCACACCTATATCGGGTAATGGTCCGGTTTGCGTTAACGCCACCCGCCTGCTAAATGCCACACCGACAGGTGGTACCTGGAGCAGCGGTAGCCCGGGAATCGCTTCGGTAAACGGTAGCAATGGTACGGTAACCGGGGTATCAGCAGGAACCGCAACAATTACCTATCTCTATAAGGATGGTAATGGTTGTTCTAATTCAGTTAATGCCAATGTCACCGTAAATGCTTTGCCTACCATCACCCCGATCAGTGGTAACAGTCCGGTTTGTGTCAATGCAACCCGGGTGCTGAGTACGACACCTACCGGCGGAACTTGGAGCAGCGGAAGTATCGGTATCGCTACGGTCAATAGTGCCAATGGTACGGTTACCGGTGTTGCTGCCGGTACTGCTACCATTACTTATTCTTATACTGATGCTAATTCTTGTAGCAATTCAACTTCTACTAACGTTACTGTAAATGCCCTGCCGACTATCGCCCCAATAACCGGTAATAGTCCGCTCTGCGAAAAAGGTACCCGTGTATTGAGTACAACGCCTACCGGCGGTACCTGGAGTAGCGGTAGCACGGGTATCGCTACGGTCAATAGTGCCAATGGTACAGTAACCGGTGTTGCTGCAGGTACAGCTACAATAACATATACTTATACTAACGCCAATTCTTGTACTAATACAGCAAGTGCCAATGTTACCGTGAATCCTCTACCGAATATCGCACCAATTAGTGGTAACAGTCCATTGTGTGTCAACGCTACACGCGTATTGAGCACGACGCCAACAGGAGGTACCTGGAGTAGCGGTAATACCGGGGTTGCTACAGTTAACGGAACGAACGGCACTGTTATCGGAGTGGCGGCAGGTACTGCAACGATTACTTATACTTATACGGATGGAAATTCTTGTACCAATTTTGTCACTACCAATGTGACCGTCAATCCATTACCCTCTATCGCCGCTATTACCGGCGGCGGATCGCTTTGTGTGAATGAAATTAAGTTGTTGAGCACGACACCAACCGGTGGTACATGGAGCAGTGGTAGTCCGGGTATTGCAATTGTCAATGCAAGTACCGGTGCTGTAACAGGTATGGCGGCGGGGTCATCGACAATTACTTATTCTTATACCAACGCTAATAATTGTACTAATAGTGCATCCACGAATGTAACTGTAAATGCCCTTCCAACCGTAAACATCAGTCCGGCTTCAGTAGCCATATGCGCCGGCGAATCCGCTACGCTCACTGCAAGTGGAGCTAATACATACGTTTGGACTCCCTCCGGTGGTAACGCTGCCAACGCAGTGGTTTCGCCAACATCCACAACTTCTTATACTGTAGAAGGTACCAACTCTACTACGGGTTGTAAGAATACAGCTACTCGCCAGGTCGTAGTACATCCATTGCCGGTGACGCAAATATCCGTAACTGGCAACGGTACCACTGATGTTTGTAAAGGGGACAGTGTTGTAATCACTGCTACTGGCATCGGATATAATTATGAATGGCGACAAGACGGTAAACTTGTTGGTACTGGCAACCGCCACGCCGCTATGTCATCCGGGGGATATAAGGCAATTGCCATTGATCCTTCCAGCGGTTGTGTCGACAGTACGCAAGCGATCGATGTACGGGTATATGACCGGCCTGTGGCGATAATCGACCAAAATGATACTGCGTTCTGTCGCGGCGGGATCGTTAAGCTGGAAGTGGAGAGCGCTGATACCGGTCTGACTTACTTATGGAAGGAGAATGGAGTACCCAATTCCCTGGCTACAGCTGCGTTTCTGGAAATTTCTGAAACCGGAGCTTATCAGGTGATCGTAGGTAGGGCATCAGTAGCCAATTGCCAGGACAGTACCAACGAAGTGAATATCACCGTTCACGAATTGCCGGTAATCAATACAACTTGGGACGGAGAAGTCCTACACGCTACTCCTGGATATGCCTCGTACCAATGGTATACTGGCACTCAAGCATTGGTGGGCGAAAATGACTCTACCTATACGCCTGCTTCAAATGGGGCTTATCATGTTGTAGTGGTCGATATCAACGGATGTACTGGGGCGTCTCCGGTGCAGAATCTGAACAATGTTACTATCGATATGAACGTAGAATCCGCAGAGTATCGGGTTTACCCGAATCCGACAGGAGGCTTGTTGTATATACAATCAGCTATTGATGTGGATGCTCTATTGCTAGGTATGGACGGCCGGATATTGCAACATGTTAAGAACGCTGAGGTCGTCGATCTAAGCAGTTATCCTTCGGGTGTGTATATGCTGCGCATATTAAATAAGGATGGCTGGCTCAAAGGTGTAGAAAGAATAGTGAGACAATAACATTCAGTTTGGCATCTGTGGAGGAATGCCTGCCTCCACGGATGCCGTCCTTAAATACTATTAAATCCTAGTCAATGAAAGCAATAACTCTATCCTTGTTCTTTGTGGTGTTGACTTTTTCCGGATATGCACAGATTATCGCTCCGGACACAGTCTGCGTCAACGAACCTGTATTGTTTCAATCCGGGGAGACTACTACCAACCATGTAACCTATGCATGGGAATTCGGTACCCAATCGCTGACACCTATTTTAGGAAACGCGACGCCCTTTCCAGGTACGGGAACCAATGGCGGTATGCTCAGCGTTGTGGGGTCTGAATATATGATTCAGGATAGCGCAACCGGCAATTATCATGCTTTCGTCAGCAGTCACGGTAGCTTTACCGTGCAGCGGTTAGATTTCGGTCCGAATCCGCATAACACTTCTCCGGTGGTCACAGATTTGGGCAATCCGGGAGGAGTGTTTAATAATTCCGCAGGCAATATGGAAGCGGTAGAAGTGATTCGAGATGATAATGGCGATTGGTTCGTTTTTATTGGAAACGGAACCTTAGTGCGTATGGAATTAGGACCCAATATCACCAATAACAGTCCTGTCTGCACACGACTAGCGCTTCCAAATCAAGGTATGCCTATGCAGGTAACCATTACCAAATTCGGCAACGAATGGATAGGATTTGGTGGACATCATTGGGGTTGGTTGGCAAGGTATGAGTTCGGTACTTCGCTGGCAAATATGCCTACAGTTTACCAATTCCCATCTTTCGGAGGAATGCTGGTGAACCCAAACTATTTCTGTTTACATGAGGAAGGTGGCAACTGGTATATGTTGATCACAAACATGATTTCAGGGACTACTGTTCGACTTTCATTTGGAACAGACCTGAAGAACAATAATCCTGCTGTGCAAAACCTGGGAAATATTGGAGGTTTTTCTCGGATCAACCGGGGGCTAATCACTCTAAAGGATTGTGATACTTTTTTTGCAATGACTTTGAATGAAAGCGGAGAGGTAGGGGTACTGAATTTTCAGAACAATATCCTGAATAACACGCCTACCAATACCAATTTAGGACAAGTATTTGGAACAGGAGTGTCGATGCAAACGCTAAAGGCCTATTGGTACGATGATACTCTCTGGGCGATGTCCGGTTCTTTTGCTAATCGACCGACTTATGTATTGCAGCGACTTCCTTTGATGACTTTTACCTCCGGAAATTCTATCGTCAAATATCACGACCCAACAGTTACTTATACATTTACAACACCCGGTGTTTATACCGTTTCCCTGTATCTGGATCAGGGTAGCGCGAAAGGACCGTTCGCTTTTTGCAAAGATATCGTGGTTGTCTCAGGGCGGAATAATTTGCTGGGTCCCGATACGACAATTTGCGACGGCAGCAGCTATACCCTGGACGCCACTCAAACTGGTGCAACCAGTTACGCATGGAGTAACGGTGCAACTACGCCTTCAATTGTTGTCACCACTCCCGGAACTTACTCTGTACAGGTTTCAGGGAACGTTTGTGGCACCGAAGATACTGTTACAGTTGATTTTGCTGCTACTCCAAAGGTAGATCTGGGTGCCGACCGGGATGCTTGCGACGGAGATGTCCTGACATTGGGTATGACCGGCGGTTCCTCGCAATATCAATACAAATGGAACACCGGTGACTCAACTGCAACTATCCCTGTTGTCAAGTCCGGAAGGTATATCTTACGTGTTTCAGACAGAGGATGTATTGATGAAGACACCGTGGATATAAAATTCCATACAGCACCGGAAGTAGATCTGGGTCCGGATATTAGTCTTTGCGTGAGTGAATTACCTGTGATACTCAGTTCGACCCAGCCGACTAATGCTCAATTTTTATGGAGCAATGGCTTATCGAGCAAAGATATGACCGTAACACAATCCGGTAAATATTGGCTCGAGGTCGCTCTAAACACTTGCAAAGCTTCAGATACAATTAATATCGAGGCCATCCCTGATCCACATGTTTATATCGGTGCCGATAGCATTATCTGTTCGCAAACTCCCGCACGCATAGGTACGGAAGTTGCCGGCGGAAGTTACAACTGGAGCACTGGCGAAACGACTCCCTATATTCATGTCTCAGAGTCGGGAAGCTATGTTTTGGGGGTAAGCATAAAGGGGTGTACCGTGTACGACACGGTGGACATCATTGCCATGCCTGATCCGGATACAGATTTGGGTGAGGACGATGATATTTGTATTGATCAAATTATTAGCCTCGATGCGAGCTACCAAGGTGGAAGTACCTATCAATGGAGCACCGGCGAAACCACTCCATCTATTGAAGTCGCGGATCCGGGTACCTATTCTGTGATTGTCATAAGTGAGCATGGTTGTGTTGGAGGAGATACGATCGTCTTGAGTTATTATCCAGATCCTATCGTGATGTTAGGTCCGGATACCTCCGTGTGCGAGGAAACACCTTTACACATCGTACCCAGAACATTGAACACGGATTCTTTGCGTTGGTCAGATGGCTCCACAGGGGACGGTCTGGTGGTAAAATTCGGTGGAGAATATATTGTTACAGCAATCAATAAATGTGGTACCGATACGGATACAATTAATGTCAGACAGTTGTTCTGTAACATTTGGGTGCCGAATGCGTTTTCTCCAAATAACGACGGACTGAATGATATTTTCAGGATCCTGGGCAATTTGGGCAGACTGGAAGGGGTTACGCTGAGTGTGTTCAACCGCTGGGGACAATGCATTTATACAACTACCGATAAGTATGAGGGATGGGATGGATATCATAATGGAGAACCAGTGCCGATGGGCACCTATGTTTATCTATTACAATATTCCGTAGATGGTCAGCCATATACCAGGCAAGGGAGTTTCCATCTTTTGAGATAGAACTAATAATGCTGCTTCAAATGGGCGCTGATGCACCCTGTTTTTAACTAAATCAATCGTGACTTTAAAACCTTAAATAAAATTGAAAAGGACAAGTGGCGATCGCAGTTATTCAACCAAATTATCACCAGGTATAAAGTACAGTGTTTCTAAATTATGAATCAGTTTAAGAAGAATTTTATTGGAATATTAGCGGGCATGGGTGCAGTAACGGGTGCATTTGCCCAAAGCCCGGCTCCCGGTTGGTTTACCAAGATTAATGCTGAGATTGGTTGGGACGTTCCCAATGCCTATACATACAGTGTAGCAGATATCAATGACGATAACTATCCCGATATATTAGTACTGGATATTCCGGTTGGAAAAGATGTATATTCTGTTAGAAAGCCATTGCGGATCTGGCTGAATGTAGCGGATGAGTCAGCAAGCAATACTACCGGTCGTAAATTTATCGATATCACTTCGCAGAAGCAGGTAAATGTGGTGCCACCTGACACAGGAAATCATGCGAATTGCTTTACGTTGGCAGATTTTAATAATGATGGTCATCTGGATTTGGTTACCGGGAACTTCTACTATAGAGTGGAGAATTATGGTCTGCCCAATGACCGCTGTCAGGTATTTCTCGGCGATGGGACTGGAAATTTTAATTGGGTTCCTAATAATGGCTTGCAGGATCTCGACTTAATTAATGTACGGACATTGTGTGCGTTGGACTACGATAAGGATGGGAATCTGGATCTGTTTATTGCCACTTGGTTTAAAGACTATACTGCCAATGTATTTGATCACGGAAGATTAATGAAAGGAAACGGAGATGGTACATTTACTGAGGTTACCGAATCTGCCGGCATCAAGAACTTGAAAGAGCCGATGTATAGTGCGGCAGCATTCGACTGGAACAATGATGGTTTTCCTGATATACTCACTGCTCCATATTGTCGGACTGGTGGAATGGTGCTGCGAAACGATGGCGCAGGAGGATTTACAAATGTCGCTTCCTCGGTGGGTTACGATCTCTATAAGATCGGTGATAGGCAAAATGCTTGTAGTTTTACCATCACCCCTGAAGATGTAAATAACGACGGATACATGGATGCCTTTATCTCTGTCGTACACGGAGGTAACCAAACAGGTCAGTTTAGATCCACTATCGCTATCAACAGGGGTTCTGATGCAAATTATTCCTTTGAAATTGTGATGTATGTCAGATTCCTGGTGCGTTGGTCTGGACAATCATTCCTTTTATTCCGGCTTTCGCTTATTCTGGCTGAAGCGTTTCAGTTGTTGAAGTTTTCGACAATTGACCAAACAGTCACTGTTTGTGGCAGGTAAGGTTTCCCGGAATGAATTGCTGCATTACTCTGTCAGCCACATTGCTGTGGGCTGACCTTGCAG
>CAZWPF010000080.1:8057-12059 GCA_964636205.1 uncultured Chitinophagaceae bacterium | reverse complement strand
CGAGTCTCGGATTTCATCCTCGACGTACGAAGCCTTCGGCTGTGCGGTTTTCCGGCGTTCATAGGAAGATGATCAATGACAATTTGTTTTTTTAATAGTTACGACCCCGTAGGGGCGCACTGCAGTGCGCCCTTCATTTTACGTTTGACATTCCATACAGAATTATTAAAAAATTCATAAATTAGTCGAATGGAACGAAAAACTTATTACGCAACAGTCACCGAAGCCTTAGAGCGACTTCGGGAGAAAGGATATAATTTGGATTTTAATTTGGATGAAAATTGCATCGTCTGTGGTATGCATAAATTCGAGGCCGACGAATTCGAAATTACTGAGGTTTATCGATATGAAGGAAATACCGACCCTGCCGATGAAGCCACAGTTTATGGCATTCAATCCGCCAACGGATTAAAAGGCGTGTTAGTGACCGGATACGGCGTTTCAACAGATAAAATGTCGGCCGCGATCCTGAGAAAACTCAGATAATTATTCCCAAAATGGCCCGGATCCCGGCTTATTCAAAAGATAAATCGGGATCACACCAATTTTAACCTTTATACAAGTCTCGATCTCAAGCCTTTTCGCTACCTTTGACGCTTGCATTTTTCAGGAATGCACTGGGTTATGGCGTTACCTCCACTTCTGAGACATATTTATAATTACGGCACTGAAGAAGTTATCCGGAGAGGGAAACGAATCTTTCATACTTCCGGCGTAAGTCTACTCGATGTCGATCATCTTCTGGAACAAATCAGATTCCGGGTCAGGAATGATATGTACCATAACTACTACACAGTTACGGTCAACAAATATTTGAGTCCGGAACGCCTCTCAGTAAGATGCCAATGCCCTTATAATCTTGGTGAAATTTGCCGACATGAAGTTGCCGCATTGTTTCAACTGAACGATATGGTGCTGAGTGGCTATTTTGAAGATACGGCAGTCGAATTCAACCAAGAACATACGGTACTCAGAATCCGAAATGTCAACGAGCATTCGCTACGAATTTATGCAGGCAACCTGATCATGGAAATGGCCATTAAAAAGGCTGCCCGTAAAGAAGCGAAGATTTTCAGAACCGAGAACGACCGGGTAGATGCCGAAGTCCCCGACGAAAGTGAAGTGTACAAGGTGACCCTTAAACGGAATGACGAACGTTACTTCGACACTTCTTGCAATTGTAAGGAGGTTAAATATCCCTTATGCGTGCATAAGGCTACAGTGTTCCTGCAAATTCTTCAAGAAAACGGGACACAATACTTCCAAACCCTGAAAAACTGGAACGATCAGAAGAATAAATTGTTGGAGCAATACGGTTATTCCCTCCAGGATGATCTTACCGGAAAGTTTGAATTTGTATATGATAACGGAAAACCCTTCCTAAGGGTCCTCGATAAATCCATTAAGAAAGTCAGCTTTGTCGAGCCGGTACATACAGCGCCTCCGGTTGTAATCGACGAACCCGAAAAACGACTGGGTATTGTCATCGATACTACCGCCAGCTGGTACCCTTTCGCTCAGTTCTCTTTGGTAGCCGGTGACGCAGACAATGGTGCACACCGATTCACCGGGAGCATCTCCAAACTCGAACTGAGACAATACCAAAGTCCGGGAGCCTATGCAGCTACCGACAGAAATCTACTTACTTCAGTAAGACGTTTAATTCCGGAAGAAATTCTGAAATACCTGCAACGAAACATGCCATTCGGTGAGTTTCTGGATGATTACACTCAGGTATTATCCGATAACCCCACCGATGAGGTGAGGAATTTGGTATGGGAATACTTGCTTCCACGGTATTTGAAGTTGTTCGAACAACATGCCGACCATCCTTTAGTGTTCTTAAGGAACAGCCAAAAATCATTAAACTCTAAAACCATTGATCCTATTCGATTGATATCGGAACCGGTATCAGGAAGAATATCAGTGGAAAAGAATAAAAACATATATCGAGTACAGCTGGAATGGCTTTTAGGCGGAAACTATATTTCTTGGAAAGATACCGAGATGCTTAATGCAGCCTTAATCAAACACGATCGTTCCGTTTATGTACTCAACAATATTGCCATTACAAAGATCAGCGAACAGCTTTTCGCTAATGGCATGCTAGAGATAGCGGAAGAAGATTGGAATCAATTCTTCGAGCATCAGTTAAAGCTCTGGCGTAACGAAGTTCCCATTCATTTTTCTGACGAGCTGGTGGTTTATTCTGACCACTTGCAACCTAAACTTCAGATATATCTAAAGGAGAAGGAGACAATGCTGGTCATGAGACCATCATTCTTATATGGCGAATCAGAAGCATTTCCGGAGATCAATGGCGATATTGTCACCACAGAATATAGTTCCATCCATGTAATACGTAGGAACCATGAGGCAGAATCTGCTTTGTTGGAGTTGATCCAAAGCTCACATCGAGAAATGAAGTACAACGAGGAGCAAGGATTCTTTCATCTACAGGCTAGTCGGGTGCTATCAGAAAATTGGTTTTTCCGTTTCCTCGAATTGATGAAATCCGAAGAAATCAATCTGATAGGATTTGACCAGCTCAGGCAATTGCGGATTAACACAAATCGACCCGATACCAGAATTCAGCTGAGCAGCGGCATTGATTGGTTTGATGCACAAGTGGAAATCGTGTTCGGTGATCAATCTGTGACCATTAGTGATGTTAAAAAAGCAATTACGAGAAACGAAAATTTCGTACAGCTCAAAGACGGCACTATCGGCCTACTGCCGGAAGAATGGTTGAAAAAATACGCCCTGCTGTTGAAGATGGGCACAACCAATAATGGCAAATTGAGGTTGAAAAAGTTTCACTTCAATGTATTGGATGGACTATTGTCAGAATTGGATGAAGAAGCTATCCTGACGGAATTAGAAGAAAAAAAGGAACGACTCACTGAAATTATCAATAACGATTATTCTTCGGTGGCGCCTCCCACTACGCTGAATGCCGATTTAAGACCTTATCAAATCACCGGCTTTCAATGGCTTTTGTTCTTGCAACAAGCCGGTTGGGGAGGTATTCTTGCTGATGATATGGGTCTCGGTAAGACGGTACAAACGTTGGCATTCTTGGCATATTATAAGGAACAAAACCCGGATGCCCGCTTCCTCGTTGTTTGTCCGACTACCCTGATGTACAACTGGGAAAACGAGATTCGGAAGTTTTGTCCGCACCTCACTCACTTAATTCACCACGGACCGAAAAGGGAGACAAAAATCGAAAATTTTGCCTCGGTAGATATCACGATCACCACCTATGGGACCATGAGAAGTGATATCAAAGTATTTAAGGAGTTTGAGTTTGACTATGTAATATTGGATGAGTCACAAGCGATCAAAAACCCACAATCGCAGGTGGCAAAGGCTTCGTTGCTATTGCAGGCGAGAAACCGGATTGCGTTGAGTGGTACGCCTTTGCAAAACAATACATTTGATTTATACGCTCAGATGAACTTTCTAAATCCGGGCTTATTGGGGAGCAGAGAATTCTTTATGAATCAGTTTGCGACTCCCATCGATAAGTTTCAGGAGGAAGAAGTAAAGCAGGAACTTCGAAAATTAATTTACCCCTTTATTCTTCGTCGTACCAAAGAACAGGTTGCACGCGATCTACCTGAAAAAACCGAGTCTCTGCTCTATTGTCAAATGGGTGCAGAACAGCGGAAAATTTACGATGCATACCGTAACAGCTATAAGAACCATCTGTTGGGGATGATCGATGAGCAGGGGATGGAGCGTTCCAGAATGCACGTGTTGCAAGGCTTGACCAAACTGCGACAGATTTGCGATTCGCCGGCTATTTTGAACGAACCGGAAGTGTTTGAAAATCATTCTGTCAAGGCCGACCAACTAATGTCGGAACTGAACGAACATGTTGGAAACCATAAAGCATTGATTTTCTCCCAGTTCTTAGGTATGCTGGCTATTATTCGCGAGCGACTGGAAGCACTGGATATTCCTTATTCCTATTTCGATGGTAGTACTTCCTCAGTT
>CAZWPF010000080.1:0-8047 GCA_964636205.1 uncultured Chitinophagaceae bacterium | reverse complement strand
AAAAGGCAATCAAGAAATTTCAGGAGCAGGATGAATGCCGGGTATTTTTGATTTCATTGAAAGCGGGTGGTATCGGTCTTAACCTTACCGCCGCAGATTATGTATATATCGTAGATCCATGGTGGAACCCGGCAGTTGAACAGCAGGCGATCGACCGAACGCACCGTATCGGGCAGACCAGAAATATTTTTGCTTACCGACTGATTTGTAAGGATACTATTGAAGAAAAAATGTTATTGCTGCAAGAACGGAAACGTGCGTTAGCTAAAGAATTAGTTGCAGATGATAATGCTTTTGTGAAGCGTCTGACCAGAGATGATATCGCGTATTTACTGAGCTAAGCGATTGATTAAAAATTAAAAGCCGGCTGCGAAAGCCGGCCTTTATGCCTTAAAAAGGCTCCCAATCGAAATATGTAAAACAGCCATGCTGCTATTGCAACTATAATTAAGAAACGCAAAAACACCTGTAAACCCCTACCTTATCCGCAGATTTTATAAATTTTTTCTTATCTTTTTCATTTTTGAGAAAAACCGAGACGATGGGCGCTAAAATGAAATTTTCTAATACAAGGAGTAGGCATTACTCGTACCATCTATCGAATAGGAACTGGAATTCTAACCTATAAACCCCACCGACTATTCCGAGTCCACCCTCTACTCCACCCTTCACCATCACTGGCTGCAATAAAGTATTGTAAGCCGAAGAAGGTTCAAATAATTCATAGCCCTTCAGATAGGTAAAATAAGATTCAGAGACCGATTTAACCTGCAACACGATCGGGCCTTTACTTTGTTCTTCCTCTGAAAGAAACAGGCTCTTATCCAGGTACACTTGGGTAATATAGCTCTGACCGTTGATAGTCTTATCACTTAGCAGAATACGCTTACTGACACTTTGAGCAGTGCCGAGTCTCAAATTTTCAGTACGCTCATCATCGGTATATATATACACCCTGCCTTGGTTGCCAGGCCAAGTAGTATCCCAAACTACAGTGGGAGCAGCATCTGAGTTTATCAAACTATCGTAAAGGCTTCGACTGTCGGAGACCTTGTATTTAAGTCCTTCGAACTCAAATTCACCATCTATATCCAAATATTTTTTCACCGCCTCCACCACGTAGAAATTAGGGACATCGGCATCATCCCTTATCTGGATCCTGACCCTCAAGAGATGGATACCGTTTACCCATACGGAAGCAGTGTCTATTATAGAGGCAGCGAATGGAGGCGGAATAGGCACGTTACAGAAAGCTGTAGGTAACTTGTCGTGACTGGCAGTAATATTATATACCTGATTGGGCAAAATCTTACTTCCACATGAATATCGAAGCGTATGTAAATACCTTGACCATTCATCTTCAAAAGCGTCCAGGTATTCGATATAACCAGGATTCCGGGATAGTCGCATGCGAAATTGGACTGGCGGAGTGTATTTCATAGACGAACCGGCTGCCACCGGGATACTTTGACCGGCCCTTATCGTAACCGTATCGTTGGCTACGAGCTCTCCTAATAAAACAATCAACTGCTTGGATTCCACATCAGGAAGCTTGAGTGGCTTTGTACAACCTACCATCCATAAGAATATTACCAATGGCGGCAGCCATCTGCAAACACTAGCATGTATATGGATAATCCTTCGCATTAAAAGCTAAGGCGATAAGTTATATAAGGAACAAAATGCAAAACACTCAGTTGAGACAGTTTAAAGGTACCGTCCGACTCATTATGTTGTAAAGTTACAAACATTACGTTCGGACGACCATACAAATTAAACGCACCAAACGACCAGGTGCGTACATAGTATTCACCCCGCTTTTTAGTAAAGTTAAACCCCACATCCAGTCGATGTATAGCCGGCAAACGGTAAGCGTTCCAATCTGAATAATTATAAGTGTACTCCGCAGAGGTAAACTCTCTTTGCAAAAACAAAAGATTATTGTCCAAGTCCGGATAAATTTGATCGGGCAATGTAAATGCTTCGCCACTCATGTAAGTCCAATTGATACCCATATTGGCTGACTCACTCAATTTGCAACTGGTGGCGATCTTCAAATTATGCCTACGGTCGTAGCGATAGGGAAAGGGCTTTCCATCATTCAGCAATTCAAAGCGTCGCCAACTCCAGCTCAATGCGTAGGTAACAGAAGCATGTACCCTTCCAAACCAACGATCCCCGGCTAATTCTACTCCATAACTCCATCCCCTGCCCTGCATGATTTTGTCCTGCCAACGGGGTGAATGGTCGAATATGTTCTTACCAGTGGTATAAACCACTACGCCTGATGTGTTTTTATAGTATGCCTCCCCGCTAAACCGGGTGCCAGAAAGTTTACCGCTATAACCTAAAGTAACTACCCAACCTCTTTCCGGTCGAATCTTTTCGGTGCTGGGAACCCAGAAATCAGCCGGTAATCCATAAGAATTGTTGCTGATCAGGTGCAGGAACTGAACCATATGAGAAACAGAACCGAATATCAATTGATTGTGCCTCATCCGATAAGAGGCATAAAGTCTGGGTTGGAGACCGGCGTAGTTAAACTGCGTACTGATCCAATTAGCCCAGTGTAGTCCCGGCCGAATCAATAATTTCTCATCAATCTTCACCTCATCCTCCACGTAAGCCATTATCTCATTTGCAGAGAATTCATTGCTTACCGGATTAACAGGCAGAGGAATTCTGGCATTAACTCTAAGAAGTTTTGTTGGTTCAAACAGAGAGTAGGTATAACTACCTCCGACTTCAATTTTATGATTATACTGTGGGTACCATTGGGCCTGGAGCCTCAACGAACTCTCGTTAATTTTCGAAGCCCCGGTATAAGTACCTTGTTCGCTAATCCCGTTACTATCAATCACTTCGGCCCGATCTTTCAGTTCGTACTCAAAATGGCTATAGGTATAGGTAGTATTCAAGAATAATTTAGGTGTAAGAATGGAGGTCCATTTCAGGGAAGCAATAGTATTTCCCCAACGTGTTCTGAGCGAGCTCTCATCTCCCTCGCTATACCGCACCTGGTCCCGACCGCTATAATAGCTGAGATATAAACGATTGTTCTTATTGACAATCCAGTTGCCCTTGGCATTGATATCATAAAAATGAATTCCGATCTGGTTGGTAAAAGGCAAGATCAAGCCATCCACCCAGGTACGTCTGCCGGAAACCATAAAAGAAGCTTTATCTTTTACGATCGGCCCCTCCAGATTGAGCGTACTTTTTATCAGTCCCATGGTAAACTGTCCGCCAATTCGCTCCATATCTCCGTCTTTAGTATGCACATCCACCACTGATGAAAGCCGTCCGCCATATCTTGCAGGGAAAGCCCCCTTATAAAAATCGGCAGATTTAATTGCCTCGGTATTATAGACTGAAGTGAGTCCGAACAAATGATCCACATAATACAATGGCACCCCATCTAACAGGTACAAGTTCTGACCGGGATCTCCGCCACGGACGATCAGGTTGCTGGTGCCGTCGATTCCAGCCTGGACACCCGGTGACGCCTGTTGCAAGGCACGCAAAACCTCATTTTCACCCAATAAGGCTTGCTGTCCGTAAATATCTGCCGGTCTGATCTGAAGCATATCACCCTCGCTTACCGGTCGGGATCGCTCAGAAACAATACTTACTTCTTGAAGTGTGGTCTTAGTTTCCAGAAGAACTTCCATTTGCAATTTGTCTTGGCAGACAAATTCCAGGGTATCCGTTTTATATCCGATATACGAAACGTAAACAACGTAATTACCCCGAGGGACAGTGAGGCTGAAGAAACCAAAGTTATTGGTAGCGGTGCCCACCTTCAAAGCCGGAATATAGACATTGACACCGATTAGGACTTCCCGATTGGATTTATCTCTCACATAACCACTAATGGTGCACCCCTCCTTTCGCCAGCCGGCGCCCGGAACGACTAAGATTTTTTGCTTTCGCTCCACCAAAGAAACCTTGTATTTATCGAGTAAGACGCTCAGGACCTCTCCTATGGTCTGTTCCGAACCGGAAATTTGGTGAAATTGAGAAGTATTTAAAAATGAGGAGCTAAAAGAAATAGTGATCCCCGTTTGGGATTGGATATCCTCGAAAAATTGCTCCAGTCTGGCTTCTTGCAAAGAGGGAACATAGGGTGTTTCTAACAGCTTTACCCCTTGTGCCCAAGTTTGGTGCACCCCCAGAAAAAACCAGCAAAAAAGAATTAAACTCTGGAAAATCTTCATCAGTTGGCAGCGCGAACGGTATATCCATCGTCTTCCCTGGACCATTCGCAATGCGTAATCAGGCAAATATCTGAAAGCATTTCTTCCAGTTCCTGATCTTTAAAACTGATATCTATCAATTGCTCTGTTTGAGCGGCAGTCATTCCCGGATCAAACGAAATATTCGCATGTCCTATTTCTTCCAGTTCTTTAATTACATTACTGAACGGTTCACTACGAAAACTCAGTTTACCTGTTTTCCAGTAAAGATAGTTATCAGAAGAAACATTATCGGTAGAAATCACACCTTTTTTTAATCTTCCTTTTTTGCCCTGCGAGAGTATTATAGAGTTCTCAGTTTGCTTAGAGCGGTCGACGAGCATAACGGTACCGGTAGCCACGGTCACCTCAGCTTCATCGCCTTCGAAAAGCAGATTAAAGGAAGTACCCAGTACTTTTACTTCAGCCCCTTCGGATGTAACTACGAATGGATGTGCTTTATCTGCCACAACTTCAAAAAATGCTTCACCCTCCAGATTCAAGCGACGTTCATTTCCGGCAAATTGTTTGGGGTATTTCAGCACAGCACCCTTTCTTAAAGTAACCTGAGATTGGTCGGGCAAAACCAATGAAATATTTTGATCTAATGCCTCCAGAATCATCATTCCATCGGAAGGCGAAAAGAATCTATACAAAAATAAACCGGCTAATAACACAGCAGCCGCTACCCCAACTTTAAACCAAGAGCGGATATTAATAAGCTTTGTTTGTTTTACAGGCTCTTCGGTTATTGAGGTTGCCTGTGCTACGCGCGCCCAAGCTGCATCTAAGTCCACATTGCAACTCGCGAGCACATCATCTGCTTCGATCCACAAATTTTTTGCTCGTTCAAATTCCTCCATCCGGGCGGGGTCGGCAGAAAGCCACTGCTCCAACTGTTCTTGCTCCGCACTGGCAGCTGCACCGCTCAGCACTTTAGCCATTAAAATATCTACTTCCTGCTCCATATTAGATTCCATAGTAAAAACGTAACGCACTATGTTTACCCCTATTCAGTTTCAATTTCTTGAAACACCCTTTGTCTATTTTATTTTATATCATTAAAAAACCTGTTATCAACACTAAATAACCGAGCCAACTTGCCGAAAACTCTCTAAAAATCCTCAGCGCCTTTCCCATTTGATTCTCGACAGTCTTAACGGAAATCTGCAGTAAATCTGCCGCTTGTTTGTACGACATACCGTGCAATTTCACCAATAAAAACACCTCTTTGCATTTGGGTGGCAACAGATTAATTGCCTCAGCAATCTTTTGGCGCTTGGCAGTCAACTCTTCCGTAACTTCTCTGGGTGATTCCCAGGGAATTGGTGCCAACTCCGGAGCATGCTCCGGATACGTGACCTGCTGTACTTTCTGTTTGCGAATCACCGATATGCAATTGTTCCGCACCGCTGTCACCAAATAAAACCGGATATTAGGAGAAGTCAACATTTCTTGCTTTTGCTCCCAAATTTTAATAAATGTCTCTTGCACAACGTCCTCCGCCAATTGCTCATCATGCACAAATCCTTGAGCATAACGACACATTTTGCCGTATTCTTCCCGAAACAAGGTCCGGAACATTTGTTCGTTAATGCTATTCCTACTCAACACAAATATGTTACTACAAAGAAAAGTTTTATTTGGCTAATCAACACATATAATATTGATTATATAAAACAATCTATGAGGAGTTAATTAATTTGCCGGTGGTGTTTATCGGCGAATGCTCTATTTTTATTTTTGGTTGGGGTATTTGCTTAGGGCGGTCAAAAAATCATACCTGCCGGATATTAAATCCTTGAATTATGAAACTTTCCAAGTCTTCGCTTTGCAATTATATTATTAAGGTAGCTCTATTATTGTTGACGCTCGGTATCGAACAGGCGATTGCGACTCCCCAAGACACTATTTCCCGGAGTGAAAAACTTTTGCAGCAACAGTCGGAGCAATTGCAGAGACTGGAAGCTTTGCGGGTAGCCGATTCTATAAAACGGTTGGAATTAGAATACCAACTGCAAACCTTAAGGTTTACCGATAATTTGAGAAAGGAGGAGCTAACCAAGGAACTGGAAGCACTGAGAAATAAAGATTCAATTAATTTGGCCAGACAGCGGGAAAAAATTGACTCTTTAAGGGGTATGGTCACCGGCTACCCGGTCACCCCATTTGCAGAACCACTTTTTAGTGTGTATGCCCGACAAGGAAGTCTTTCTCCAAAGGAAAGAGCTGATATTATTACCGATAGAATCCGCGGACTGGCAGACGATTATTTCTTTCACCCGGATTCGCTCAAAATTGTTCAGGCAGAAGAGCTAATCGATATCAGTTACAAAGGCAAGGTCGTCATTGGCATCTCAGAAATCGATGCCATATGGATGGAAAAGTCCAAAGCCGAGCTGGCTGCTGAGCTTCGCGCAAGGATCGGTTCGGAGGTCAGCAACTACCAAAAGGCCACCAGTTGGAAAACACTGATCATTGAAGCCTCACTGGCTTTGCTGGTGATCGCGGCTTTGTATTTAATCATTCGACTGACGGGTAAGGGTTATCGACTGGTGAAAAGGAAATTGATCAAACTGAAGGGCAGAAAGATCAAAGGTATCCGGATTAAAAACTATGAACTGCTAGATACGTCCTATTCTATCAGAATCATTATTGCGGGAGTGAGGTTGCTCCGCTGGATTGTAACCATTCTGGTAATTTATATCGCACTACTGTTGATATTTAGAATATTCCCCTGGACAAAAAACATCTCCGATACGCTGCTCGGATATTTCCTCAGTCCGCTCAAAAAGATTATTCTCTCGATTTGGTATTACATTCCCAATCTGATCACTATTTTGGTGATTGTCATCGTTTTTCGATATATCCTACGGGGAGTAAATTTCTTAAAACAGGAAATTGAAAAAGGTGTGCTAAAAATACCCGGCTTTTATCCCGAATGGGCAAATCCTACCTATCAGATCATTAGAATACTGGGTTTTGCCTTTCTGATGGTAGCGATATTCCCTTATATGCCCGGTTCAGATTCCCCCGTATTCCAGGGAGTGTCGGTATTCGTGGGTATCTTATTCACTTTTGGATCAGCCGGAGCTTTGAGTAATATTATTGCCGGATTGGTGCTGACTTATATGAGGGCCTATAAAATCGGAGACCAGGTTAAAATTGGGGAAGTCACCGGCGATATTATCGAACGATCATTGCTGGCAACCAGAGTACGGACCATTAAAAACGAGATTATCTCTATCCCCAATACCACGGTAATGAACAGTCATACTATCAATTACAGCAGCGATGCGGCCGAAAAAGGGTTGATACTTTATACTACCGTCACCATGGATTATGATGTGCCCTGGCAGAAAGTGCATGAGTTGCTTAAAAAAGCCGCGTTGGCCACGAATTTGGTTGCACACACACCCGAACCTTTTGTCGTGCAATTAAGCCTGGACGATAATTATGTGCGGTACCAACTCAACGTGTATACGCATGAACCGAATTTACAGGCGACTATCTATTCTGAATTGCACAAAAACATCATGGATGTCTTCAATGAAGCTAATATCGAACTGATGTCACCCCAATACCACGGCATCCGAAGCGCTGAGGATAGGAAGATTCCGAAGAAAGAAAAGTAGAAAGCGCATGAAAGAGAGGATTGGAGAAAGAGAAAGAGAAAGAGAAAGAGAAAGAGGGAGCTGCGCGAGAAAGAGAAGCAGAAACAGAAAGAGAGTCCTGCGCGAGAAAGAGAAACAGAAACAGAAAGAGGGAGCTGCGCGAGAAAGAGAAGCAGAAACAGAAAGAGAGTCCTGCGC
>CAZWPF010000079.1:0-12097 GCA_964636205.1 uncultured Chitinophagaceae bacterium | reverse complement strand
TTAGCAGAAGAATAGACATAGCACTAGTAACAAATGCAAATGACCTTTCTAACAGGGTAGGGGCCAGTAGATTGCCGATAGTGTTGAGGCAGAAAAGCCCAAAGAAAGCCCAAAGAATTCCATTGACTACCTTCATCCCGGAGAAGGGGCGGATCCTTTTGGATTTCATGAGTAGCAGCAAGATGAAGAATATATTAACGATCAAAGCAGTAATTTCCATTCCCACCATTTCTGAATAAGACTGAATGCGGCCACCTCCTACGTACTGGTATGGTACGAAACCGGTGAGCACCATAAGATGGAATGCAGACAATTGAATCGTGATGATAATTAGAATATTAGTTAGAGGTTTGATCGACATTGATGGGAGTTTCATTGCTGTTTTGTCGGAAAGATACATCAAGTCGATTGCTTCACAATAAAAGGATGAGAGATCAAATTAGGTGATCGCTCGAATTGTCGAGGTTCTGATTTCCATTATTCCTGCGTCGTTGGCTTATGAGGCCGTCACAGAATAATTGATTTGCGATGGCCTTCTTGTTTTCCGGTGAAATTCGGGATTCGCACGCAGATGGCGGTATAGGCGCAATTTGCTCGTACCTCCATTCAAGCATTAGCAAGAATGGACCCCGCGGTATGTTATTGCATGACCATTATGAATCTATAAACAGTCATATTAGATTAAAATTTAGTTATACATTGAGTAGAATGCATCCATAGTTGCTTCTTATGTTATCTGCCTATCAATTGATTTTCAGCGCTGCTGATGGGCCCGCTATAGTAATGTGCTCAACAGTCGCAGATCCTGATAACATATATTAGATAATTTTCTTCCCGCCCTCTCTTTCTTATTTTGAATATAATTTAGATATTGTAGCGTCAAAATATATTAGTTCACTAAAACCAATTTGAATGAAAAAAATACTTTTAAATTTGACAGTTGTTGCCTCTTTGGCCACAATATTCTCCAGTTGTGCATTACATAGCGGGATAGCAACAAATGCAACGGTGACAAATTTGGAAAAGGCTAACTTTTCATATGTTCACAGAAATGCAGAAGGGACTTCAACTGTAACTTATATTATCGGGTTGGGCGGTTTAAAAAAGCAAGCCTTAATTGAAGAAGCTAAACGCGATTTGTTGCTTAAGGTTCCTCTGAAAGATAATCAGGCATTGGCAAATATGACTGTTAGCTATAAATCTTCTTTCATTTTGATTTATGAGCAAGTGCAATGCACAGTTTCTGCCGATATTATTGAATTTCGATAGGAATTAAATTCATTTTTGCAAAGGAGGGTGCTGTCAGTTGATAACACCCTCCTTGTTTTTTAATTATCTATATTATCTTAGAACAATATTTGAGATAAATGGACAATTTATTACCTATATCCGGTTTTTGGTCACGCGTCGGGGCTTTTCTAATTGATACAGTTCTTCTGGGAATACTGGGGATATTACTGGGACTAGTCTTTAGAACCCAGTTTATAGCTTTGGGTGACCAGGGGAACTTGGTGGGGTGGATCGTTGCATTGAGTTATTTTTCTGTCATGAATTCGTCGATATGCGGCGGACAAACAATTGGAAAGCGAATTCTTAGGATTCAATTGGTAGATGCATCCGGTGCAACAATCAGCTACAAGCGTTCTTTGATTCGCACACTTGTTTTGATAACTCCATTCTTCCTCAATGGATTTCGCTTCCCAGGCATTTCACTAACATCTGTTATCTCAATAATTCAAGCGATTATTGTTTTTTCCGGGATATGCGGCGCAATTGTATTTTTCATTTTTAATAAGCAAACCCGGCAAACTTTCCACGACTTGGCCGCAGGCAGTTTTGTGATTAATAAGCAATACGATGATCAGCCTTATGAAGTTCCGAAAATTGGTCGGACTCCCAAGATTGCATTGGTGGTAGTCGGAATTATGATGATAGGGACTGTAGTTTTTATAATGAATAGGAAGTCTCAGTTTGAAAAACTGACTGAAGTCGCCGACAGATTGAATAGAATCGAGGGGGTAAGTCGGGTAAAAGTGATACAAGTGCTGCCCTCGCCGAAAGACAAGGAAGGGAATGTCGTTAATGCCTATAAAGTATCGATTAATATTATTAGTCCGTTGGAAAACTCTGTGCATGACTGGACTTATATCAAAGAAATTCCTGAGGTCCAAAAGGCTATGCGGGTTGTTTTAGACAGCGATCTGATCCATCAATCCGGTGATATTGTCCAGTTAAACATCAGCCAGGGCTATGATATCGGAATCGCCAGAATGTCGAATAGCATTTCCGTCGGTATGGTCAAGTCAGACTGGATGGCGTTTGTCTATGAATAACGGAGCAAGTTTTCCACATAATTATCTTACCTTCTTAAATATCGTCAAGGAACACTAATTTTGTGTAGCTTGAATATTGTCGTATTGGGTTTTATTTAAATAGATTATGATGGAATTGACTTTTTACGGTCATTCATGTTTTTCAATCAGTTTAGGTGGTAAGAAATACTTGTTTGATCCGTTTATTAGTGGAAATGAATTAGCAAAGGATATAGATATTAAAAAAATAGAAGCTGATTATATTCTGGTTTCGCATGGTCACGGGGATCATGTGACAGATTTATTGCCGATCGCACATAATACCGGAGCTTTGGTCATTGCTGCTTTCGAGGTGGCAGAATGGGTGAAGGCACAGGGTTACGAGCGGGTACATGGGATGAACTTCGGATCTTACCAATTTGATTTTGGAAGAGTGAGTTTTGTTCCGGCTTGGCATAGCAGCGTATTGCCTGATGGCACCTATGGTGCTAATCCCGGAGGATTTGTTGTGGCCACAGAGCATGGCAATTTTTACTATAGCGGGGATACCTGCTTGATGATGGATATGCAATTGATCCCTCATTATGCACAACCTGATGTGGCGATTATGCCGGTGGGTGGAAACTTTACAATGGATGCAGCCGATGCATTAATTGCTTCGGATTTTATAAAGTGTAACAAGGTTGTTGGTGTCCACTTTGATACCTTTGGGTATATCAAAATAGATCACGACAAATCAAAGGAAATGTTCAGTAAAGCAGGCAAAGAATTGATTTTGCCTGAAATCGGAGCAACGATTAGAATTAAGGAATAAAGCAGGAAATACTGAGACAGAAACCCGAATATTATTTGGGCCGGTGAACGAAGAATATTATGCTGTAGGTTAAATAGCAATAATGTCGGAAATTCGGATTTCCTGGTTTCATTTTTTCAAAAGGAACCTGAATTATGTCTAAACTAATAGCAATTGCTAACCAAAAGGGTGGAGTAGGGAAAACTACTTCAGCTATAAACCTGGCGGCCAGTCTGGCTGTACTGGAATATAAAACCTTGCTTATCGATGCGGATCCTCAGGCAAATAGCACCACAGGTAATGGCTTTGATCTCAAAAATATTCAACTCAGCCTTTATGATGTAATGGTTAATGAGACCCCGGTGAGTCAGGTTGTGCTGGAGACGGAAACCCCGAATTTATTCTTGTTGCCTTCTCATCTGGATCTGGTGGGTGCTGAGATAGAATTAATCAACCAACCCAACAGGGAGCATATTCTTCGAAATGCTTTAGAGGAGGTTAGAGAGAAATATGATTTTATAATCATCGACTGCTCCCCCTCACTAGGGTTGATCACCGTCAACGCTTTGACAGCAGCAGATAGTGTGGTGATTCCGGTTCAATGCGAGTACTTTGCATTGGAAGGCCTCGGCAAATTGCTGAATACAATCAAGATTGTACAAACACGTATCAATACCAGCTTGCAAATTGAAGGTATTCTGATGACCATGTATGATGGTCGACTTCGCTTGAGTAATCAGGTGGTAGAAGAAATCAAAAATCACTTCGGGGATTTGGTTTTCAATACCATCATTCATAGAAACACCCGCTTGGGAGAAGCTCCGAGTTTTGGTAAACCCGCTCTGATGTACGATGCAGATAGCACCGGTGCGATCAATTATCTGAATCTGGCTAAAGAGATTTTGCAGAAGAATGATATGACGCGGATTAAAAACGAGGATAAAATTTTTGAAACAGACGATCATGGCACAGACCAATAAGAAGCAGGCACTTGGAAAGGGTATTAGGGCCTTACTCAATACTATAGATGAAGATCTAAACCAAAACGAAGGTGTTCCACCTGCTGTGTCAGGACAAAATATAAGTGGTAATATTAGCCGTATTCCGGTTGCAGATATTATCGTCAACCCAAAACAACCGAGAAGGGATTTTGACGAACAGGCGCTCAAAGAGCTGTCGGAAAGTATCGCATTGCACGATATTATACAACCTATTACCGTGATTCGGGTAGGTAATAAATACCAGCTGATTTCAGGCGAACGGAGATGGAGAGCATCGAAAATGGCCGGTCTTAAAGATATTCCGGCATATATCCGCACAGCAGACGATCAGCAATTGCTGGAGATGGCATTGCTCGAGAATCTGCAGCGGGAAGATCTCAACGCTATTGAAATTGCGCTAAGCTACCGTCGACTGATGGACGAATGCGAACTGACACAAGAACAAGTAGCAGAGCGCATGAAGAAAGAACGGAGCACCGTCGCTAACTACCTGCGCTTGCTGAAATTACCACCCGATATTCAAAAGGCAATTAGAGACGGCTCGCTTTCAATGGGTCATGCCAGAGCAATTTCAGGCTTGAATGAGATTGATCAGCAACTTTATGTTTTTAGAGAAGTACAACAAAAAGGGCTTTCTGTAAGACAGGTAGAACAATTGGTGAGGGAAATGGTTGCCGAAAGAGATACCGCGAAACCGGGAAGTAAATCTAGCGCTTCTCCATTACCCCCGGCATACAAGCGGATAGAAGACTCCATGGCATCGCACTTCTCAACAAGAGTGAAATTGGATCGAAAGAAGAACGGGAAAGGTACAATTCTAATCGAATTTTATAGCGACGAAGACCTGGAACGCATTATGAATAACATGCAGTTATAATATCCTTCTTGGGAAAAATGCACATATGAACCCCGAAGGATTTTGTAAGCTTGTAATTGTCTAATAAATAGGATTTTTCGGCTCATTATTAACGCATCTACGAAAGTTTCTTTATGCTAATATTTAACCGACTTGCTGGCAAGGTTTTTTTGATAAATATCAAATAAATTGTTGTCCAATTGTTATTAATATCTTTTGGGCTTGTTTTTATCAAACAGTTATTTACATTTGCTTAATTAGTAATAGTAACGTAAAAAAAGAGCTTTAAGCTTTCTTATAAGTAAGTTTTCATGGTGATAGGGTTTATAGGGGCTGGCCTGTTCTCAGGCTGGCTTTTTTATTGTTACCCCATACCTAGCCGGATAGCAAGTAGTAAAAAACTGCCCTACGACACCGGTCTCCAGATGGTAGCACAGTCAAGTAGTTTAGCTGTAAACCCTAGAGTTAACCTATTTGTAGATGAATACGGTTCCCTGAGGATTGAACAATCTCCTCAGTGAATCTATCACTCTGGTCGTATCAGCTGCAGGTGTATTCATAGGAACGACAATATAGAAATTCGAAGAATCCTTGGTCTTCAATTTTACATGATTACCATAACTGGTCAGTCTTCTTTCTCTTTTTTCAGCTTTCTCAAAATCCTCATAACTATTAATCACGACCTCATACTGAATGTTTGGACCCTGATTGATTAATACATCTCCATCATTTTCGGTATCCATCACATCGGCTTGACCAACTGCATATTCCTCAGGATTGCCATTAGAATCTAAATTATCGACAGGATAATATGGCTCCGGTTCGGGTGCTGCAGGTGCCGGAGTAACTGGTGTTGCAACCGGTGATTGCTGCACCGCTGACTGCTCGCTCAAAAATCTGACACCAAAAACAATCCCTACACCAATTACAGCAAAAATTAAAATCCAGATAAAAGTTTGGGTACGGTTGGCTGATTTAGCCCGACTTATATCTTCATTTTTAGGTAGGGAGCCCAGTTTTTTATCCTCGGGTTCTTCAGTCTTTCTGGCAAATTTCACAGTTGGCACAGCAGGCGGAGCGTATTGTAAATCGGGATCGGTAACAAAATAAATTTGGTTTTCACTCTGAACAAAGCGGCCCAGGGCTGGTATGATCACTTCCTTACCCTCCGATAAATCAGCTCTAGCCTGTACGCTAAAATCCCGCAGCGCATTGGAAGCCTTTGCAATACTAATTTGTTCGTTAACTGCGATGAAATTAGCCAGATTATCATCAATCGAGCCGGTAGGAGTTAGTTGAACCACATACTCGGGACCTTTGATATTATCGCCTTCTAAGGTAGCGGGCCGTTTAATCAAAGTCAGATTTCCCAGTCCGTGTATATAACAAAACTTATTTTTTAAAAGAAAGAGTCCTATGTAGCGCGTGATATCCATGTGATTGGTTCTGAATTGAGGTGTAAATTAAACATTACACGGGATTTAGGCGAAATTTAGTATAGTTACTAGAATTTTAACCTGAGCCCTCCATAAATATTAAAACCATATGCCGGGATGTGCGCCCAGCGTTGATATTTGTTATTCAGGAGGTTATTAATATTCATAAAAGCCGATAATCTCGGGATGATTTGATAATCCAATCCAAGCCCGATATCCATAATTGGGTCGAGTTTTACCGAACGGTTTCTGGCATCCAAAGCGTATATCTGATCCAACATCAACATATACGCAGTGATGGTCAAATCTTCAATCGGACGGTATTGGAAATCAGCTTTCAGTTGCAAACCCGGCTCATGCCACACATTAGTATAAGTACTTTGATAGTAGTTAAACCAAATCGCATTTGCACCGAGTATGAAGTTGTTGGCTATTTGATACCGAAAATCTCCTTGAATGGAAAACGCATTTATCAAGGGATCAGAAATAACATCAAACTCAGTTCTTTCGATATTGTTATTTACAAATAAAGGCATACTGCGGAACTGCCACCAGCTTGTTCGGGCAGAAAAATGCATATAGTTACCTATGTGTGTGCCAATCTCACCAAATATTTCATCCTTACGAAATTGGCCGGTTACAGCAATAGCATTGGAAGCGGCAATGTAAGGATTGATCAGGTAAAGTCGGTCGAAGCTATTCTGCTCCAAATTTGCTCGCCATCCTGCGCTAATGGCAAGCGGATTTAGCTGAGCAGAAGCCATCAAATCGGGCAAAAGATAAGTGTTCCCACCTTTTCCGATAGTCGGACTTAACCAGGCATGTCCTTTTAGAAAGCTGTTGCGGAAGGATACCCCGGGATGGAAGGCAAAAATTCCGGCTTGTTCCGAAATTCCAGCCATCGAAGTACCGGTATATCGTCCTGAGATACCTATGTGAACGCTTAGATTGCTATCTATTTGCTTGGAAAAAGGTAAGGAAGCGTAAAACTGTTGCGCGCCATCAATCGGCTTACCTCCGAATAAGGATAAATTAATCTGTGGATTATAACGAAGTCCCCAAATATTATCGACTCTGTTTTCGGTAGAAATGTTCAGTCTGACTCCCGTAAGGGAATGGCGATAGGGTTCCCTACCCGGAACCGGAACTAGAGTAGTATTTAGAAAGTCAGAATTTCTGGAGAAATCGATTCCAGCCTTCCAAGTATGTTTGTCGGTAATATATGATCCATCAGCTTCCAATCCCGTGCGCATGGTTTCCAAATTGGGATTGGATGATTTTTGTGATAAATGATGTGCGTGGAATGCAGTTTGAAAATTCGATCCTTTCCAACTACCGATCCCGGCGTCCAAATAAAAAGTAGAAAGATTACCTCCGCCTAATTTCAAATAGTTTTCAAAAGCTTTAGCACCGGGATCTTTTCCCAGCAAAGCCAATGGTTTGAGTGGTTGTGACCGATATGTGAAGTTTAGCGTTTGTATTGGTACCTCATAATCTTGCACACCCAAAGCGGTGTCGGCCGGTGGCAATTCAGGTTGAAGCTCCGGTTTATGTGACTGCTGTATTTCGGGTCGATACGATTGTACGACCTCGATTGTATTATTTTGAATTACTTCGCGAGGACGCTTTTTTCTTCGCTGTCCGTACGCAGATTGGCACGCAAGTACCACCAGTATCAATATCGCTATAAGCTGTTTGTTCATGTGCAGCTTTTTAATCTTCCAGTTTACTTTCATTCCGTTCTAATTCCCGCACTTGCTCCAGTTTGCGCCCGGCTTCCGCCTTTAATTCTTCGATCTTCGTATTCTTTATAATGCTTTCCAGGGTAGCTTTGGCGTTGAAATAGTCTTTTTGGGCGGTGAGGATATCTCCTAAAAGAATATAGGATTTTACAATCCAGTAATCCTGACCCGCCGATTTTTTAATAGATTCTACTGCTTTAGTTTCAGCATCCTCTAATTTTCCTTGCTTCAACAATGACGCGGCAATGTGATATCTCGCTTCCGCACTGATAGCACCATTCCTTGATTCGGTCAGCTCTTTGAATAATGTCAAACCATCTTCCAGTTGGCCTTGTTCAAAGAGCGATTTGGCTTTATAAAATTTGGCCTCGATTTGGGTATTCAGGTCAATTGATGAAATGGATATTAAGGTGTCCGCAAATTCGGCTGTTGACCGGTATTCACCAATATGAAAACTCGATTTCATCAGTCCGGCATAGGCAATTTGTAAACTATTCTGACTCATTCCATACTGGCGCAGCAAACTGTAATAACGGAATGCCTTATCGTACTGCTGTTGTTGATAGGCAATTGCCGCTGCACGAGTTGCACTCATTTCAGAAAATTCATTCCCGGGAAAATCCAGAACTGCCTCATAATGAGAAATAGCCTCTTGAAATTCTTTAAGATGGTAATGACTTTCTGCTTTGTAGTAATGTGCTTTCAGGGTAAACAGTCCGGTAGGGTACTGACTTAAATAAGAACCCATGGCTGTCTTTGCCTCTTGGTAGTCTTTGGCCGCGAATCTGCTTTCTGCGGCGGCATAATAAGTTGAATCCAAAGACTGCCCATCGGAATCCGGCAGATTGAATTCGTTGAGTAACTGTGCATATGCAGCCGGTTGGTTTGACTGGATATAAAGAACTTTAAGAGCTTCCAATGCCGTGTATTTATCGGATGAGCCCGGGTACTCCGCAACAATTCTACGATAGGCGGCAATGGCATTTTCTATATTTTTCAGTTCTTGCCACGCAAATCCCATTTTCAATAATGCCGAGGTTGTCTTCCTGTTTTCCGGACCTTCGGTAAGCGGTCGTAAAACTTCAATCGCGTCCTGATATTTGCTTTCCTCTATATGGCTAAGTGCCAATTCGTACCGCGCATCTGCCTGGTAGGGTGATGCGGGCTCTGCCTGTATGATCGATTGAAGCAATGCGTTCTTCTCTTTATTACGCTGTTGCAGCCCTAGCAAAATGCTCTTTTGCAAACGCGCATAGTCGGCATCTGAGGTATTGCTACCGGCGATCACCTTATCATAAAGTTGAGCTGCTTGTACAAACTGACGACGCATAAATGCTGCATCTGCTTCCCTCAAAGTAGCGATCATATTCATAGATCCTCCGTCGGCAGCCTTAGCTTGTTGGAACCAATTCTGAGCCTGATCGAACTTTTCTACATTTAGCGCAGCGTAACCCAAAGTCATATAAGCATTCTGACGCGTAGCGACCGGACTGATCTGAATGATTCTTCTTTCATTATTTACCAGATCCAGATACATACGGGCATAATGGGTCGCCGTATCATATTGTTGCATCCTATAAGATACCTCGCTCATCCAGAATGCTGCTACGGCTCTGTAGGCATCATCGGCAGGATACTGCAGGGATTGTGCCAGCAAGGAATGTGCCTGCTGTAGATCGCCTATCTGCAGCTGCTGCATGGCAAAGCCATAGGTTACCTTTTGATAAGCAGCGCGCGCCTGTGGTGTATTTCTGTCGATCTCTCTAAGATGGCTATAAGCAGCTTCATAGTTATTGGTCTTTGCAAGCAGTATAGCTAATAACGTGCGAGCTTCATTTGTGTAAACCGAACTAGGATACAATCCCAGGAGTGCACGGATATGCACGGTCGCTTCGTCGTGGAACCCGGTTTCATGTGCCAGCTTACCAGCTAATAATAAAGCGGCTTCTTGTTGACCCGGATTAAATTCCATTCCGGCGCAAATAGCAAACGCGTTTCTTGCACTCGTTTTATCGCCGGTTTTAAGGTAACAATCTCCTAAAAGGTACATGGCGGTCTGACCCAATGCATCTCGGGTGTTACTCAGCTGTTTGAATTTCTCAATAGCTTTGCTGTATTCATTGATCCGATAATAGCAAAACGCCATCTCGTACAATTCCTCTTTTCTGATTCTATCAGTGCGCTCGTAATAATGCTCAAAATAGGTGAGTGCTTCTTTGTACTTCTCTTGTTCGAATAGGCATTGCGCGGCAAGCAAGTGCAATTCGTTATCGTAGTATAATTTATCTTGCTGACTGATCAATTTTTGGGCTTCCGACAATGCCTTATCTCTGTCACCGGTAAAATAATACAGTTCGGCGATGTAGTATGGAACTACCGATTTGTATTCGGGTAATTGAGCAATTCGTTTAAAGCTACGTAAGGCATTCTTATAATCCCCCTTATGGTAGGAAAGAAGTCCGTAATAATAATTACCCGCCTCGTAATAATTACCTTTAACTTCCCGGATGGTTGCGAATAAAGGTTCGGCCTGATCGAATTGCCTAACATTGAAATAGCTATAAGCCAGTTCGAATTTAGCGTCTGCGATTTCCTTATTATCGAGATTGGAGATGCCTGCTGTTTCGTACAAAGGGATCGCTTCTGCAAGGCGGTTATTGATAAAATAATATTTTGCCAATGCCATTGCTGTCCGCTGTTGATACACCGGATTCGTGGTTTTTTCCAGAAACAGTTTTGCTGAATCCTCACAACCCGGTGTATTGAGCCGAAGGTTAGCAACTGTCTGATGCCAACGAGCTCTGTCTTTATCTCCGATCAATGCTGAATGCGTACCCGTATTTTCAAGAAAACGGGTGGCGGACATAGCCGCTAATTGGTAGTGCCCCTCGCGAAATTGCTCATCGGACAGAATCAGCGATCTAAAGCCGGAATGAAATGGCGCATGAACCTGTGCAAAAGTAAATGATGCTGATAGAATCAGCATCAGTACAGGAAACAGCCGCCATTTGATGAACATTGTTTTGTACAGCTTCATCAGCGGATATTAGGATTTAGAAATTCCAGGTTAGGTTGATGCTCGGGAACACCGGCAACTGATAGACTCTTGTGTTAGCAACGCGATCTACGTAAAAAATATTGTTTCGGTTGTAGATATTGCTTACAGCTAAGGTAGCGTCCAAATTTGAATATTTAGTGAACTCAAATCTTCTTCTAACCGACAAGTCCATTCTATGGTACCAGCTCAGACGTCCCCCGTTGATATCTGTCGCATATAACATGCCAAGTTCACCGTTCTGTCCGGCATAATTAGTGTTGATGCCATTTTGCAAAACATTGATCTGTTCGTAAAACCCTTGTGTCTGTGTAAAGGGGAATGGAGAGCCTAAGTTGTAACGAGTTGAGAATTCCCATTCCTTTTTCTTACCCGTAGTGTAGGAGCCAACCAGGTTCATATTCAATCGACGATCGAATGGAGGAGCATATGTTTGTTCCTTTCCTTGATCATCGATAGTGGTAAATTCCACTTTTTGATAGGAAACAACTCCCCATAAATACCATTTTTGATAGCTATAGCGGGCTGAAAGATCCAATCCGTATGCAGTACCGTTGCCGGCTTGGAAGTCCGGATCACTGACCACACGTTTGTTGCGGTTCAGTTCGATATGTTGTGTAAACCTTTTATGCCATGGTTCGAGGTTCAGTTCTACTCGGTTCACATCCACTTCAATACCACCCACCAAATGATAAGCGGTCAACAGATTGTTCTTTACCGGAGATCCATCGGTTTGATAGATGGTTTGGTCCGGACTAAGCATAAACCCGTTGAAGAAGTTGACGATATCCCGATCGCTTCTGGTGCTCAAAATATTTTGAGAATACATACCTGCCGCACCTTTCAGACGTACCCCTCTAGCTACATTATATTTCAATCCGAGTCTCGGCTCTGGAGAAATT
>CAZWPF010000078.1:0-12966 GCA_964636205.1 uncultured Chitinophagaceae bacterium | reverse complement strand
GCGGAGGAAAGGGGGAGCCATCATATGTGTGTTCGCTCAATAGAATTGTTTGCCAAAATCGATACATTTTTTCCAAATGTTCCGGCCACTTGTCCCTGATTATGCCCGCAAATATGGGCCCTATCAGTGTGTCTTTTCTTACTTCTGTATAAAAGGCATCTACCAGATATTTAATATCGTCCAGGGTGGTAATATCAGTTCCCATCTTTAAAATTAGGCAATGGTGGAATAATAAAGGGTTTTAAACCTTAGTGTTTTATTAAAATTTGTTGTTTTGATTGCTTGGCCATTTATATACTCTGAATATTATGGTTTTTCCGCCCAAAACTCGTCACCGTAATTGTCCATCGGTGCATCAATATGTAGTTCCTTTAGTCGGTTTCCTATTTCCGTTAGCTGTTCCAAACTTAGTTTTTGCTCCAGGAAGAGGAATAGTTCTCTTTCCTCAAAACGGATGTGCTGACTGATCATGTTTGCTAGTGCTTGCATATTTGCAGTATCCGGATTTTCGTTCTCCGTGATTGATTTAATTAGTCTGCCTATTTCAGCATGCTCCTTCTCTGCCTGCATACATCCTGGTTCATCTTTCAAAAACAAAATTTCTTCTTCTTCCTTAAAATGTGTTCTAAGATGGTTTTCCCAGAAGTATGCGATATATGACTTTATTCGTTTAGCATCCGTACCTCGTTTTATACCTTGATTGATTTTCCAGCTGAATAATAAGCCGAAATGATGGTCTCTGGATAGTGGAGCGATATGTTCAGTGCGTTTTATCGGACTCATGTTTTTACTTTTAGCTATGGACGAAAATGCCGGGAATTAAGCAAAACGGGTAATGTGGATATTTAATGAGATTGCAAGGTTGAATCGGTACTATCCCTGTGACTGGCGCTCCATTTCGATCGATTTGGGAAACAGAATATTGTTTTCAAGGTGAATATGCAGATGTAGATCATCTTCAAACTCTTTTAACATTGCATAACTAACTTTATAGGTGTTACAAGCGTCAGCAGGTGGGGTATACCCATTGGAGAGCGCCGCTATTTTTCTAAATCTTTCCCCCTCCAGATCATGTTCATGCATCATTGAGCGCACCGGATTTTGAACCGTGCCGAAGGGTGGTTTAAGATCATCTGGATTGGCAGTCGATACCATCTTCCTTATAAAGGGGAAGAGAATGAGTTCCTCTCTTTTCATATGCTTCGTCAGTTCCTCCGCACAACTCCTAAAAAGTGTGTTTATTTCCATTAGTTCCGGATGTTTGTCCCCATGAACTTCGCTTATTTTATTCAGGTAGTTTAAAATAATGGGGATCTTTTCCGTTACATAACGATGGTGCTTTTTTTCAATATAGTCCGCCAATAAGTCAACAGGCCAGCTATCGTAGTCGATAGTACTTTGAGTGCCCTCCGGTAGTTTTTGTATGTCAGTGATAATTTGTTCAGTATCGATACCTAGCGTATTGCACGCTTCTTCCAGACTTCTGTTTCCATTGCAACAAAAGTCCAAGCCATATTTTTCAAAAACTTCAGCAGTTCTATAATCCTTGGTGACGATGGCGCCAAGGGTGTGGTTTTTGGTAATGTCCATAGTAGTTGGTTTTTATTGTGAACATGTTTTGAAAATAAATTTAGATAGGAGGTGGACCGGACAATACGAGGTAACCTAAGTTAATGAAAAAACTTAAGGACCCGGTATAAATCGCAGTAGATAGTACATCGCCCAGCCGGTGAATCCGATGATGATTATCCAGACCCAAGCCGGAATACTGGCGGGGGTTTCACTTCCCTCAATTATAAAACTCTTCTGATCTCCTTTACCGTAGGCATTCACAATTACTGGAAGTACCCCGTCGATGACTGCATTGTCTTTTATACCCTCGATAGTAATAGCCGGTCCGTTACGGACTATGAACGGGATTTTTCTAATTCCTTCTTTCCCTGATGGGTCGCGACTGATTATTTTTAGTTCATGCGCTCCGTCAGTTAGTTTTCTGGTATCCAGATCAAAACTGACTGGTGCCAACGTTTCCGCTATCGGGTCATCATCAATGAATATCAAGACCTTGGTTTTTTTGCTCATGCTACTCGTTGTTTAAAATCACATGTTTGATATGTTTCTTAGAATGTTCCCCCGGACGGATAAGCCATTTGATGGAGAGGAATAGGGTAATTAAAACAATGACAATGGTGATCCATATGATTATATAATCCCAATTGCTTTGCGGACCTGCCCCATGTGTAACGCCCTTTAGCATTTTAGGCTGATTTCTCTCGCATACCGGACAAGCAAAGGAGTCGATTGCTAACAAAAAGAGCAGGACTGTACTAAGCGTTCTTTTTATCATTGTTTGGCGATTTTAAGATTAATATAATCAAGTATCCTTTTTATTTCCTCCGTTGTCACGGTCTTCCCCTCATTACCCCATGCTGTTCGTTCGTAATTAATAATGGCGGCTACTTCGTGTTCAGTCCATTCTAAATTGGTTCCGATGGGTGCCATTGCTCCGAATTCCGGTCGTGCATCATATCCGTTCATGATGATATCAACGTATAATTCCAGGTTTTTGTCGGAAGTTACAATCTCACTTCCCTTAAGTGCCGGAAAGGCTCCCGGTAATCCTTCGCCGTTTGCTTGGTGGCAGGCCTGACAGTTAGCTATATATAAAGCTTTCCCGTCGATGGCGATTGATTCTTTATTTCCAGTGGGCTTAGCTTCTTTTTTGTACAGAAATTCGGTAGACGAGATACCCGAGGGTAATTCCGTTTGCTGGAGCGACTGCAAATAAGCTACTAAGTCGAGTGCGTCTTGCGTGGCCACTACTTTGCCTTTTTTCTCATTGAAATGAGTTGGAGGAACACTTACGATAACATCATTGTCATTTGGGCTTTCTTTTATGGTGAAAAGCCATGGGTAAGCAGGCATGATGGATTCTCTGACGACAATTCTGGGGTTGTAAAGATGCACCAAGTTCCAGTCGGTACTAGGTTGTCGAGTGCCTATGTCGGTGAGATCGGGTCCTGTTCGCTCCGTTCCCATGAGCGTGGCTGTATTGCGCCAGAAGTCAGTTCGTGTGATACCGGCATAGTCTGCCGGTAGGCTGGGTCTGTTACCCCATGTTTTGTCCATCTCCACGTTTCTTACCTGTTGCGTATGACAGGCGACGCAACCATTTGCGATAAATAGAGCTTTCCCGCGCTTTGCTTCAGGACTGAGCTCGGCGGAGCCCGGCAAAGGTTGATTGTTGGCCTGGTTGTTCAAAGCAGGAAGGATTGCGACCAGAATGGTTAATCCGACAAAAAGCGCTGTGGCTGCAGAGAAGAGTTTTTTATGGTCGTTAAACAGTTCCATTGATAATTAGTTAGTTTGGTTTGTAACTATTTCCTGTGGATGTAATATCTCAGATTTCAATTTTCGTACTGTGGCCTGGTTGATATCGACGATCGGTTTTTTTGCGATCATTTTGTACATGTTGTAGGCGAAGAATAAATGGGATGCCCACATCAAGCTCCCGCCTATTGCTCGCCAAAGCCAGTAGGGCATCATCATGGTGACACTTTCGATAAAAGCCCGTCCTTCGAGCCACATCAAACCTCGCATTGTGCCGCCATACATGAGCGGGATGGAGTAGAACATTAGCCCGATCAAGGCTAACCAGAAGTGTGCGCCGATGGTAATTTGAGGTGCTTCCTTGCCAGTTAAGCGAGGAAGTACAGCATATATGCATGCCCAAAGGAAGAAGCAAATGATGCCATACATCGTCAGGTGCGAGTGTGCAACCGTGAAGTCGGTAAAATGCCAAATAAGATTGGTGAAACGGAACGCCTCTGCTGTGCCTTGCATTGACCCTGTAAAGTAGAACAGAATCCCTACCAGGAAGAAGGGCAACGTATAGCTGTCGCGCAATTTATGCCAGGCGCCTTTGAAGGTCATTAAGAAATTGGTAGTGCCCGCTACTACGGGAATGGCCATGCCTGCACTACCAACGATTGCGACTGTTTGCAGCCACCAAGGGATGGCGCTAAAGACAAAATGGTGTGTTCCGATTAATGTATAGAATAGGATTTGCGTCCAAAATGCCAGGATGCCCAGGCTATAAGAATAGATCGGTTTATTGAGTTGTTGCGGTAAAAAATAGTACACAATGCCTAAAGTGAAAAGCATAAACCACATGCCGACTCCTTGATGCATATAATAACCTTGAACGATGGTCTCACCCAGGCCGTTTTGCCAGAAGGGAATGTAAGCAACTAGTGAAATGACAATCGTGAATATAATGGCAGCGACCATGTACCAGTTGGAAATGTAGATCTCTTTTGTTTTTCTGGCTGCAATCGTTTTCAAAAAATTGATGAGCGTGAGGGCGAGACCGATGCCGAACAAAAGCATTATCGGCCAGATATACTCTCTGTATTCGCCGCCGCCATTGTTAATGCCGGCCATCAGACTGATAGAACCGATGATCACTGTGAGGTTGATGAGTGTCAAGGAATACCAACCCATTTTTAAGCTGTAGAGTGGGGTGTTGCTAACTCTGGGAACGATATAATAGCCAAGTCCTAACATCCCTAGCGACGCCCACCCCCAAAAAACTGAGTTGGTATGTACTGGTCTAAGGCGACCGAAACTGAGCCAGCTTAGATGGTCAGCATCGGGAGCGATAAATTTAATGCCGAGGTATTCACCAATTGTAGTTCCAAAGAGGAGCCAAAATGTTGCGCAGCCGAGATACCAGATTACTAGCTTGGTGAGCGCTGGATCTATAGAGGGTCGGGGGAGTGCTTTTTGTTTGGCTGCGACAAAGTTTAGTCCGGTAGCTGCATTGATATGTAACAATCCTCGGGAGTCTGCCGGCCTCGTATTCCCGGACAGTTCATGTTCTGGGAGTTGATACTCGAGTGCTATTTTTCTCTTTTTAATTTGCTGCTCAACTGTGGCTTCAGGGAGGTTCTTTATATAGCGTGCAAGTGTATCTGCTTCGTCTAATAGTGCTTGGTTCTTGTACTGACGAATGGTATTTCCAATTTTGTAAATAAGTAATACAAAGCCCGCCAGCAGGGGAATAAGGATTAGAATGATGGTGATGATGATTCCACCTTCGTTTAGCAATCCCGCCTTCTCCGATGCGGGTGCTGTTTGTGCGCCGGCGGACAGGCTTGAGATTATTAAGGTAAGTACGGTGAGTAGCAGTCATCTACATCAGTTCTTTTTGCTTTAAGAGCGGGATTCGATTATTAGTTCGAGATCTTCCTTTTTAATGTTTTGAAATAGTTCATTGATTCTTTCCTCCGGATGGTGCTTCTTTTTTTTCATGCTCCTGGAAAGTTGTCCTACTCTCATTTTCAGTATTAGAGCGGCTGTTAATAAGATAATGCCGAGAATAAGCATCAACCATAATCCGGTTTGCTTCGAATTGAAGCTGAAGGTATAAGGGTTCATCCCTTCTGCAAATACCTGGATTGAATCCAGCAGTCCGGCAAGTCCGAATAGAAGGGATTTTACTATGAATTGCTTTTTCATAAATAAGATATTAATACCTTTTTGTCTTTTATTTTGATAAAAAAATAGTTATTGTCTCAGGAATGCTTTGCTTGCTTCCAGAGCCTGTGTGAATTTTCCAACCTTGGCTTTTTCAAGCATTTCCATTAACCCTTTTCTAATCTTTTTAAATTCATGATGGATAGGGCATGGCTTTGATTCCGAGCACTGTTTCAGGCCCAGTCCGCAACCATGAAATATTTTGTCGCCATCTACCGCTCTGACAATATCAGCCAATGATTGATTCAATGAATGATCATCCAAATAAAATCCTCCATTGGGGCCTTTTGCAGATTGTACAACGCCTTTTCTGCTTAATTCCTGTAATATTTTAGCGATAAAATGCTCCGGAGAGTCAATTCCCGTGGCTATCTCTTTGATACCCACTCGACGACCTTCATCGGTTTTTTGGGCAATGAATATCATCGCCCTTATCGCATATTCACAGGTTTTGGAAAACATAGTTTTTATTACGAGGCAAAGATACAGAGGTTTTTGAATAAAAGACATGTTTCTCTTTTATTTTTTTTGATTAGGCATTATTCGATATATTGAATTATATTTCTAAATGGGCTTTCCCCTCTTTCGATAGCATTTCATAGCTCCAGACAGGGTCGAAACTGAATACTGTATCTTTTAAGGTATAGTTACTTTAGAAAATGACCCGTCAGCGACGGCGGGAGCCGGACTGACGGGTCTAACAGATATTGAAGTGTGAAAGACTATTTTTTGAATGCTAATGCTTATTGTCCTATAAATTCTGAAAGCACCTGACGCAGTCGGGCTTCGCTGAGGTAGCCGGAATGTTCCCAAACAAGCTGACTGTTTTTGTAAAGTTTCAACCTCGGGATCGACGAAATTTGTTGAGCGGAGCTGATTTCGGGATTTTCATCCACATCAATGCGCACCAATTCCAAGTTCGATTCCATGTCTTCCGCAATCTCACCTAAAAAAGGTTTCATACGCTTACAAGGCCCACACCATTCAGCGTAAAAATCTACCAGGACCAATCGATCTGCATTGATCAAATGATCATATTCGGACTGAGTAATCCCCATCGCTCCGGTATTGACTTTTGTTTCCGGAAAACCTTCCCCTCGCCATTCTAAAATGCCTCCGGGCATTTCATACACTTCGGTAAACCCAAGTTTACGCAACTTCGTGGCGGCCTTGGCGCTCCGCCCTCCGCTCAGGCAGTAGACAAACAGAGGGCGGGTTTTCTCGTAATCTTTTACCTGGGTCTCAAAATCACGACTGTTCCAATTAATATTTATCGCCCCTTCTAAATGCCCTTTTTCAAACTCTTCAGGAGTTCGGGCATCAATAATTAATCGTTCCGGATGTTCCTGTGAAAGCTGTTGAAACTCTGCCGCGGATAGTTTTCGTTCCCGATCTAAGTTGTCTCCACTACAACCTGTTGCGAAAGCAACGAAAATAAATAAGTACAGATAATGAAGCATTGCTTATAAATGTTGTGCTATCAATTGTTTTAAAGTTCCGGCAGGCACCACTCCGGATTGTCTCCATACAATTTCACCGTTTTTAAATAGGATTAATGTAGGTACACCACTAATCTGAAAGCTTGCGGCTACCTGCGGATTTTTATCAACATCGATTTTTAAAATCGTCGCATTATCCCCTACATTTTGTTTCACTTCCGAAAGTATCGGGGCCATAGTCTTACAAGGCCCACACCATTCCGCAAAGAAATCTACCAATACGGGTTTGCCTTGCTGAATAATTTCATTAAACCTCATTTTTTTGTTTCTTTTTTCGTTGCAAAAATTGAAAAAATTAAACCTCCCATGAGTCCGCCATAGGCAGCACTATTAGTAGGTTTGGATGTAATTGCACAAGATCCTGAATTACATCCTATAAAATACCAATAGCTTAATCCTCCGAGAATGCCTAAGCCAACCCCAACCACTACCAACCAGTTTTTCCTAAAGAATTGCTCCATCATTATGCTAATTGCTCTTCCAAATCCGAATGGTGCACCATAATTTGAATTTGCAATCATTATTAGCATATGCTTTTACAAACACAATCACCGGTGATTATCGAACAGGAAATTAACTGTAAGATAGTCATTAAACCGGTGATTGGAATTAATGAATTGCTAATTCACTGACTTGTGTCGACTGCTAATTCACGCTTCGTTAGTATTTTTAAATTCCTTGATGACTCATTTGCTGTAATTAATTCTGTCGTACACCGGCTAAATTCAGTGATGATTCATCTTCTTTAATCCAATCAGCATATCCGTCGGCATAGTTCATGATATTTTTGAATCCATGTCGAACCAATAGAGAATACGCTATAGAAGAACGATCGCCTGCCTGACAATAGACTATAATTGGTTTGGATCTACTTATTCTCCCCAGCTGATCTTCCATAGTGCCCAGGAAGACGTGCGCTGCCCCGTCGATATGTCCTGCCTGATATTCTTTCAGTCCGCGCACATCCAGAATCTGTATATCCTGCAGTTCTCGCATGCTTATTAACTGTGCTCTCGTGATGTTGTTCATCTTCTCAAGCTCAATACCAAGCCCATCGACGTCGGAAACAAAACCGTATATATTATCAAGTCCTATGCGCATTAGTTTTCGAGTGAGGTCCTCCATTTGTTCTGGTTCTGCGACTAACATAAATTGCTCTTCGTAGTTGAGCAGCCAACCCGCCCAATTGGCAAAGGCATTGTTTCCTTGAATGTTAATACTTCCAGGAATAAATCCTTGTGCCACTTTATTTTTATGCCTGGTATCCACTACTCGGATGGCTTTTTTAAAGGCCCCATGAAACTGATCTGCGCTAAGCTGCGGATGCTTGGGTACTTCGATCAGAAGGCGACGTTTCACTTTATTGAGCCGCTTCATTTGTGCGAAATATTTTGGAGGCTCCGGCTGATCGGCGAGCAGACTTTCCACAAATGCCTCTTCATCGTCTCCAAATTCGAATGCCCAGTTACGTATCTTTTCATATCCCACAGTAGAAACTGCAACAGCGCCCAAAGCCTTACCACATGCAGATCCGGCTCCGTGTGCCGACCATACCTGTACATAATCCGGGAGGGAAGAGAACTTTTTTAGCGATTGAAACATCTGATGGGCGCCAACTTCTTTAGTACCGATCATACCTGCAGCTTTTTCTAGGAGGTCGGGGCGTCCAATATCTCCCGTAAAAACAAAATCTCCTGTGAAAATCATCACCGGCTGATCTGTTGCGGGATGATCAGTCAGCAGGAAGCTGATGCTTTCCGGTGTATGACCAGGTGTGTGTATTACTTTCAAACTAAGATTTCCCACCCGAATGATGTCACCATCTTTCAGGCTGATATGCGGAAATTCATACAACCAATCGGGCCCGCCCTCAGCAGAGAGATACAGCATTGCTCCGGTAACAGCAGCTAGTTCTCTCGAACCGCAGAGAAAATCTGCATGGATGTGAGTCTCGGTGATGTGTGTTATTCGGAGATTGTTTTGGGCCGCAATCTCTAAATACACGTCTATGTCCCGACGGGCATCAATGACGATTGCTTCACCAGTGGCCTGACAACCAATTAAAAAACTTCTTTGCGCCAGGGTCTTGTCGTAAATGTGTTCGAAAAACATAGTTGGTACTATTTAGACGGTTAGGGATGTACGACTACCATTACCCATTAAAGTTGTTGTGACCGTAGATAATGGTAGTCGGTACAACAAAGTTGTTCTTAAATAGTTCGGATAAATATGACTTAGGTCAGTATTTATATGATTTTTATCAGGCTATTGAAACATGTTGATTCCCTTCTTGGAAGCTACTCTGCGCAGGTATTACAGATTAATCCGGGCATTCATCCACCTTGGGATGCGCATAAAAAAAGTCGGGAATTTCCCGACTTTCTGTTATTAGCTGCTCCAGCTTCCTATATTGGATATGCCCCAATGTTCGGCGCTGGCATGTTTGAAATCCAGTTTGTATCGTTCCGGAATTTCTCGCAAGAACGAGCCGGTCTCATACGATGGGAATATCTCTTCGTAGGTGAGCATAGACTGGAATGAAATCCTACGGTAGATATGAGATCTGGTGATGTTCTCTTTTTTATCCAATCCCGAAGCGCCTAATAATTCCACCACGCTCTCAATTGTATTTTTATGATAGTTTGCGACTCTGGTTTTCTTGTCATCCACTACCAATCCGACCGTAAGACGAGGATCCTGTGTTGCCACACCTACGGGGCATTTATTGGTATTACAAAGCAATGCTTGAATACAACCTACTGCCATCATCATCGCCCTGGCAGAGTAACAAGCATCTGCTCCGAGTGCCATCGCTCTGACAATATGGAAGCCACTGGTTATTTTGCCTGCGGCAATGATTTTTATATGCTTCCGGATATCCAGTCCGGTCAGAATATTATGAACAAAATCCAACCCATCCAACAATGGTGCCCCCACATAATTTGAAAACTCTTGTGGAGCGGCACCGGTACCACCTTCTGCACCGTCTACAGTGATAAAATCAGGATAAATATCCAGTTCCATCATGGCTTTACAAATGCCGATGAATTCACTCTTGTGTCCGATACAAAGCTTGAATCCAACAGGCTTTCCGTCGGACAATTCTCTTAATTGCTGAATAAATCTCACCAATCCTTTTGGCGTGTTAAACGCAGTGTGATAAGGAGGGGACGCGACTAAGGTATGCGGTTCGATTGCACGGATAGCGGCGATTTCAGGAGTATTTTTAGATGCAGGTAGAATGCCACCATGCCCCGGTTTCGCACCTTGAGAGATCTTAATCTCAATCATTTTAACCTGTGGAAGCAATGCTTTTTCGCGGAATAATTCAGTGCTAAAATTTCCCTCAGGTGTGCGACAACCGAAATATCCTGTACCGATCTGCCAGATGATATCTCCTCCATGTTTCAAGTGGTACGGACTTAATCCTCCTTCGCCGGTATTATGTGCGAAGCTCCCGATTTTTGCCCCGGCATTCATCGCTTCAATGGCGTTTGAGCTCAAAGACCCATAGCTCATTGCTGAGATATTAAAAATGCTGCAGTTGTAAGGTCGTTTACAGTCCTTATTGCCTATCAGTGTTCGTAAATCATGATCCAGCGTTTTAAAATCTTTGGGAGCAATCGAATGACATAACCATTCATATCCTTCGGAATAGACGTCTAATTGAGTCCCAAAAGGCATGGTGTCATTTTCTTCCTTCGCTCTCTGGTACACGGTCGATCGGTCGATACGATTGATCGGTCTTCCGTCGATGTCTGATTCAATAAAGTACTGATAAATTTTAGGTCTTAACTCTTCCATGACGAAACGAAGTCGTCCAAAAACGGGATATATTCGCATAATGGAATGTCGCCTTTGGTACATATCATAGTATCCGAGAATGGTCAATGCCATAACAATACCAAAAATGACAAACCAGTTGGGGTTCAAAAATACCGCAAGGGAGAGTGTACTTAAAACCAGTAGAGTCGAAACAATTACGAAACTGCGTCTCATGACGATTTTTGTTTTTGCAGCTTATTTAATCAATTATTGATTACATCGAGAATTTTAAGGGTCTTCATCCCACCGGGTAGCTGCCATTCGACAGTCATACCTTTTCTAAAACCGATCAAAGCTACACCCAAAGGAGATAAAACAGATATTTTTTGTTCTTTCAGATTTGCTTGATGCGGCAAAGTAAGAGTGAGTTTTAATATTTTACCCGTATTGATGTCCTCCGCTTCGAAGACAGAATTTATTTTGATAATATCAATGTCTAACGCACTCTCATCAACTTTTTCGGCGCGGTCCAGTTCTTCCATCAGCTGACCGATTTCTTTTGTTTTAAGATGTTCGGGATAGCCGTTAACCAGGTTTCTAAGAGTTTGATAATCCTTATGACTAATAATAGGTTTCATGATATAATGTTTTTTACCTCGCTATTATCTGTTGATTGTAGTATGTAAGCAAACAAGTACCTGAATTTTCAGGTATAGACAATTGCAATGTGGATTTAGAATAATTAAAGTATGACACCCCTCCGTTTCAGAGAAAGTGAACAAACGGAGGGTTTAATAAATAAAGGCCTTGTTATGAGGGGTGAGAAACGCCCAACTGATGCAAATTGCATTTGCATTACGTATCGGTGTATGTCGGTTCGTTTTCATCTGTAATATGATGCAACAAAAATAGGACATTTTATAAACACCGCTGCGAATGTATCAGGAATTAACAAATCTCTATAGAGCTTATCTATACCCTTCCCGATAAAAATCATTGAATCGGTTTGGAATAAACTTTTTAACAGGTACCAAAATGAATGAGACTGCCCGGTATGGACAGTCTCGAACAACGATTGTTACATTAAAAAGGAGTTGTCTCCGCAGATCAACTAACAAACTATATTGATCATTCTTCCTTTTACATAGATAATTTTCTTTGGTGCTTTGCCTTCCAGCCATTTTTGGACTGTCGGATCTTGAAGTATTACGTTTTCAGCGAACGCTTGATCAGCTTCTGCCGGGAGTTCAATATCAACTCTTGTTTTCCCATTGATTGCAACCGGATATCGGATATTAGCTTCCTTAAGGTATTCTTCATTGTGCACCGGGTACGCTGCGTTAAACACACTTTCGGAATGTCCGCACCGATTCCAAAGCTCTTCGGCCAAATGGGGGGCAAAGGGAGAAATAAGAATAACCAAAGGTTCCAACGCTTCTTTCTTATGTGTTTTCAGGGAAGTCAGTTCGTTGACACAAATCATAAACTGACTGACAGCAGTGTTAAACGCAAATTTTTCGATATCCTCGTTAACCTTTTTGATAGTTTTATGAATACAACGCAGTTCCTCCGCATTTGCTTTTTCATCCGTCACCAACCAGTTGCCTTGTGGATCAACAAACAAACGCCATAATTTTTTCAGGAAACGATGTACGCCCTCGATTCCATTGGTATCCCATGGTTTGCTCACATCGATCGGCCCCAAAAACATTTCGTACATCCGGAACGTATCAGCACCATATTCAGACACGATATCATCCGGATTAACCACGTTGTATTTGGATTTGGACATTTTCTCGGTTTCAGCGGCACAAATAAATTGTCCGTTTGGCTCCAATACGAATTCTGCTTTTGCCAACTCCGGTTTCCATTGTTTAAAGCGGTTAGTATCCATTTCCACACCATTTACCAGACTCACATCCACATGTATTCTTTCGAAATTCGCTTCAATGGCCTGCTTATCTGAAGGCAACTTCATGCTTTCCAAAAAAGCAGCTCTCTGATTCAGTGAAACAAACAGATTTCTGTTGTTTTTAAATCTGAAAGCAAACCGCGAACTCCCCTGAATCATACCCTGATTGACCAATTTCTTAAAAGGCTCATCAAATGAAATGTATCCCAGGTCGTGCAACACTTTAGTCCACATTCTGCTATACAACAGATG
>CAZWPF010000077.1:0-12968 GCA_964636205.1 uncultured Chitinophagaceae bacterium | reverse complement strand
TCTCCCTCACGGTTGCATGATGCCATGCGGTATGTTTTGTCGAGATCCAATGGTGCACCTTGTATGGTGACTTCCTGTATACGCTCCCCCATTGCCTTTGAGCTGTCAAACTTGACCGTCATGCCGGAGAAGCGGACGAGCCAACCTCCGAAGCGTTGCATGGCATCCTTGGCAAATACGTTGTTGATTTCCTTTTCCAACCAATTTTTGACCTGTTCTCCGGTGACTTCACCGATCTTCATGTGTTCATCGACCGGAAGCATACGCCACAGATCCTCTTTGGTAATGGATGCCCTTCCGCTTTCATCGGGCAGGATGGGCACACCGAACCGGAAACCGTTGGATACGGCAAAATCCGCTTCTGATTTCCAAAGCAGGGCATCGGTAATAAAATTGTCCATCGCATTTTCGACGACGAGATACCGGTACATCGGTGCCGATGTATAGCCTATTACCTGTTCCATCTCGGTTCTATAGGGAGCGACAAGCGTGTCTATAAGTTCCTGCATTTCTTCATTGGCGGTATACTTCTCCGGGTTGACCTCAATGAGTTCATAGTCGTAACCGGTCATTTTGCCTTCTTTTACTTTGATGTCCAACCTGCCGACAAATGATCCGAATGAACCTGGTTCTACTACGGAAGCATATTTACCCTGAATAGGCTCACGGACGCGTTCATGGGTATCATTTCCAAAAATAAAATCTACACCCTGGACAATAGGATTATTGGCCAAAGTTACCTGCTTGGATATGCCGATGTGCGCGATAAGGAAAAGCAGGTCAACTTCCTGTTCTTCCTTGAGTTCTGAAATCAACTCTTTAAGGTTTGCTTCTACCGGATTAAATTCCATTCCCTCACTGAACATCGGGTTTTGTCGTATCGGCACTTCCGGGTCGTTGTAGGCGATAAAACCGATTTTGACTCCCTTTTTTTCCGTAATCCAATAGGGTGGAAACAAAGCTTGCTTGTTATCTTCATGATACATATTGGAAACGATCACCTGTGTACCATAATCCTCCATGATGTCCATCATGACCTGTTTACCATATATGACCTCCCAATTGCCGGGAATCATGAGGTCGTAGTCCATTTTCTGAACGATGGTGGGAAAAAAAGCACCTTTGGAGCGCACACTTTCACCACTTCCCTGGATAAAATCCCCTCCGTCAATGAATATGGTTCCATCGGGATTTTCTTGGCGCACGCCATCTACAAGGGTTTTTATGTTTGCCAAGCCTCCGGTTTCCCTAAACACTATATCTCCGTCTTCTACAAATAGTTCATCATGGGTATTGAGGTAAGCATGAATGTCAGAAGTCTGCAAAATGGTGATGACAGATTCTTCGCTATCCTTGTTTTCACTAATATTGTTGCAGCTCATCAATGTGGCACTGGCCATAGCCGTATATATTATTTTGTTTATCATATTTCCCACTTTTAAAGGCTTAGTATTTTAAATCCGACTTCTTGAATGCCAAACATATAACGATAGACATTTGGTGTCGTCTGGATATAACCATCGTAATCCGTTTTTTTAACGTTCAACCTGTTCATTGCAAATTCACATACGATCAGTTTGATACCATACCTCTTCGCGATTTCAACAGCTTCTTTGAGATCTTCGTCCTCGGCAAGCTCCTTGACGACCGGGCCGGCCATGCCTACCACAAATTGCACATCGGGAAAGTCTTCCTTAATTTCTGCGCCGGCCAAGACGGCACCTGTAAGATGCCGTGAACTTTGGGCCAGGATAGCATATTTACCGTCTTTTTTTACGGCATTTTCGATTTCAATATTTGTTAACGATTGCGCTTGAACTGTACCGAATACGCCTAACAGGAAGATGGCCAGCGATGCAATAATTAAAACATGTTTTTTCATTTTTCCGTACGATTAGTTGTATAAAGTATATGATCTTGGGTTATTAACGATAAAAAACAGAAGCCCTCCAAAGATGGCGATGTTTTTCCAGAAGGGGCCGTGCATCCAGCCATTCCCCACCTGGATGGTTATCGTGATGGGTATGAGCAGAAGAAATAGCCCGAGTGCTGACCATCGGGTGAAGATTCCCAGCACGAATGTCGTCCCAAAAAGTATCAAGGCATAACCTGACCATACTCCAAGTGTATGCGGATCGCCGAAAAGATGTGCAAATTCTGCATATCTCGCACTGTTGATGCGTTCTGTGACACCGTCCGGATTAATGAGGTGGGATATGCCGGCGATCAGAAAAATCCCGCTCAGCATTATCCTAAAAAGGAGTATGGATACTCCGTTCAGTTTTGTTCCGTGTTCCATTGTTTTTTACTGATTTGATGATATGTATTTGATCCGACCCTTATTGACAGGGTATATTTTGATGATTGCGGCCGGTAATCAAATCAGATATTGTTCATGGAGGATATATATGGGAACCGTTGTTCGGATGTGTTTTCCGAAAGGGGTACTGGAATAATGTTTTTGAGGTTCAATGACCCTTATAGAAGGTATCCATTCCAATAAGGAGAGTACATGCTTCTTTTTCAGTGAAAGGTTTGTCGGTGTAGATGTGCGGCTTATCAGACTACACCCATACGCATGGATAGCCTGTGCTGATTTAGGGGCTTCGGAAAGCGGTATGTCAAACGTCTGTTTGTATTCCCTTTTTAACGAACAGGGCACCACCAACAGGATAACCATCACTATGATGGAAAGCTGTAAGAATATTTTTGTGCTCCGTTTGCCCATACTTTCCTTATATGTTGTTTTTTTCCGTCGGTCTAACTGTTTTCTTTTATCAAACGTTCGAGTTCATCCGCAGAAAAAATACCGGACTGTCTCCACTTGATTTCCCCTTTGCGAAAAATAATCAATGTAGGTACACTGCGTATTGCCATATCTGATACGACCTTGGGGTTTTTGTCCACGTCAATCTTGATGATGGTCGCATTTTCTCCGACACGTCCTTTCAGTTCGTCGAGTATCGGTGCCTGCATTTTGCAGGGGCCGCACCATTCGGCAAAAAAATCCACCAATACAGGCTTGTCCTCGCTTATTATGTCTTGGAATGTCATGCTGCTTTTGTTTTATCTTTTCTAAAAGAGGATAAAAGTAGGCCACCCACTACCCCGCCATACAATGTACTGTTCAAGGGGTTTGATGTAATGGCACAGGTTCCGGTGCTACAACCGATGAAATGCCAGTAGGCGAATCCTGCTATTGCCCCTGCGATGATTCCAAACGCTATCAGACCGTATTTATTGATTGTTTTTTTCCTTTTCATATTACATTGATACTAAATGCTTAGTAGCACATATTTAATCATGTAAAGTTCGACAAATTATTATAAGTGTTCTGTAACTAAAGTTACAATAAGTGATTTTACCCTCCTGTCTTGAAATTGTACATGAAGTTCAATGACATATTGTTTTCATGAAGCCATGTTTCCCCTTTTAGCGGTAACCTATCGATGTAAAGGTAGCCCAACCTAAGTTTTATTTGCGGCTTTGGCCTATATTCCAGTTGTGCGCCGATCCGGTTGTGGTCAACAAAATGCCCACGGTCTACACCCGCCACGTTGGCCAGAAATTCGTTGAAGACTAAAATCGAAAAATTCTCAAAACCATACTGTACCCCGATGCGATCCCTTACCCTTGTTACATCATCCGTACCATTGTTAAAAATTCGGTATTCGGCCGCTCCACGGTTAATGAGCTCAAATCCTCTGCCGATTTCCTTTTTCCAAGTCAAAGCGGCAGAGAACCGAAACTCACGGCTTGGCTTGAAGGTATGATCTACTTGCTGGGTGACGATCCGATAATGCTTGAAGTAGGCAAAAGGAGAAACCGAAACGAAAAGCCGATCACTGAACCGATAGCGGGTCCAGTTCCTAACGGATTGCATCAGGTCATGCCGAAAGGGCATCTTGGTGTCAACGCCACTCTGCCGCCTATACTGGAACTCCAGGTCACTTTCCAATTTTTCACTTATCCCATATCCCAACGTTCCCCTTAACCAAACATTGTGGCGTGTCTGACCAAATGAGTACACCGCCCATACAAATGATATACATAAAATATAGAGACCTTTCGTCGTCATTTTCCCAACGCTCCTAATGTGGCAACCTCTCCCTAAAATACCCATATACCCATGTACCGATCACGGCACTCAATAGCGTTACGGCAATGACCGTTGCGCCTGTGCCGATCTGTGCAAACAGTGGTCCCGGACAAGCTCCGGTCATCGCCCAGCCAAAACCGAAAGTCAACCCTCCGTAGATCTGCCCCTTGTTGAATTTCTTTGGCGAGATGGTGATTTTTTCGCCGTGAATGGTCTTTATATTGAATTTTTTGATCAACCAGACTGAAATGATCCCGACCACCACTGCACTGCCTATAATGCCATACATGTGAAAAGACTGCAAACGGAACATCTCCTGTATTCGGAACCAACTGATGACTTCGGATTTTACAAACAGCACCCCAAAAATGATCCCGACAAACAGGTATTTAAGGTTGTAGTACCATTTATGCTCCAATTGGCTTTCATTGACACACATGGCGTCCTGCGATCTCTTTTCCAATTCGGTATTTGTTGTATTGTTCATTTTTTGTGTTCTTATATTCTAAAGTGATAATATATAGGGCAAAATCAAGTTTGCCATGACAAAGCCTCCGATCATAAAGCATATCGTAGCCACGAGTGAAGGCCATTGAAGATTTGCAAGACCCATGATGGCGTGCCCACTGGTACAACCACCGGCATACCGTGTACCGAACCCCACCAAAAAACCTCCCACCACGATCAGTAGAAAGCCACGGGTCGTAAGCAGTGATTGCCAGTTCATGACATCTTCGGGGATGAGGCTGTTGTAACTGGTAATGCCGTAACCAGCCAGCTCATCGACCAATGTCGGATTTACTTCGATTGGATTTGGATTAGCCAACAGTAGTGCAGCCAGTATACCTCCAAGAAAAATACCGAATACAAAAAACAGGTTCCATGCTTCCTTTTTCCAGTCGTAATGGAAAAATGGTATTTTCGCCGGCATACAGGATGCACAGATATGGCGAAGGGATGAACTGATCCCAAAGGATTTATTGCCCAATATCAATAGGGCAGGTACTGTAAGTCCGACCAATGGCCCTGCGATGTACCACGGCCACGGTTCTTTTAAAAATTCCAACATGTTCAGATTACTTTATTTGCTATTATTTTACTTCCTCATAGTTCACATCCTCTGTTATACGGCGTTTTGGTCTTTGCTGAGGTACTTCACAACCACCAATGCCGCACATGCTGATATTGAAAAGGGGCATGAGGGAAAAGATGGCTCCAAGCCCTACAAGCATCCATTGTGAATCATGTATACCCTGTACGACGATAACAATACCTATGATGAGCCTCAGCGTGCGCATCAACGTCCATTTTTTAATATAGTCTCTCATTTCTTATTTGATACTGTTTACCAACTTATTTAAACTACGCCAACCACCGCCATTGAAGACCTGTTGGAAACCATGCTTTTCAAGGATGCGTTTTGCGCTTCCACTGCGGTTTCCGCTCTGGCAGAAAACCACAATGGCACCTTTGCCTTTAAAATTATGTAGGCTTGTTTCCAGTTCATTTAATGGGATGTTTACGGCGTTTTTCACTGAACCGCCGGAAAACTCCTGCGGTGTCCTTACATCCACGAGGAATGCACCGTTTTTAATTTCATCAGCTAACCGGTCGTTCTCTGTATCGGCCAGCTTATCTTTGAATAATCCGAACATACTATCGTTCATTTATTTTACTACTTCGTTTTCCTGTTCTTGCCACTCGTTCATTCCACCCGAAAAGACCGTGATGTTATCAAAGCCATGATTCCTTAAAATCGAATGGGCTGCGGCAGCACGTACACCGCTCTGGCAATGGACAATCACCTTTTTGTCCTTACTGATTTTATCGAGGTTCTCCACCAGCGCAGCCAGTGGCACATTCTCCGCTCCGGCGATATGTCCATCGGCAAATTCCCCTGTCATACGGACATCGACGACCTGCACGTCATCTTTGTCTTTGATCGACTTGAATGTATCTATATCCACGCGGGCGGTCGTGTGCAACGGTTTTCCGATACTGTTTACATCCTCAATGTATCCATAGATGTTATCCATACCGATGCGCATCAGTTTTCGGGTCAGATCCTCTATTTTCCCATTATCCGCTACCAATACCATTTGCTGCCTGTAATCGACCAATGATCCCATCAGTGTAGAGAAGGTCTTATTTCCCTCGATATGGAGACTGCCCGGTAGGTAACCTGCCGCTACTTTCTCTTTATTGCGTGCATCCACTATCAAGAGTTTGTTTTGCTGTGCCTGCTGAAACGCATCTTTCATCAGTTTTGGATGCTGGGGGACTTCGATGAGCAAAGGCCTGTCCACCTTGTTCAGATGTTTCATGACCGCAAAATAATTCGGCGGTTCGGGCTGGTCCTCCAATATATACTTGACAAAGCCAGCTTCGTCATCCTTAAACTGGAATGCGCCGTTCAGCAACTTCTCTTCTTTAAGGGTGGATTGCGGTATATTGCTCAACGTCTTGCCACAGAACGATCCTGCGCCGTGACCAGGCCATATTTCCAATTCATCCGGTAAATGCAGGAAGTTTTGGATAGACCTATAAAGCTGTCTTGCACTCTCTTCCTGCGTGTCTTCCTGCGTGTCTTCCTGTCCGGCGGCTTTTTCCAAGAGGTCTGGTCGCCCCACGTCTCCGACAAAGATGAAATCACCTGTAAGGGCTTTTTGGGGGGTATTGGAAACGGATGGATCGGTCAATAGGAAAGTGATGCTTTCCGGTGTGTGACCGGGGGTGTGCAGCACTTCCAATTTTATCTTCCCAACGTTGATAGTTGATCCCGCCCTTAGTGGTGTATGTGCAAATTCGTACTGCCAATCATCTCCACCCTCGGCCGAAAGCAATAGTTCTGCACCGGTAGCGGCCACCAACTCACGCGAACCGCTCAGAAAGTCCGCATGGATATGGGTTTCCGTTACACGGGTGATGTTCAGGTTGTTTGCCTTTGCCATTTCGAGATAGGTGTCGATATCACGCTTTGGGTCGATGACAATGACCTCACGGGTCTCCATATCGCCTACGACATAGCTTGCCTGTGCAAGACTCTCATCAAAGACCCGCTCAAAGAACAGTTTTTGTGCGAACGCACCGCCTGTTTGGAGCAATAACAGGATAGTAGCGACCGAAATGGCCAACCATCCACGGTTGCTATCATTGTTTTTTCTTACCATAGCTTGTTTTTTTAGATTACCGGGTTTCCGTTGTCTTTCCATTCTTTCATACCACCGGAATAGTTCTTGACGTTTTCAAAACCGTTTTTCTTTAACAGGGAATACGCAATGGCTGAACGGTCTCCGGCCTGGCAATGGATGACGATCTGTTTATCTTTCTTTATTTTATCGAGGTTCTGTTGCAGTGTCCCAACAAATACGTGTTCCGCACCCTCAACATGGCCTCCTTTATATTCTTCTTCGCCACGCACGTCAACGATCTGGACATCTTCTTTTCCGACATAGCCTTTGAATGTTTCGATATCGATGATATCTGCGGTATGGAGTTCCAAGCCAAGGCTTTCCACATCGGAGATGTAGCCATATACGTTGTCCATACCGATGCGCATCAATTTCCGTGTAAGGTCGTCGATCTGCCTGTCAGAAGCAACCAGTACAAACTGCTCTTGGTAATCCAGCAGCCAACCTACCCAAGTGGAGAATGAATTGTTGCCCTGTACATTGATGCTTCCGGGAATGTAACCTGCCGCGAAATCAACTTTATTGCGGGCATCTATTACTTTTAGACCGTTGTGGTAGGCCGTGAGGAACTCGTCCTTGCTCAGCTTGGGGTGTTTGGGGACTTCGACCAACAAGGGACGGGGAACTTTGTTCAAGTGCTTCATCATGGCGAAGTAGCGTGGCGGTTCGGGCTGTCCGGCTAAAAGATATTCGACGAAACCCTGTTCATCATTTTCATATTGGAACGCCCAATTCCGGATCTTTTCGTAACCGACCGTCGAACTCGGCACGGCTCCCAGTGCTTTTCCACAGGCCGACCCTGCACCATGTGCAGGCCATATCTGTACATATTCGGGCAATTCGGCAAATCGCTGAAGCGACTGATACATCTGTTTGGCTCCTTTTTCCTGCGTGCCGATGATGCCCGCAGCTTTTTCCAATAGATCCGGACGGCCAATATCGCCAACAAAGACGAAATCACCTGTAAAGACCATGACCGGTTTATCCGTAGCGGGATGGTCTGTCAAAAGAAAACTGATACTTTCGGGTGTATGTCCGGGTGTATGCAATACCTCCAAGGTAAGATTGCCGACCGTAATCTTATCCCCATGTTTCAACCCGTTGTGGGGGAACTGGTATTGCCAGTCTTCACCGCCCTCATCGGACAGGTACATCTCGGCACCGGTAGCGGCGGCGAGTTCCCGCGAGCCACAAAGGTAATCAGCGTGGATATGGGTCTCGGCAATATGGGTAATCTTTAGGTTGTTTTCTTTTGCGATTTGCAGGTACACATCTATATCACGCTGTGCATCGATGACGATGGCAATTCCTTTTGCCTGGCAGCCGATTACGTAACTGGCCTGTGCCAAACTTTTATCATAAACATGTTGAAAAAACATAATACTTTATTTAAGGGTTTCTATTTAATTGTTTTTATTCTTTATGCAAAGATGTTGCTTTGTTTTTCCCTATACGGTTACATTAGTTACACAAGCTGTCAATTAAATGTCTTTTCCTTTCATCATCTTATTCCAGTACATATAGGGGAGCATATATTTTTTTAGTAACCACAATCTCCAATGCTCCTTGTCACTATCATTGATCAACATGTACTTCAGCATAGGATCGGGCGTAAATTCATTTTTGTAGTTGAACTCTGCTAATGTCATCTTTCCGTAACCGGTTACCAAAGGGCACGAGGAATATCCCATATAGGATTTGTTGTCGGCCTCGTTTCCTTTGATTAGGGCAAGGATATTGTCAACAACGACCGGTACCTGCTTGCGGATAGCCGCTCCGGTTTTGGCGGTCGGGACACCTGCTGCGTCACCCAGACCGAAAATGTTCGGGTATTTTTTGTGCTGCAAACTGTTTACATCGACATCCAACCAGCCATCTTCATTGGATAGCTTGGATTTACGGATAAACGGTGGTGCAACCTGCGGTGGTGCGAGATGCAGAAAATCAAACGGAACTTCAACAACACCGCCATCAGCGACAGAACTATCTATAATCGGAGATGACGGTCTGTTTGCATCTTGTGGCGTGTTGTCTTTAAAATAGACAACTTTGAGTTCCGGATCAATCTTTACAGGGGTGTGGAATAGACGTAGATCGATGCCATACCGATTGATAACTTTCATCAAGGTATCGGCGATGGTCTTCACGGCAAAAATAACTGTTCCCGGTGTGGCGAATACGACATTCGTTTTGTCCAAAATCCCTTGTTTTTTGAAATGATCGGCCGCAAGATACATGGCCTTTTGGGGTGCTCCGCCACATTTGATCGGTGTTGCGGGCTGTGTAAATATGGCGTTGCCTCCCTTGAACTTCTGCAACAGTTTCCATGTGTATTCGGGGTCAATATAGTTGCTACATACCACACCTTTGTCCAATGCTTCGGATAGTCCCTCAATCAGCGACAAATCATAGATAAGCCCCGGTGCGAGTACGAGATAGTCATAGGAAAAATTACCGCTGTTTTCTGTTGAAACAACGTTCTTGTCTCCCAAAACACCGGTCACTTTATCTTTGATCCAATCGACTCCTTTGGGGATGAGGGTTGCTTCCTGCCTCTTTGTTTTTTCCATTTTATACGCACCTGCTCCGACCAATGTAAATGCAGGTTGGTAGTAGTGTGTTTCCGAGGGTTCAACGATGGCGATCTTGAATCCCTTTTTCATCCGTTGCAGTTTGGCGGCAGCCATAATACCTGCCGTTCCACCTCCAACTATCAGTATTTGATAATGTGTTTTCATAATGGTACTGTTATTTATAACCAGATTTCTTTAATAAGGATATATATGCCCATGACCAGCACAAACCAACCGAATGCGGGTTTGAGTTTGTTTCCGTCTATCTTCTTTGACAGTGCCATCCCGATAAAAATCCCGATAATGGCAAATACGGTTATGGACAGTAGAAATGTCCAATCCATTGGGGTTTCATTGTTTTCTCCGAAAAAGCCGATCAGTGATTTTGCCGCAATGATGACCAATGAAGTACCAACGGCTTCTTTCATCGGTAATTTGCTCAGCAGGACGAGGGCAGGAATGATGAGGAACCCTCCACCTGCACCGACAAGACCTGTTAAGACACCTACCACGGCTCCCTCGATCAGTATAAGGGGATAATTAAACGTCTGCTGTTGGGAGATTTCCACCACCGCTTCTTTGTTCTTTTTAATCATACTAAACGAAGTGACGATCATTAAAATGGCGAACAATACCATGAGCAGCATGCTTTTGGTAAAGATGAAATCGCCGGAAGTGAATATGATTGCCGGAATGGCGGGAACGATATAGGCCCTGGTGAGATAAACCGCCGCTATGGACGGGATACCGAATACCACTGCGGTCCGAATGTTGACCAGCCCCTTTTTAAAATAGGAGAATGACCCTGCGATACTCGTACTGCCCACTATAAACAGTGAATAGGCGGTAGCCATAACGGCATCTATGCTGAAAAGATATACCAGAACAGGCACAGTAAGAATACTGCCCCCTCCGCCGATAAGACCAAGTGCAACACCTATTAAAATGGCCGACATATATCCTGCTATTTCCATATAACACTAATAATTTATTACACAAATCTGCATCAATTCAAAAGGCTGGTCAGTTACATTTGTTACAAAGAGGGTATTTTTCGTCTTTTCATCGATAAAGGCTTCTAGTTTGTCATAAAATCATATCTCGGTAACATTTGTTACCAACCCATTTGGCATTAATAGTTAGTTTTACGACGCGTATTAAATTGTAATGCTTTTACCATAATATGATGTCCCAAAGGCTATATTGATGGAGAAAGCGTTATATTGTTATGTGTAGTATAAATTTGAATTTTTAAGAAAGGATGGCAATAATTGGAGATGTTAGGTATGAATAATGAGATTATGGAGGATGCGTATGGCTCCATTTTCGAGGCGGCTTTGATCGAAGAGATTGCCTCGGTAGCTAAGCTGGTTGAATTTAAAGAAGGAGAAGTACTGATCGACATCGGAAAGTACATCAAGACCATGCCCTTGCTCATCAACGGGGCGATAAAAATCATGCGCGAGGACTTTGATGAGGGAGAATTGCTGCTGTATTTTATTGAAAAGGGAGATACCTGTGCCATGACCCTTGCGTGCTGTATGGGAGACAAGAAAAGCGAGATCCGGGCGGTGGCGGAGACCGATGGGCTGGTGGCCATGATCCCGGTGCACTATATGGAATCGTGGTTGGGCAAGTACCAGACGTGGAGGGCTTTCGTATTCATGAGCTACAACAACCGATTTAACGAGATGTTGGCTGCGATTGACAATATTGCGTTCATGAATATGGACAAACGCCTTTACCATTATCTTTTGGAGACAGGTAAAATCAATTCTTCCCAAACCATAAACAAGACCCACCAGGAGATTGCCTACGAACTGAACAGCTCGCGCGTGGTGGTTTCACGGCTTTTGAAAGCGTTGGAGAATGAGGGCAAGATCAAACTGAACAGGAACAACATTGAACTATTGAAAGTGGAGGAATAAAAAATTCCGTTCGTCGGAACTACTTCATGATATTTTAGATAAAAACTTAGAAAAGGAACGAGCATGAAAACAGGATTATTTTTTACCAAAATATTTGCTTTGATCTTCATTAACGCCTGCAATGCAGCTAACGATGATAACTTTATACTGACCGGACATATTGCCAATGCCGATGAGTTAAATAGCATTATGCTGTATGAAGGGAGCACATTTGTCGATTCGATAGCCGTGGACAAAGACGGTAATTTTTATTTGGAAGGGACGGCTTCGGAGCCTACACTGTACGAATTGGCCGTGGAGCAACAGACGTTTATGCTGGTCATGGAAAACGGCGAAAAATTGGAGTTGAATATTGATTTGACCGCACCGGAGCAATATACTGTAAAAGGATCTGAAACATCAGCTAAACTCAAAGAGCTTACCGGAATGCGTGACAAATTCCAAGCGCACCAAATGAATCTGCAAAGTGAATTTGAACAACGTCTTGATAATGGTGAAGATCGGGGCGTCGTCCAAAATGAACTCATAGCAAAAAATGACCGATATACTGCCGAACTATCAGAGCAGGTTTTGCAGTTTTCACGGGATAACGAAGATAACCTGGCGGGATTCTTCGGGATGTTGGTTTTGTATTCGGTGGACCCTACCGGGCATGAAGAAACCTTGGTCGGATATGCAGAAAAAGCACGAGGTCTGTTTCCCAATAATGAGACCGTTCAGTCATTCGCCGCGCACATGGAAGAGATAAAACCGTTGAGTATCGGTCAGACGGCACCGGACTTTAGCTCTATAACACCAGAAGGCAAGGAGGTCAAACTCTCTGATCTGAGGGGGCAATACGTTCTATTGGACTTTTGGGCTGCATGGTGTACACCGTGTCGCCATGAAAACCCTAATATAGTAAGCCAATACCATGATTTTAAAGACCGAGGCTTTACAGTCCTGGGTGTTTCTTTGGACAGAGACCGTGATGCATGGCTTCAAGCCATTGAAGACGATAAACTGACGTGGACACACGTATCGGAACTTAAAATGTGGGATAGCGAAGCAGGACGCTTATATAACATTACCGCGATTCCCGCCTCTTTCATGATTGACCCCGATGGAAAGATCATAGGAAAGAATTTGCGCGGGCCTGCTTTGAAGCAATTTTTGGAGAAAACTTTATAGCAAAAAA
>CAZWPF010000076.1:0-13030 GCA_964636205.1 uncultured Chitinophagaceae bacterium | reverse complement strand
AATCCTTATCACTTTAGCAGATACAAACAAAATAATTGACACTTAATGAATTACGACTGCCATCTAAATCATTTTTCTAACATCGCCTTAAGAAAATCGGAAACCAAATAGGCAATCAATTTACCTGTGGAAGCGTCCGTTCTTCCGTCAGCCAAAGCCACCGCCCCCTCAGCAATATGCAAATACGCCGGCTCCAATTCTAATGCACAACGATATAAATATCGACGGGCATCGAGTGAACTAATCCCCGCCGGAGTCGCAGCACTGGACAATACCCGCTCAACACAATCCAAATCCAATTCGATCCCGCATTTGCGACCCGAAACATGCCGAATGGCAGCGGTTATTGCCGCGTCGAAATCCAACCGACCACGAACAAAAATATCTTCATAAAAACTACAATTAAGCCCCGGATCTTCCTCAAATTCAGATACTATAGCGGCACTATTGTAATTCTCATGTAAGCCTACTACAGCATACCTATCCAGATACCCACGCACCCGAGCATACCTAAAACCATTGCCACTATGCCTACCCTCCGCTATCCGATAGTCACTATGCGCATCTAAATTAACGCAATTAATTGCATATCCATTAATTACAGCGGCAGATTGAAGCAAAGGATAAGCATTATTATGACCCCCTCCAATCAAAATCGGAATCTTGCCCGCCCGGTAGATTTTCTCCAATACCGAACCAACGGCCAGATCTACAACCTCTGTATTTTCCCGAAGCTGGAGAATATCGGTCTCATCCGCTAATTTTGAAAAATCAAATGAACCCAATATCAATAACTCACTACCAGCCAGTAACTTTGTAGACTGTATATTCAGTAAGGCTTTAATTGCCAGCGACCAAACTGTAGATGCGCCTCCTACTCCCAGATTCGCTCTCACCCCTATATCTTCAGGTACCCCCAATAGCACAAATCTAGCTTCCGAATTAGAGATCTGGTCGAGTGAGCTGACGGTATCCACCAGTTCTCCCAGTTTAATTTCGCCCTCTCTTTTATTAATTAAAGCAGGCAGCTGCTCTGCATCCATCAATTTAAAATACTCCATCTACTAAGAATTAGTTTTCGTTATACGCCTATATATGCACGACCACTTTTATTGTTGTATTTTTGTAGGGTAAAACTAATATAATTACCCATGTATCCTACAGAACTTGTTGCCCCGATGAAGGCGGAATTAACCAGCCAGGGGTTTAAAGAATTGCTTACTCCCGAAGATGTAGATCAGGCTTTGAAACAACCCGGCACTACCCTTTTGGTGATCAATTCTGTATGCGGTTGTTCGGCCGGCACTGCCCGTCCGGGTGTATTGATGGCTGTAAAAAACGCTGATAAAAAACCTGATCAACTCACGACCAGTTTTGCCGGTTATGATTCAGATGCCGTAGCTAAAGCGCGTACTTATTTATTACCTTATCCTCCCTCTTCACCAGCGATCGCATTGTTGAAAGACGGACAGTTGGTGCACATGATTGAAAGGCATATGATTGAGGGTCGTTCGGCAGAAGCTATCGCTGCCAACCTGCAACATGCTTTCGAGACATATTGCTAAAACTAGAAACTTTTTTTGACAAGGAATGCATCATGAGGACTACAATTGCTCCTCCATGCGTTCCTTGTCTTTTTGTTTTTTACAGAACTATAACCTTTTTTTTCTTTTAATTGCCCTGCATTACTGTTAAATTGCGGCTCATAAAAGCACATACATTATGAGAAAGCAATTATCCGTTTTGCTGTTGTCTACATTGGTAATGTCTCAAGCCTTTGCGCAAGACATGAAATTACCTAGTTTAAGTCCCAAATCTACCCTTCGTCAGGAATTCTCCACCTCGTTCATTGAAATCGACTATTCTCGTCCCTCTGCCAGAGGTCGCAATGTTTATGGTGATGTAATCACTTACGGTGAAGTTTGGCGTACCGGTGCAAACGCTGCTACTACCATTACTTTTGGTGAAGATGTAATCATCGGTGGCAAGACCGTTAAAGCCGGTAAGTATTCTTTATATACCATCCCCAATAAAGAGCAATGGGAAATTATCATCAATGAAAATACCGGTAACTGGGGTGCTGCAGGTTATGATACAGACGATGATGTTGTTCGCCTGATCGTAAAAGCCCGTTCTTTAAAAGATGCGGTGCAAACTTTCACCATCAACATCGACAATATCGGTTTTAACTCTTGCGAAATTCACTTGAGCTGGGGCAAAACTTTGGTCGCTATCCCGGTTACTGTAAACAACCAGGAGCGCATCAATGCCTATATCGAAAGAGGCGTTAATCAGCCTTCGGTAGCTTATCATCAGGCTGCAGGTTATTATTTCGAAACCGGCACCAACCTGGATAAAGCCTACGAATACATTAATAAGGCAATTGACCAAAATCCAAAAGCTTTCTATCTCTACCACCACAAGGCGAAAATCGCTGCGAAAATGGGCAAGAAAGACGAAGCAATCAAAGCTGCTATGCAGTCGACAGAATTGGCAAAAGGCACTCCTTACGAACAGGAATATGCCCGCAACAATGACAAACTGATCAAGTCGATCAAAAAATAATAACTTACAGTTAATCAGATGTTTATGGGTTATGAGTTTATCCTCATAACCCATAAACATTAATAGTCTCGCATAATGAATATTCGTAGTTTTTTTAGTACAGCTGTGTTGGCACTATGCTCCCTCAATAGTTGGGGGCAACAGGTACGACCGGCTGAATCTGCCCGGATTTACCATGAAATAGCCGGACTGAAAAACCTGACAAGGGTTCTTTACGTAGCTGCCCACCCTGACGATGAGAACACCCGTCTCTTATCCTGGCTGGTCAACGAAAGACATATCGAAACTGCCTACCTCTCCCTTACCCGTGGAGATGGCGGACAAAATATCCTGGGGACGGAACAAGGTGCTGCCCTAGGTTTGATTCGCACCTACGAATTGCTGGAAGCCCGCAAAATGGACGGTGCCGGACAGTTTTTCACCAGAGCCATCGATTTTGGCTTCTCCAAAACTCCAAACGAGACTTTAAAACACTGGAACGAAGATTCAGTGGTTCACGATATAGTATGGGTAATCCGGAAATTCAGGCCCGATGTTATTATCTGTCGTTTTCCTCCCAATGCCGCAGCAGGTCACGGCCACCACTCCGCGTCTGCAATCCTGGCCGAAAAAGCTTTCGAAGCCGCAGGCAACAGAATCAAATTCTCCAACCAATTACATTATGTCAGCCCCTGGCAACCCCGCCGGATTCTTTTTAACGCCTACCGTTTTGGCAATCGCAATACCATCTCCGCGGAGATGATGCAATTGCAGGTAGGTCAGTATAACGCCTTAATGGGTATGGGCTATGGCGAATTAGCCGGTAAAAGCCGGAGCATTCACCGCAGTCAGGGCGCGGGCACTCCAAGTGTCGCGGGCGTGCAAACCGAACATTTTCAACTGGTAGCCGGTGATATGATGCTACATTCTATTTTCGATGGTATCGATACCACCTGGAACCGCGTCGGCAAACCGGAAATCAATCAGCAAATCGACGATATTCTAAAAAATTTCAATTTCCATCATCCCGAATCTTCATTGCCGGCATTATTACAGCTTCGCAAGTCGATCAATAATATAGACGATGAATTTTGGAGAGCAGAGAAATTGGCTGCTTTAGATAGAATTATTTTGCATGCCACCGGCTTCATGGCCGAATGTGTCACTCAAAACGATGAAGTAACTGCAGGTAGTCGTCACCCCTTCACACTCCGATTGATAGCCCGCTCCGGAAACGAACCGGTACAAATTCAGTCGGTAAAATGGCCGGGCAAGGATTCTACTTTTAGAATGAATCTGATCAACGATAGTCTATATGAATTTAATTCCTTAGTAACTATTCCGGCGAATACCCCGGTTACCGAACCTTATTGGATGTCGGTAACACCAAAGGATGATGCGCATTATCCATTGCCTGCAGATTCTCTGCTGGGACTGCCTTCGACGCCAAATAATTTACAGGTTATCGTAAAAGCGAAAATCGGTGAACAAGAATTCTCCATTCCCGTTCCTTTGTCTTCAAAAAAGCTGGATCCGCTAAAAGGCGATGTCGTAGCGCAATTGAGAATTGTACCGACGGTCTCGCTTGCCTTACCAGCCGGACTGATCATCAGTAATCCCGACGGTTCCCTGCAAACCACTATCCGAGTACGCAGTTTCGATGCCATCAAGAATGGTTCACTTACAATCGTCGGAAACAATATGGCAATCGCTGAAATATCTCCAATTAATCTGAACGCCAACAGCGACACGCTGATTCCCATCCAGCTGAGTGCACGCCAGTCGGCCGCCATCAATAGCAAAGATGATCATTTCTACCTGACTGCCAGTCTGCAGGTTAACAACAATAAATATAACCGTACCCGACATCTGATTCAATACGATCATTTGCCGGTTTTGCAATATTTCACTCCCGCTTCAGCCAAAGTATTGCGCCCCAACTGGAAGGTGAGTGCAAAACGAATCGGCTATGTAGTAGGTGCGGGCGATTTAATTCCGGATTTATTGAAACAATCCGGTCTCACCGTAGATATTCTTGGCGAACAAGATTTTGCTGACCCACAACGATTGAAACAATACGATGCTATTGTTACCGGTGTCCGTTCTTTCAATACGGAAAAGAAAATGGAATGGTGGATGCCGCTGTTATTGAAATATGCAGAACAAGGGGGCACGCTGATTGTTCAGTATAATACACCGAGAACGCTGGTTACTGATCAACTCGGTCCCTATCCCTTTACAATCGATAATCTCCGGACTACCGAAGAAAACGCGACTGTCAGCTTTATCGACCCGGATCACCGGTTGTTGCAGGTACCGAATAGGATTACTGCTGCCGATTTCGAAGGATGGGTACAGGAAAGAGGACTCTACTTTGCATCGCAATGGGATCCTCGTTATCAGTCATTATTCAGAATGAACGATACCGATGAAGCGCCCCAGGAAGGCACCACCCTGTATGCAAGCTATGGGAAGGGACATTATATATATACCCCACTTTCCTTTTTCCGACAATTACCGGCGGGTAATTCAGGGGCTTTTCGCTTGTTTATGAATATGCTCTCGGTAAAAGATCAGTCACGCACTAATCGTCTGTTCAAATGACAAAGCAATCGGAATCGAATACCAACTGGAACCTATGGTATGTCATAGTCCTGGTCGCATTAGTCGTCCAGATTATTTTCTATTACCTGTTTACTAGATACTGGGCATGAGTACACTAGACTGGATTGTATTATTGGCAACGCTGGGTGGTATTATCATATATGGAGTCTTAAAAGGCAGGGGCCAAACCGATTCCGATACTTATTTGCGAGCCGGTAGGAAAATGTCCTGGCCGGTAGTTCTTTTGGGTATTATGGCTACGCAGGCCAGTGCCATCACCTTTCTTTCAGCTCCGGGCCAGGCCTATACCGATGGAATGCGATTTGTGCAATACTATTTCGGTCTGCCTATCGCCATGATCGTGATTTGCATCACCTTTATTCCGATATTCCAGCGACTGAATGTCTATACCGCTTATGAATATCTGGAAAATCGGTTCGATCAACGTACCCGGAAACTTACCTCTGTACTGTTTTTGCTATCACGGGGTTTATCTACCGGTATCAGTATCTATGCGCCCTCGATCATTTTATCCTCCATCATGGGATGGAATATTTACTTGACCAATATTATAACCGGCGGTCTTCTTATTATATATACTTATACCGGTGGAGCCAAGGCGATTGCTCACACGCAAAAACTGCAGTTTCTGATCATTTTGGGATCGATGGCACTGGCGGGATTCTTGGTCATTTATAATCTTCCCGAGGGCGTCACTATGAGTGATGCTTTGTATGTGGCGGGCAAATCAGAGAAATTGAATGTGATCACAACCGAATTCAATTGGAAAGATCGTTACAATATTTGGAGTGGGATCATTGGGGGATTCTTTCTAGCGCTCTCCTATTTCGGCACCGACCAGAGTCAGGTAGGTCGCTACCTCACCGCAAAAGACACCCGCGAAAGTAGATTAGGATTGTTGTTGAACGGACTGGTGAAGATACCGATGCAATTTGCCATCCTGCTTATTGGAGCTTTATTATTTGCCTTTTACACCTTTAAACCCGCGCCGGTGCATTTTAATGAGAGTGCTCTGGCCTCTGTAGAACGGCAGCATCCGGAGGTAATGGAACCGCTTCAGGCACAATATGCCGATCTGCAACAACAATATCAGTCTGCAAGTCTGCAATTGGTAAAAGCCAAGCACCAGCAAGCTGATGAGGCAGTTGCGATTGCGGAATTTGCGAATGCCCGGCATCAAATTGACCAGATGCGCGACAGTGTTCGGAGAATCATGAAAGAATCGAAAGTGGTCAAAGACATCAACGACACCAACTATATCTTTCTCTATTTTGTGAAGAATACGCTCCCTATAGGGCTGGTAGGACTGCTATTCGCAGTGATTTTCCTGGCTTCCTGGGGCTCTATCTCGGCTGCACTCAATTCCCTGGCCTCTTCCTCATTGATGGATATTCACTTGCTCAACAGTAAGGACAGTACCAGTCCGGCCCGCCAGTTATGGTTGGGGCGGCTGCACACATTAGCCTGGGGGATATTCTGTATCGCTGTTGCGATGTTCGCTACCCGAATGGGATCACTGATTGAAGCAGTCAATATTCTGGGATCATTATTCTACGGTACGATCTTGGGCATATTTTTAGTGGCGTTTTATATGAAACGAGTTGGCGGTGAATGGGTATTTGCAGCTGCCGTTGTGGCAGAAATCGTGGTAGTATTGATGTACTATACTGATGTGGTCTCATTCTTGTGGCTGAACGTTGTAGGAGCCGCCGTAGTAGTGCTGGTAAGTGCCCTGGCCTATATCAGTCCCCAACCGAGTCGGGAATAACAAATTAAACGACAATGAACCAAAATTTCTTACCTCAAATACCTGAAGCAACCTGGCGACAGGCAACCAGTGAACAGGATAGTCTTTTTGATCTGGTGACCCAGCCAATTCATGAAGAACTGTACCGCAGACAGGATTTCGGTCTGATGGAGCAACTTACGCCCGGTCAGCAAATGCTGCTAGCCTACGATTATATCCAGAATCAGGTATTACAAGGCGGTTTTTTGCAATTGATCCAAAACAAATACATCAGCCTTCTGCTTCCTGCCATCGAAGGGATGGAAGCAACGATTCAATTTGGCGAAATGATTAAAACCCTGGACGACGTTCTGAAAGTATATGTTTTAAACCTGGATGCATTGGAAAGGGAAACAACCGTGGAAGAGTTTGCCGGCATGTATGATGAATTCAAAGAATTTGAAATCCTCGACAACCAGTTTTCTCAATATCATCCGGAGGCAATTCAAAAGATGAATCAATACATCTCCGAACATCCGGATCAATTCGTGGCCTTGGTGTAAATAGCCGAAATTTTTCCCGCTTATTCATCGTAACTTTAGAGCGAAGGATTATATTAACATTTAGAAGAACAGATTAATGCGCATGAGTTCAAGACTGTACCAATTAGTTTTTATTTGCCTTACACTTATAACTCTTTATGCCTGCAAAGGACGCGGTCCGCAAGTTGCTGCAGCAGCACCGGAATTGATTGATTCCTTCACCACTGTAAGAGACATCCACTCACAGTCTAATGCAGACAGCATTCAGATTCGCCATTTACAGCTCGACCTCACCGTTGATTTTAAAAATAAACAATTGCATGGCAGTGCGACCTGGCATATTGAAAATCCTTACGGACTGGATACTTTGAAATTAGATACCGACGGTCTACATATTGAAAAGGTAACTGCTGATGATAGAAGAGCGCATTTCCGAATGGGCACGCCCGATTCCATACTCGGAACGGCACTTTTGATTCCCATTCAACCCGAGACCAAAACCGTAACGATACATTATAAAACCGGCAAGGATGCAGGTGCATTGAAATGGCTGGAAAAACATCAGACAGCCGGAAAAGAGCATCCTTTCCTCTATACCCAATCACAAGCAATCTATGCCCGCACATGGATTCCCTGTGCCGATGGCCCCGGTTTTAGGTTCACCTATGATGCTCGGATTGTGGCGTCGCGCGGACTCACAGCCTTGATGAGTGCGGCTAATCCGCAACAACGGAACGAAGACGGCATTTATCATTTCAAGATGGATCAGCCGGTACCGGCCTACTTGATGGCGCTGGCGGTTGGAGATATTAGTTTTAAATCGGTGGATGAGCATACGGGTGTATATGCAGAGCCTTCTATACTGGAAGAGGCTCATTTCGAACTGGCCGATTTAGGGAAGATGCTTAAGGCAGCGGAAGAATTATACGGTCCTTATCGCTGGGGCAGATACGATGTGTTGATATTGCCGCCGAGCTTCCCTATCGGAGGAATGGAAAATCCAAGACTCACCTTTGCTACTCCGACCATTATTGCCGGCGACCGATCATTGGTAAACCTGATTGCGCACGAACTGGCACATAGCTGGAGCGGGAATCTGGTGACTAACGCCACCTGGGAGGATATTTGGATGAATGAAGGATTCACGGTCTATTTTGAAAGGAGAATTACTGAATCCATGACCGACAAGAGTTATGTGGATATGCTTTGGGAGTTGGGATATCAGGATTTGGAAGCGGAAGTCGCCCGCAAAGGTGCTGATGATCGGAACACATGGCTGAAGCAAGATCTCAAAGGTATTGATCCGGATGAAGGACTCTCAGATATCCCTTATGAAAAAGGAGCCCTTTTCTTATGGTTGATCGAAAGAAACGTCGGCAGAGAGAAATTTGATGCGTTTTTAAAACAATATTTTGAAGAGTACGCTTTTAAAACCATCACTACCGAACAGTTCCTGAATTATATGGAGCAACACTTGATCAAGGGTGATGGTCATCTGCGCAAATTACTCGATATCAATGCTTGGGTTTATGGTCCGGGTATCCCCGCTAATGCACCGAGGGCCGATAAAGCAAGATTTGGCACGGTGAATATGCAAAGAAGACTATTTGTGGAAGGAAACGCTGATCCGGGCACCTTGAACACCAAAAACTGGTCCACCCACGAATGGCTGCATTTCTTGAGAAAAATGCCTTGTCCTATGCCTTATGAAAAAATGGAAGCTTTAGATAAGGCCTTCAATTTTACGGGTACGGGCAATAGCGAAATCGCTGCACAATGGTATCTGATGTGTATCGCTGCAGATTATAAACCGGGCTTTCCTGCCATTGAAAAATTTCTTTCAGAGGTCGGAAGACGCAAATTTCTGGAACCATTATATCGGGAAATGATGCAAACCGGTAAGCAGTCTTGGGCAGATAGTTTGTATCGTGAATATCGCAACAACTACCACCCTATGGCCCAATCCTCCATAGATAAAATCGTGCTATAAAGGTAAAGGAGCAATATTCGGTGCTATTATCCGAATTTGTTTTTAATAAGAAAGACAGGACCCTTGTTACGAAACAAAACAAAAATCTATTATTTTCGCCTCTTATATATGATATATGATATAACACGATGGCATCATCGAATCATTTTTCCAATTTAAAAGTTAAAAAAAATATTTGAACCGGCACTGATAATATAAAATAATCGAATAACTTACAACTCAGAAGATATCTACCCCCTATGAAACCATTGATATACATCTTCAAAAACGTTAAAGTACCGATAGCATTGCTAGGGGTATTACTAGTAGTGTCCTGTTCTAAATATCAGCAATCTATTTATCTGAATGATATCCCGGATACCTTAATTAATCAGACTATCTCTTACAATACTCCTGATTATACAGATCCGCTGATCCAACCCAACGATATATTACAGATTTCGGTACAAACGCTTGATCCACAAACTAATATTATGCCCGGAACAAGCAATACTACCATTTTTACAACCCAGCCTACCTCTTCTACCGGCAATACCAACAACCAAACTCCAACAATTGCGGGTTATTTGGTAGATCAGGACGGGTATATTGAACTGCCATTGGTGGGCAGAATGAAGGTTGGCGGTCTGACCACTTCTCAGGCAAGAGAAGCAATCAGGGATAAGGCCTCGAATTTCTACAAAGAGCCGGTGGTGAACATCCGATATGGTAACTTTAGAGTGACCGTTTTAGGAGAAGTGAACCGCCCTGCCCAATATATTATCCCCAATGAAAAGGTGAGTATCCTCGACATTCTCGGCATGGCAGGCGATCTGACCATTTACGGGAAGCGAGACAATGTATTGTTGATTCGGGAAATCAATGGTAAAAAGGAAGTAGCCCGTTTCAACCTCAATTCGTCCGATATCTTCAGTTCTCCATTTTTCTATCTGAAGCAAGGAGATATTATTTACGTACAGCATACAAAATCTAAATCGGCCGCAACGGATATGGTCAAAGCTCGGAATTTTTCATTCCTGGCAACGGGCATATCGCTTTTAGCTGTTATCTTGACAAGGATTAACTTCAACTAGTATGGAAGATGCGCTGCAGCAACAAACACCTTCCGGCTCCCGGAAGGCGGTAATCAATAATTCGGTAGAAATCAGGAAAATCGTGGCTTTGGTGCTGGCGCACTGGCCATGGTTTGTAGGATTTATGCTGGTTGCTCTCATCAGTAGCCTGTTATACCTCCGATATGCCACCCCGGTGTACCAGATTAGTGCGAAAATATTAATCAAGGACAATAACCCCACCTTCGAAAACCAGACGCTGGCCAACCTCGGGTTGATCCAGACCAATACCAATGTAAACAACGAGGTTGAAATCCTGAAAAGCCGGATGCTGATGGAGAAGGTGGTTCGCAACCTCCAATTGCATAGCTCCAGTTTTGTGATGGGGCGGGTAAAGGAAGTGGAGCAATACGAACAACTTCCGTTTAAGATCAATTTTATCTTTCCCGATTCGGTAAACCAATGGGTGAATTATGGACTGACCATTATCGATCCGGTTTCGTTTGAACTCAAGACAGAAAACGAAACTCAAAACGGCAACTGGGGGGATACATTGATACTCGGAGGCAGTCCGGCCATTATCACCCGTACCTACCACCCTATTCTGGAGAACAACAAGACCTATACGATAAAAATCAAGCCCTTCCGTGCTACTGTAGGTGAATACATGGAGCGGTTTACGGCTTCGGTTGCCAACAAACAACAGACAACCACGATCCAATTGTCGCTGCTCGATCCTCAGCCCCAAAAAGGTGAGGCGATCGTGAATACGCTGATTGAAAATTATATCAGAGCCAATGTGACCGATAAAAACCGTATTGCCGACAGTACCATGTCCTTTATCGATGTGCGTCTGGCAATCGTGAGTGAAGAACTTACCGATATCGAAAAGGAAATCGAACATTTCAAACGTAAGAATGAACTTACTGATATCGGCGAGCAGGCTAAATTGTTGTTGAGCAGCAACTCGGAATATATCCGGATGCTCACAGATAAGCAAGTACAGCTGAGTGTATTGGAGTCTTTGGAGCAATTTCTGAAAGATAACAAGCAGAATAACCGAATCATTCCGGCGTCGATGGTACTTCAGGATCCGGCTTTCAATTCGATCATTGCGCACTATAACGAATTACAACTCGAGAAGGAACGCAGATTGATGAGTTCGACCGAGAATAACCCTTATATCGTAACGCTCAACCAGCAATTGGAAAATCTGAGCCGGGACATGCAAACCAATATCGCGGCTGTAAAGGACGGGCTTCTGGCCGGTATCAGAGAATTGCGGAAAAAAGGTGAGGACTTGGATCGTCAGATCAATCAGGTGCCGCTTAAAGAAAGACTTTCTTTGGAATATGCTCGTCAGCAAGCTATTAAGCAAGAGCTGTATTTGTTCTTATTGAAGAAACGTGAAGAAACGGCGGTTGCCAAATCTTCTACTCTGGCCAATATCCGTATTATCGACAGTGCAAGGTATCATGGCACTCCGGTTTCACCCAAAAGGCCTATCATTCTTTTTGCCGCGATTTTGGCCGGTATCTTTATACCTGCAGGTGCAGTTTATCTGAGGGTGATGCTCAATACCAAAGTAGAAACTAAGGAGGATATTACCTCAACTACTAATGTTCCTGTGATTGGTGAGATCAGCTTTGGCAAGGAGCTCGAAGACGGTATCCCTGTTTTGAAACACAAGCGTAATTATTTGTCGGAACAATTCCGTTTGTTGCGTACCAATATTCAGTTTTTACAGACCGCCAAATCAGAAAAAGTACTGCTGGTTACTTCCAGTATGAGTGGTGAGGGTAAGTCCTTTGTATCTACCAATCTGGCGAGTATTTTGGCAATATCCGGGAAGAAGGTGGTGTTGATGGAGATGGACCTTCGTAAGCCTCGTCTTTCGCCTCAATTTGAGGTGAATTCGGCTAAGACCGGTTTCTCTACCTATATCATCGGAACTGTGAAATATGAGGATCTGATTCAGCCTTCCGGTGCTCATGAGAATTTGTATTTCATTCCTTCGGGTCCGATTCCGCCCAACCCTGCGGAAATGATCATGCATCCGAAGACTGCCGAATTGTTCCGCAAATTGCGTGAAGATTTCGATTATATTATCATTGACTCTCCTCCGGTGGGTATGGTAACGGATGCATCATTGTTGGGTCAGCATGCTGATATTTCCATCTATGTGATTCGTCATAAGTACACATTCAAAAATCAGTTGTCGCTGGTCAATGATCTCAACCGTGACCAGAAATTACCCAAGCTGCAATTGGTGATGAATGGCATCCAGATTCGTAAGGGCTATGGTTACGGATACGGGTATGGGTACGGATATGGGTATGGCTATGGGTACGGTTACGGATATGGAGACGAAAAATAGAGTTTTCCAACATCCGCCAGAATGGACGGATGAAATCATAAAAAAAGACAGGCTATCCTGTCTTTTTTTATTTGTTTTTAATTGCTGTGCGTCCTTACTGTTTTCCGGCGAAGACGGAAAACCGCACAGCTGAAGGCTTCGTACGTCGAGGATGAAATCCGAGACTCGTACGCA
>CAZWPF010000075.1:0-13338 GCA_964636205.1 uncultured Chitinophagaceae bacterium | reverse complement strand
CAATGGTAGAATAGAGGTCTCCAAAACCTTTGATCGTGGTTCGAATCCGCGTGCCCGTGCTAAATTAATTTGCTGATCAATTGATTGGCCGATTGCTAATCTTTAATAACATGAGCAAGATCGGAACTTATATACAAGAGTCATACGACGAGTTGCTGCATAAAGTGAGTTGGCCAACCTGGGAAGAATTGCAGCAAACAACTGTAATTGTACTTGTAGCACTGGCTATCATCACTTTGGTACTCCTCGGTATGGATAAAGCATCTGAGTTTGTACTGAAAGCATTGTACGGATTGTTAGGAAAATAAAAGTGGCTGAATCATGAATGAAGAACCGGCAATAAATCAGGATGCATCAACTTCGCAGGAAGGACCCGAAACTAAGTGGTATGTGCTCCGTGTAATTAGTGGAAAGGAGAGAAAATCGAAGGAGTATATCGATAGAGAAGTCAAGATCAGCGGATGGTCCGGTGCTGTATTGCAGGTGCTTTGTCCTGTAGAAAAGGTATTCAAGGTACAGGGCGGTAAAAAGGTTCTTCGTGAGAAAATCCTTTACCCTGGTTATCTCTTACTCGAAGTAGTAGACGGTAAACTTTCTGATGATATTATCCAGACTATCAAGAATATCACCGGCGTTATACATTTTCTGGGTAAAGACAATCCTACACCACTCCGTAAATCGGAAGTCAATAAGATGTTCGGTAAGATGGATGAGGTGAGCGAACAGGATATAGGGTACGCAGATCCTTATATCGTGGGCGAAACAGTCAAGATCATCGACGGACCGTTCAACGATTTCAACGGTACTATCGAAGAGGTGAACGAAGAGAAGAAGAAACTCAAAGTGGTGGTGAAAATCTTCGGACGGGCAACACCAGTTGAGTTGAACTATATGCAGGTTGAAAAAGTGGCATAGTCCAAACATTATTTAATAGTATTTCAATTGCAAACGATGGTGTGCCTCAAACCGGCACGCCATTTTTTGTTATAACCCATTTGCAAGTTTTTTGATTCATTATTTCAAACGTACTTTTGTAACCTTAATCTGTACCGTATACTATGCTGTCTGCCAATGAAATTCGGAGCCGGTTTCTCGATTTTTTTCGTGAACGAGGTCACCGTATCGTGCCTTCTGCACCCGTGGTAGTGAAAAACGACCCCACCTTGCTGTTTACCAACGCAGGGATGAACCAGTTTAAGGACTTCTTTCTCGGTAATAAAATTTCTGATTATACCAGAATTGCAGATACTCAGAAATGCCTCAGAGTTAGTGGTAAACATAACGACCTCGAAGAAGTAGGAGTAGATACCTACCACCATACTATGTTCGAAATGCTGGGCAACTGGAGCTTCGGGGATTATTTTAAGAAAGAAGCCATTGCATGGGCTTGGGAACTTCTAACCGAAGTATATAGTATTTCTAAAGATCGACTCTATATCACCTATTTCGAAGGTGATCAAACTGATAACCTTCCGGCAGATACCGAAGCACTCGAAGTGTGGAAACAGCTCGTCGCGGAAGAGCGTATCTTGAAAGGTAGCAAAAAGGATAATTTTTGGGAGATGGGAGACACAGGCCCATGTGGTCCCTGCTCCGAAATACACGTCGATTGTAGATCCGATGAGGAAAGGGCAGCTGTCGATGGTAAATCACTCGTTAATGAAGACCACCCCCAAGTAATCGAAATCTGGAATATCGTTTTTATCCAGTACAATCGATTGAAAGATGGTAGCCTCCAACCCCTGCCCGCGAAACACGTCGATACAGGGATGGGGCTCGAACGGTTAGTTCGAGTGCTGCAAGGTAAGAAGAGTAATTATGATACGGATTTGTTCACCGGAACTATCCACGAAACAGAACGGATCACCGAGAAGCAATACGATTTCAGCGATTCCAAAATCGCCGTAGCATTCCGGGTTATCGCGGATCACATCAGAGCAATCGCGTTCACAATCGCCGATGGTCAATTGCCATCAAATACTGGCGCCGGATACGTAATCAGAAGGATACTGAGAAGGGCAGTGAGATACTATGCTTCCTACCTGGACTATAAACAACCGTTGTTGTTCCAATTAGTCCCGGGACTGGCCGATCAATTTGCAGAGGTATTCCCGGAATTAAAGCAACAAGCCGATTTTGTCGCGAAAGTTGTTCAGGAAGAAGAAGAAGCTTTTCTACGCACGCTGGATAAAGGACTTAAAAAGATCGACGAGATTATCGGTCGTACCAATCATACTTCGATCATCGAAGGCAAAGACGCCTTCGAATTATACGATACTTACGGTTTCCCGATCGACCTCACAAGGCTGATCGCACAAGAACAAGGGATCACCGTCGATGAACAGGGATTTGAAGCGGAAATGCTGCAACAGAAAAATCGAAGCAGAGCCGCAACCGCAATCGATACCGAGGACTGGGTGAATGTCAACGAGGCGACTTCCACTTCCTTTGTCGGTTATGATATTCTTGAAACTAACACTAGTCTCGTAAAATACCGTAAGGTAAAAGCAAAAGGTAAAGAACAATTTCAGATCGTTCTCGAAACTACTCCTTTCTACGCAGAGAGCGGTGGACAGATCGGAGATACCGGTACATTGCAATTCGGAGCAGAAACAATCAACGTCATTGATACCAAAAAGGAAAATGACCTGATTATCCATGTTACTGATAGATTGCCATCGCAATTAGACGGGAATGTCTTTGCAAAAGTTGACGGCAACAGACGTCTGCGTATTACCTACAATCACTCCGCAACCCATTTGATGCACGCAGCACTTCGCCAAGTGCTAGGCACACACGTTGCCCAAAAAGGTTCTCTGGTGAGTCAGGATCTACTTCGGTTCGACTTCTCCCATTTCAGTAAAATGACCGATGAACAGATCAGAGAGGTGGAGCAGATCGTCAATAATAAAATCAGAGAGAATGTACCGGTTATCATAAAGGAAATGCCGCGTGAAGAGGCTTTGCAGCTGGGTGCAATGGCTTTGTTTGGTGAGAAATATGGCGACACGGTAAGGGTGGTAACGATGGATCCGAATTTCTCGGTGGAACTCTGTGGGGGTACCCATGTCGGACACACCGGCATGATTGGCACCTTTACAATTGTTGCTGAAACCGCTGTAGCCGCCGGTGTAAGAAGGGTGGAAGCACTTACAGGAGAGGCAGCGGTAGACTATCTGACTGAAAAATCTGCGCAACTCAAGGCCATTACCGAACTTTTAAAGGCAAAAGAGCCAATTAAAGCGGTAATGAAACTGATGGAGGAGAAGGCTCAGCTCGAGCGTTCTCTGGAACAAATGGAGATCAAAGAATTGCGAGTGCTGGCTAAACAATTGGCAGCAAAGGCCGAATCCATCGGCACGGTGCAGTTTTTGGGTGCACATGTAGAAGTTAGCAGCGCAGATGCACTGAAGAAGATTTGCTTCGAACTGAAAAGTTTAATGAAAGATTACCTGGTCGTACTGACGGCGGCGGTGGGTGGTAAAGCGCACGTAGCGGTCTTAATCGACGATTCCGTTGTAGCAGCAAAATCACTGGACGCAGGAAAGATAATCAAGCAGCATATCGCTCCGCTGATAAAAGGCGGCGGTGGCGGACAGCAATCGCTTGCAACTGCCGGCGGACAAGATACAAGCCGCTTGGGTGAAGTGGTGAGCATAGTGAGCAACCTCATTTCCGAATAATATTTATTTGAAAGCGATCGTTCAGAATAATCACTGTTTGAAAAACGATCGGGAAAATACTTTTTGATGAATAGACAGCCAATGCCGGAGGATTTGCGGCAGGGGGGACTTATCCTGGTGGATAAGCCTTATCGATGGACATCCTTTGATGTAATTAACCGCTTGAGACGTGAATTGCATGTGAAGATCGGTCACGCAGGTACACTCGATCCTCTGGCTACCGGATTGCTGATTTGTTGCACCGGCGCATGGACCAAAAGAATTACCGAGTTTCAGAAATTACCTAAGGAATATACAGGAATCTTTACTCTGGGTGCAACAACTCCATCGTATGATTTGGAGTCGGAACCGCAGAATCATCAACCGTTTGATCATATTACCGAGGAACAAATTGTCGAGGCTACCAAGGCTTTTATTGGAGAAATCCAGCAGATTCCCCCGGTACATTCTGCCATCAAAAAGGGTGGAAAGCGAGCTTATGAAATGGCGAGGAAAGGCCAGGAAGTAGTGTTGGAAGCGCGACCAATTACTATCTCAGAATTTGAAATTACTCAGATTCAACTGCCGGAAGTGCATTTCAGAGTAGCCTGTAGCACCGGTACTTATATCCGCTCACTGGCTCATGACTTGGGTCAGGCCCTCGGATGCGGAGCTCATCTGTCGGCACTCAGGAGAACTAAAATTGGAGATTTTGATGTTGATGATGCATGGACGCCCCAGCAGTGGTTGGATTATTGGCCAAAACAGGAATCCAAAAAATAAGCAAGCATTATACTGAATTGCGCAATCGCTCTAGTTCCTGCTCCATTATTTTGTAAACCTTTTCTTTTAAAGCGGGGACATCTTTAATTGTTAGTCCCTCCACCGGAATAGGATCCAGAAAAACCACCCTGTTTTTTCCCGGTGAGGTTTTCCACCAGGCTGAAAAATGCCATCGGTTTACCGTGTCGGGCAACAGCACTGGGAGAATCGGTTTCTGAACGTTGATCGCCAGGCGAAAAGCACCATCGTAAAACTCTTTTAATGGTGCCCCGGTTTCGTTGAAAGTGCCCTCGGGGAAAATAAGAATATCCGCCTCATTCTCAATCGTTCGGTGCATCAAACGCATGCTCTTGGCCCGACTGTGTTTACTACTTCTGTCAACCAATAGCGCTATTCTACTGTAAACAAATCCCATGAACGGGATCTTACTCATCTCCTTTTTCGCCAGAGGTCTGAAATAATTGTACATAGCAGGGAAGATGAGTAAGGCATCCAGATAGGAAATATGATTGAGAACGATTACATACCTCCCGGGAGGCGGCTTCTTTCCCAATCGTTTCAAGGGCATGCCGCAAATCCAGAGCCAGCCCAACCCCCAATAATGGATTATTGTCCAGGTAGCTTTTCTAGATGCGACATTGCCGCCAATATTAACTAATAAGAATATCGGAAACGCAATTAATACGCTCGCTGTGAATGTCAGCAGCATAAAAATTGCATGTAGAAATTGCCCGATTTTTCTAATCATAATCGATTACATACCGGGAAACCAAGGACGACCAATCAGTTCACGGAACGGCCAAGGAGTCATTGCCAGAATGATAATCAAGGATATTAGCGAAGACCAGAACAAACGTTTGAATTTGGTGCGATCATCGATATTCTTCTTTACAGCGGAATAACCACGGTGAACAAAAATCAATGCTATCAGCATTCCGACCATGTGTTCTACTGCGAAATAGCGGTGATATTCATTTTTCATAACACCCCCACCTGAAGTGAGCACATTGAACCAGCCGTTCAGGAAATACAGACCAAGGCCGAGTGCTGCCTGAAGGTCAACGCTGATCATATAAAACAAAGCCGTTTTACGGTCGCCGGCGCTAAACGTTTTATCACCTCCCATGCCGCGGAAAGATCTAATTACGGTGAGAACTGCGAAAATTACAACTGCCCAACGCAGCAGATTGTGAAGGTGTAAGAGTCCTTGTGACATAACAATGCTTTTTTGACTGGTTAAAGATACATTGCAACAACGAGATTTCAATCTATAAACATACGGTTAGAAATCAATGCATTGCGATATTCTTGGATAAATGCTCTAAAAGATGGGAGTAATTCATTATCTGCAATTGTCTGACGTTCAGGTATCAAATTTTCCCTACAAAGGCTGTCGCCGGGGAAGGCATAGAGTGAGTAGATCTGATTTTCGTCGGCCTGCATCAGATAATTTTGATATAGCCATTGATATTGACCATTGTTGTAATTAATTGAATAACGTGGAGTAGCCTCTTCAAATATAGAATTACCCAGAGCATAAAATGGTAAATCGTAATCCAGATAATCAAGGATAGAAGGGAGGATATCAATTTGCTGACTGACCAGACCGTAGTTGCCGATTAAAAGAGAATCTCCGGGTGCGAAATAGATGATAGGAATGGCGTACCGACCCATGTGCTGTTTGTAATAGTCGGCCCCCGCCATTGGAGAGGCATGGTCGGCAGTAAGCACAAATAATGTATTATTAAACCAGGGCATGGTCGAAACCGTTTCGAAAAACTGTCGCAGCGCATTGTCCGAATAGGCAATAGTTCGATAAACAGGTAGATCTCCCGAAGGAAGTTGCTCCCGATATTCATCGGGAACATTATAAGGGGGGTGAGAGGAAAGCGTTAAGACGGCACCGAAAAATGGCTCAGGAAGTTCGCTGAGTTGTCTGGCGGTATATTGTAAAAAGGGTTCGTCCCAAATGCCCCAGTTGCCATCGTAATCTGCGTCATTATTATATTCTTTCCGACCGAAATACTTATCGAAACCGGCACCTGCACAATACACGTCGAAACTCATCGTCCCGTTAGTTCCTCCATGAAAGAATGCAGAGCTATACCCTTTCTTTTTCAACAGTTCCGGTAAGGCATTTACCCTGTTCGTCGCGTAAATGCTGGTAGAAATGCTTTCATCCATTAGAGATGGAATGCCGCTCAGCACTGCAGGTATACCTTCGGATGACCTAAGTGCGTTGGCATAAGCCTGTGTACAAGTCAGCGATCGGTTCATCAGGCTGTCTAAAAAAGGCGTATAACTTTGTCCGGCTCCCAGTTTAGTAAATTCTTTGGAAAAACTTTCCAGTACCACCACTACGACGTTCATTTTTTTAAAACCCTGAGAAGGATAGTTCCTTTTAGGATTAAAAATGGAATTCAATTCTTCGTCGGAATAGAATTCCATTGGCCGGAGTTCCCGGTTTTGCAATGTATTTATGATACTGAAAGGTGTGTTTAAAACGATCGGAGTGAATTTACTTTCAGTAGCCTGAAGGGCATTCCTCAAGTTAATGGGCACATATTGGAGTCCGCCGCGTATCCCCACAACACTACCTCCGGCAAGCAGAAGCAGCAGGCCAATCTGACTTAAGACAGCAAGTAAATTTTGTTTTGCCGGACCAACAATCGGAGTAGCATTTCGGATTTTTCGATTCAGTCTGACAAAGACTAATATATACAGCAATACTGCTAATGGTACATACCAGTAATCCACGATAAAACCGGGTAAGAGCAGCCAAAAGTCTCCTTTCCGACTGACCATATTGAGTACATCGGCAGTTGCACGTTTAAAATTATAGGGGAAGTATGCCCAGTCGCTGATTTCAAAAATCAGCGCAATGCTGTTACTATATAAAAATAAATAGTGGGATATTTTCTCTCTGACGCTCCATGCTTTTGCCGGTAAAGGGATTAATAGCAGAAATATATAGAGCGCATTAACGGCCAAAATTCCGGAAATGTCGAAACGGAGACCATGTAAGCAGATCTCAAAAAACTCCCCGGTGGTCAGTCCGTCGAAGTGGTTCGCATTGACAATTGTAAAAAAGCATCTGCTTATACCGTAAAGCATGCAAAGCAATAAAAGCTGCAAAAGCAGTCGCTTTACGGGATTGAGATGCTGATTAGAGTTCTTTATTATCAAGGCTTCCGGATAATGGTGATTATAAAAGGCTGATCACTTATAATAACCAATTTTTGTTTTCGCGTAGTTTCCGGATTTGTTCGGTATGGTGGCGACCATGCCAGGCGTAGATATCGGTTAACTCCCAAATCGGTACATATCGCTCATGTTCCGGATGATAAAAGTTACGCTCCCAGTCTTCGGAGTTCATATTTCTAAGCAGCTGTCCCCAGCGGTAATGCAGTGCATGTAAAAGTGTTATCGATACATTGACGGGTACTACTTCATAATCGGGAAGCTCAGCCCACAAACGCTCATCATATGGTTTGATTACCGGGCTGTCTTCAGTAAGTGCCAGTTTGAGTCGGATAAAAGCGTTCATATGACTATCAGCAAGATGGTGGATTACTTGATTGACGGTCCATCCGCCGGGGCGATAGGGAGTGTCTAATTGCGATGCGTCCAGGTTTTCGATCACGGCGTCAAGCCAGGAGGGAAGTGCTTCAATGGTAGCGATCCATTCGTTTTGCAGCTCGGGTTCATACCGATCAGGGGTCTGGTATCTACCTATTGGGTATTTTAAATGTTCATAACCGTCGTCCATAACAGGTGTCTCTTGGTACGAAACAAAAATAAGTTCTTTTTTTCAGGACAAAGCTAAGCGGGTCAGATTACGTGTCCACCGTATGATTTATTTAACTTTATTCTCTCGATAAATTCCGGTTGCAGCAGGGGCCAGAGTTCCCTATAAGGAATATAGAGTTGAATGACACCATCAGCATAGGAGGCTATTTCATAGGGCTGATAGCAGAAAACCAAACCTTTAGGGGTAATATAAACATTGTCGGTTGCCTGGATTTGCGCTACTAGCAATCGATCCTGTAAGGAGTGGTCTTCCCGGATATTAAAATATTTTCTGGCTGCAATGTCCAATAATACGCTCAGTGCTGCACTGTCTACTTGCATTATATCAGATAAAGTCCAGATTTTTTTCATTCTGGAATCCAGACACACATATTGGATAGAATAATTGCCATGCGCTCCTCCTGTGTATTCGCTATTGATTATCTCTAAGGTCAGCAAATCATTATCATTACTGATGATGTCCCAAAATATGTCTCTCGAATGGTTATTGGTCGCGCGTGTCAATTCCTCGGATTCCATATCCATTTCAGTAATGATCCGCCTGTATTCACTGAAATAGCTGCTATCCTTTTCGGTAATGCAGCGTAGTATGTCGTATTTTGTGGGTAGTTCTTTGCCCTCACAACCGGCCAGCCGAGCCAGTTCTTTCGTTAGAAAACTAATTGACTCGGTTTTTCCTGAATCTATTGGCCAGAGTAGACTGAAGGTACTGGTGACATAAGGTGTGTCGACATTATCCTGATAGTTGGCACTGAGGGCATGGTAAATTTGTTCCATCGGATGACTTCCCCTGGGGTATTTTTCCTGCATTAGGATTTCTTCCTTTTCCAGGAGAGCGTTCGCAATTCTGTATCCTTTTACGGAGTCGCCCTGAAATTCAAGCATCCAATAGGGTTGAAATTCGCCATCCGTCTGCCTTTCTGTAATACACATTTCATCGAGCCGCAGCCCCGAACTCAAGATGCTGTCAACAAAAGCGGCCAGAGATACACAAGATGCGCCGTTTTTAATAAATGCAAATCCGCTCTGCCAACCATTAAATGCAGTCAGATGCAAGGTCACTGGTGCACCGCCAATCGTGCCTTCCAGTCTTTTATAAAAGTTATTGGGTAGTAGGGGCTGAGTGCCTATCACAGGAGATTGCTGTCCCGTTTGTTCCGGCAGATTTTCGGAGCAAGACATAAGTAATAAAAGCGAATATGCGAATGGGATCAGAATAAATCTGAAGATGGATAGGGATAGGTTCCGGGTCATAATAGAGGCGGTTGCGTTATGATGCCGCCAAATGGCGTTTATTAACCTATAATTTTCAAAAATAATATTTTTTCTCATTCTGCATTGTCCTCTTCGGATTCACTCATATAGAGGGGTAGCTTGATAAAGAATACGGTACCTTTTCCTTCTTCGGTTTTAAACCAAATTCCCCCCTTCCAAAATTCGATGATATTTCGGGTCATTGCCAGTCCCAGACCGGTTCCCGAAGATTTTGTGGTGAAATAGGGCTTGAAGATATTATCGCGAAACTGCTCAGGTATCCCACCGCCATTGTCACTAATGGACAGAATTACATTTTTTTGATCTCGATCCAGTGAAATTTCAATCATACCGGCTTCGCCCTCCGGGATAGCCTGTATGGCATTTTGTATCAGGTTGGTACATACACGGAGCAGCTGACTTTTATCGATATATACCGGCAAAGATCCTGTCGTCGAATGGAAGGTTACAGTAACATTATTTTTGTTCAAGTAGAGCTCTACAGCTCTTTCCAATATTTCGTTCAGTTCGATCACACTGGGTTGTGCTTCCGGCATTTTTGCGAAATTTGAAAATTCAGAAGCGATGTAACTAAGGTTATCGATTTGCTCAATTATCGTTGTTGATATTCTTGTTGTCAGATCATTAATATTTGGATGATTTTGCTTCAGTGCTTGCTGCAGATACTGAATATTCAGTTTCATCGGTGTGAGTGGGTTTTTGATTTCATGCGCTACTTGTCGCGCCATTTCTCTCCACGCCGTTTCTCTTTCATTTCGGGCAAGCACCTGTGCATGAGATTCTACCTTTTGAACCATCTTATTGTACTCCTTTACCAACAGTCCGATTTCATCATCATACGGCCAATCAATCAGTTCGTTTTGCTGCAGGTTTAATCGCTTGAATTTATCAATAATCATGTGCAGCGACCTGGTAAGTTTGTTGGTGATAATCACAGCCAATAAACTGGAGATAAGAAGGATGAATGCATAAAGATTAATTAGGGCAATCAAGATATTGGATACCTGATATTTGAGTTCATCCTGCGAGGCATAGTATGGTATGTTTAAATATCCGGCCGTGAGTCCATTTTGTAGCTGGAGCGGAACGTAGCCCGAGAGATAAGAAAGACTGCCAATTTTTTCGCGCTGAATGAGGAGTGAGGCTTTTTTAATTTCCAATTCGTGGAACGCATCCGCTCTCATGACCGGAGCCAGGAGATGCTTGTCAAAGACTGCGGTTCTCGACGTGGCAGTTAGTGTTCCATCGGTGCTAAACAGGTTGATGTCTGTTTTATATTGATTTGCCAATGCATTGATCATGTATCGTAACTCGGTCAGCAGATTTTCATCTGAAAAGTCAAGTGACTCCACGGGGAAATTTTTCTCTTTTGAGTATTGCTTCAGGCTGTTCTCAATATTTCTGGTGATTTCCTGCAGTCGATCTTTACTGGAGTCTTTGTAGCGATTGTTGAAAAATGTAATAGTTGCAATACCTATTACCAGAAAGGAGGCCAATACGATTCCCAACATTGCGTAATGAATCCGACGCCTCAGCGTAATGTTTCCGATTCTTATCGACCGATTTCCCATCGAAGCGTAGCTCACCCAGACACTCAACAGAATCGAAATCATCATTATCAGCAGCGATACACTGAAAAGATAGGAGAACATAGTGGTAAGTCGGAGCCATGTTTCTTTATAATAGACAACGGACACGGATTTCTCTGAATCTGTATGATACCACAGGGTGGAGACTTGTCTGGTTTCATTAAATATGAAGCCTTGATTTTTAGTTTGCGAGCTATCAATCTCTAGTGGAAAGGAGATCGGTCCCGACTGTGCTATTAGCCGGTTGTCTTGATAAATTGCATAGTGGTATTTTTTTCTTTGAGTAGATTCATCGATATGCCCGGGTTGCAATAGTTCCGGATAGACAGTCTCGTTATTTTCCTTTTTAAGTGTCAGGTCAACAAATACATATCCCAAAAGCAAGGAGTCTTTGTTTTGAATGGGAATTCTCGCTATGTAGTAGTGATTATCGACAGCATTTTCTATAAAATAAAGATTGGTTTCTTCGATTTTGGTAGCGCGAACAATGCGATCATCCAGAGACTTCATTGTAACCGCGGGGGTATTAAATAATCCTTGTCCCTGAGGTTGAAAAAGGAAGAATTGTGCTTGATATTTGCTCAGATGTCCCTGAAGGTAGAGCAGTTCGATTCTGTTTTCTAATTCTCTCCTGTTGCGTATTCCGGGTTGTTCGAAGAACCCCTGAATTTTTGGATCCTTAGAGAGTGCATTAGTTAGGTCTTTAAAGAGATACTCAGTAACGGGGTCTTTTTGTTGCAACAATTTGGTAGCATACAGTTTTCTGGTTTCTCTTTCTTTCTCAAAGTTGAAATGCTGCATGATAAGGGTGGTGGAAAGGCTTAAAAACACCCCCCATAATATGGTTTTTGGTGCCAGCAGATCCCGACTGATTTGAATCCAGCCTTTATCGATTACAAACATGAACACGAATAGCCAAATTAGCAGGTAATAATTGGGCAAATTGGGTTCATGATTGGGATGAAAAATCAGAATATACATCCCTCCTGCCGCCAAGACCAGAGGATACTTCCATTTACCTATGTAATTGAGCTGAACATTTTGCATATAGAGCAATAGTGAACAGCTTGCGACAGTGAGCATGATAGAGATCAGACCGGTAACAGTGTACCAATCAATTGCGTAGAAATTGCTGACCTCAAAAGAGATCATGGAGTCCATGACAACACTTCTGATCATCTGCACTGCCAGACTGGTACAGCCTATCATGAAAAATGCCTGCAGCACTAAAAATGGTCCGCGTATTTTGTCGGATTTTAACCTTGATGTAAACGTGCGAAAGGAGGATTGTGTAAATATGAAAAGGCAGACCCATGTGAAGATGGCACTGTTGACTACTAAATCACCAAGGGAGGGAAGTAATCTGCTGGAAGCATACAATTGGGGAGAAAAAAACAAGAGTTTATCCATTTGGAAGGGACGCCCCATCATATAAACCAGTCCACGACCTACTATTACAGCGCAAACCAGGAAAATGAGTCCGACCGCAATATTTTTTTCCCTTGTTAAGTATCTGGCATTAAAGTTTACCCAGATGCAGATGCACACCACTGCGAAGATGGATAATATGGCAGTTGGGATGAATGGGGTTCTTGCCGGATTGTAGTCGTCCGGAAGTCGTAAATAAAAAAGAGGTTTTTGTTCATTTATACTGACCGGGTAATACCCTTCCAAGGAGTCTCGTGAAATTTTGACATTGGTGGGAAGACGCTTAGAAGCCACCCAGTGCGACTGAAGGTAATTGTTTTCAAAGGGATAGATCCAGGCAATAGGAATGACTACAGTGATGGTTCTTAAAGGATCTTTTGAGATCGTATCACAATGGGAATAAAAAATACTATTGTCCGGTTGGGCACCCTCATTTAATTGACCCTCATTGTTACAATCGGCATAAATGATATTCTTGTTCCAGAATATGAGACTATCGTTTTCCCGCGCGTATAATTGAAAGGGTAATTGGAATAAAGACTCGAGCTCTTCTTCTGTCAGTTCTTGTTCGAACAGCCGGCTTGTAATCTTCTGATCACTTTTGATTTTATCCCATTCTTTCAGTTGTTGTTTTACGTTTCCGGCAATCTCCCGGGTGATTCGTTCCGGTTTATTCCGCGCTATATTCCATCGATTAAAGGCTGCGGCAGACAGTCCGATCAGTAGAATAATTAGTAACCATCCGGGATAGGGAAACCGCCTGAACATAGTTTGGTTCGATTGCTGAAATA
>CAZWPF010000074.1:0-14505 GCA_964636205.1 uncultured Chitinophagaceae bacterium | reverse complement strand
ATAATAAGCGGCCTGTGCTGGTGCGTTCTCATATTTGCTTTGTTGTCCGGATTTGTGTCCCGTACGACGAAGAAAGGGACGAAACGCAAGTCTTTCTTCTGAAACATTACCATTTTCATCTCGAATCACCTCCCAAGTCAAACCAATATCAGTTTCCTGTCCATCCATGTTACCGCCCATATACACTGATGGATTATCGAGGTATTGCAGTGGACGATTAGGTTTTTTACGATCCGGATCAAATTGAATTTGCGGCAAAGTGACTTCACCCTTTATCCCCACCCAATGATCCTTACTCGACACAACTTTGCGGTAATAGGCACCTTGAAAACAAGGTAATGTTGTGGCCGGTCGTATTTCATTATCAAAATAGGTCCACTTGTCTTGAGGCTCCTCAGTGTTCGGAAAAACAGGTGGCATAGGAGATGATTTACTCCCGCAGGCCATCCACAACAAACCGCTAGCAATAGCTATCAAGATTCTTTTCATAAGGTGTTATAAGCTCAATCGCGTATAGCGAATGTCGAAAGTTTATTCTAAATCAATAGGCACTAAAACCAAAGGGGTGGGCAAACAGGATGCTCCTGGAGGAGAATATGTAAATTTAATCTCCTGCACTTCCTTTGTAGGATCCGGCTTATAGATTTCCAAAACGATAGCTTCAGGTGATGCACGTGTGACCAATTGATCACTTGGATATTGTACAACAGTCTTATTATTGTTCTCATCATACAATTCCATCGTCATTCCCATGCCCCCACACCACTGATTATCTGCGGAACGTGAATTCCAAGTAATGAGTGCTAAGCCTTTACCATCGGTACTCTTCCATTTGATGTTGGTGTGATAGAGCACTCCATAGTTACCCGCATTACGTGCTAAATCCTTGTTTAGCCCCACTGTCCCTGTGATCCATGGATCATCCTCGCCATCCGCAATAATCATCTGTGCAACGCCATTACGTGTATCTATGGTATCGGCGCTTAATACGGTATAATTTGACACCGGAAAAATTCCTCGCCCCGCATTAACGCCACTAGGCGGTATTAAAGTATCTATTTGACTGTAAGCTTGAGGACCCGATTTATCAGGGGATGTTTGCAATACGCTAATTTCCGCAGGTTGATCAATCACGAACTCATAGATACCATGCACCAATTGATCATAAGTGACAATTTGATTTTCTAATTGCTCATCAATGGAAACAACCTCTCCTGGTTTGATTGTGCGTATCGCATTTTGTTCTTCCGAATCGAAATAGTCTTGAAGACCTTTCTTGCCAATATGAAAGTAGTTAGTGCTTGGTTTTTGCGAAGAGTATTTTAACATGCGGAAGTGCATGTCCTCTTTCCCCAGATTTTTGATTACTGCAGTTATTTTACGTGGAATTTGCTCGGGTTCACGTATACCATTAACATTATAAACATATAAACGCACAGCCCCAGGATTCACTTCCTCCTGCATAGCGATGGCCTCTGGTATACGGATGTATTCCGGGTCGTCAGCAATCAGGAATTGCGGTCCTGGCGTGATGTGCTGATGATAATTAATTTTGGGAAAATCTGTGCGTAGAAAGTTTTCTAACTTCACAACTTCACCTCGCTTAGCATTGCTTAGCACTTTACTGACCGCATCTAAATTATTTTGTGCGAAGCTCATCGTAGCCGCACATACTGTTATCCCTAAGGCTAAAAATTTGTTTAATCTCATAGTTTAATTGCTCAATCCTTCTTTTACATAATCCCACCATCCGTAATTGATAACATGTACGATATCAAATATCATCGAACCTTGTGACTTTGCACGGCACATTTTCAACGCTTTCACAAATTGCTCGGGATTTCCTTTGTATTGTTCGACATACAGCCCTGCGTAGACAGGAGTCTTGCCCATCGTCACCCGATTGACGAGCTCGGCAGAACCTTCCACCGTATACCAATCTTCTTTTTTGACAACAAGCCCTGATTCTAAGGTCTTTTCGGCGGTATCCGCTTGGGCTAAAAGTTCAGATTTCTCCACTTCGAAATAGTAGTTTCCTGTAGTAAACAAATCCAAAGCTTCGGCATAACCATAGTTTTTATAGTTCTCGGTTGCCCATTCAAATTCGGTACTTGGATCATACTCTTTGCTCGCAAAGTTAACCCCTACATCAAAATAAAGCGGGTACCACGAACCTGTATAGTCCCCAAAAATAATATCCGGATTAATCGCTTTCAGCTCTTTACGTGCTGTATAGATAAAGTCATGAATGATCTTCGCACGCCACTCTAGCCATTGTTTGTACAAAGGTCCTTCCTTACGCTCTTCACCTTCAAAATAAAAAACATCGTTTGGAAAATTATTCACGGTCTCGCCTATGTATTCCTCAAAAATCACTTTGCTGGCTTCTGAAAAATCAGCATTCAAATCATCAAAGCGAACACGATCTAATATGATTCCATCTAGCTCGGGATACATCCCCACCAACTCTTTTAATATAGACAATTGGTAGGCCTGTACCTCCGGCAAGACGGGGTTTAACATGGTAGAATATTTATGCTTTTGTTGTGATATTTGAGTCATACCTTTGGGTAGATGAGATAAGGTCTGCCAAGAGGCTTTGGAAGAATCTTGATAAACCACCCCTCGGTCAAAGAAGTTGTGTCCTGCTACAAAAACATTTGTAGAAGCATGAACCTTAAGGCCTAATCGGTGACCTTCGGCAATAAAATGGGACAACATGTCCCAGGTAGTATCTTTCTCCATCTTTCCTTCGCCCCAGGAAGTCATTACGGGGGCTATCTTGCTCGGGTATAAAACCTCTCCGGAGATAGGCTTCACATCTACGACGATGTCAGTCACACCAACTTCTTTGGATTTTTCCAAATAAAAGGTGATAGAATCCTGGTGGCAAAAACGATCAAAATTGGCTGTAGCATCGAACCAAAGAATGTTTCGTGGAATGAACAAATCGTCATTGTTCGATGGCGATGATGGCGTCGAACACGCCATAAAAGTTACGGCAGCGATAAAAATAAGTAGGTGCTTCATAAAATATATATTCGTGGTTTTAATTTTTTATTCCTGCTTTCACTGCATCGAACAGTGGTTGCTTCAGCTTATTATACTGGGGGGCATACATATGCACGACGTCAAACAACATAATTCCCCCACTCGTGCGCGAGAGTATATATCGAATGGCTTTTGTTATTTCTCCTTTATTAGCATAATCTACATTGCCCACATCGATACTGCCAAATAGTGGCACACGGTTTTTTGTAATATAGGATGCGCCATTTAGTGAGCCTTCGATACTCCACCAGTGGTATTTCATTCCCGCAGTGACAGGATTATCCGCAAGCATAATTTGGGTAAAATAATTTCCAGTCATCAGAATATCCAGCTCCTCTGCATATCCTGTATTGCCATATCCAGGGGATGCCCATTCAAAGCGTACTTCAAAATCTTGGAATGGATCGTAATCCTTACTGGCCCAGTTGACGCCCACTTGATAATAAGTTGTGTACCAGCCACCTACATAGACTCCAAACTCAACGTTAGGCTTGGTTGCTTTGACGGCAGCACGTGCTTTTTTCATAAAATCTTGGATTACTTGCGCGCGGTAGATCAACCACTGTTTGTAGTAACGGCCTGTGGATGCCGGCAACAACTGGCCGGAACTTTCCCGCCAGGAAGACACGATATCAGTTGGAAAATTCATGTCTTTGGCTTGCGTGTCGTTATATTTTTCCTCCAAGAAGGTAATAAACTGATTTTTGCTGAGCTCCGAAAAATCTGCACTGATATCTGTATATCTTCCGTAATCCAGTATCATCCCATCCAAATCAAATTTCCCAACGATTTCCTTGATAATATTGAGTGCCCGATCTTGTACTTCCGGAGCTGCCGGATTAACAAATACATTTTTCCCTGTGTGGGAAATAGGGCCCAACTCTCCGGTTGTATTTTTGACAACAATAGACTCATACTTGCTACGATAAGTCGGATTGTCATACACATAACCAAATCCTGTGCGATCTCCCTCTACGAATGTCACAATGGATAAATAAACCTTAAAACCTCTTTTTTTCGCTTCGGAAATCATAAAAGGCACATAATCCGACAGTCTCGTTTTGCCATCACGTGTGGTGAGTTCTCCCGTATACGAGCTGGGATACATCGTAAGTCCCGAGCTTCCTTTGACATCTACGACCAAACCGGTGACTCCCGCGTCTTTCAAGGTGTCCAAAACGCCTTGAATTTCGGTCTTGCTGCTAAAACGTCCATATGTGCCAAACACATTTGAATTTGCATCGACCCATACCAAAACATCACGATCCTCCGGATTCCCTCCAGGATTGTCAATATCTGGATCTTTATCATCAACCGGGGGTGTATCGTTTTTGCTACATGCAAAAAAAACCGCGACAACAAAGGCTAGTAATACCGTTCTTATTTTTGTCATATTTTCAGTTTTTTGAGAAGCGGTATGGCATATTCATACCGCTTCTGATTTCCATTTTTACTTTATTCTACATCGACACAGTCAAACTGCACCCCCACCACATATCCGTTTGTGAACATGAAGTACAAATAGAGGTAGTACCCATTTTCAGATACCGACATAATCACATCGCCTGTAGCGTTTGCATTTGCAGCGCCTTGCGCAGCGGCCGGACCATAAGTGTTTTTCGGAGCAGCCCACACCAAGCCCGGAGTAGTGGATGGACTTAGGGATGGATTACCCGAGAATCCGCCTTCAGTATCGATTAGGTAGACTTGATCCGCTGATCCCCACGTAAAGCTATTCACATGATTGTAAGCAACGAACTTCGCATTGTTGAACTCGATATAGTCTACCGCATTGGAGATAAAGTTAGCATCCAAACCGGCCAAAGTTGCTAGGGCAGTGTGCGTTGAACCATTCATTTTTGCAAGTTTGTTTCCTGCCGTAGATCCATATCCAATCAAGTAATAGTCGCTGTTTGGATTGGTAGCAGAGGTAAAAATGGCGTCTGCATTGTTCCAACTCCATGCGTAATCAGACACAGTCAATATTGTAGGGCTTTGAGAAACAACGTTGCCGCCTACGACTTGCCAACGCGCAATTGTATTTAAGGATGCCGCGCCATACATTGGTGCACTTATTATAGCATCGCCATCGACATCTCCGATAACAGAGATTTTACGACCATAAGCCGCACCAGCAGCATCCCAAGAGATAAGGGATTCTGGACTGCTCGTCACCGAGGATATTTTCCAGATATTGAATGTATTCCCATCATTTGGTGTCAAGTTTGAAACCAGAATATTGCCTGCATCATCAGATGTGGAGTAGAAGTTGCGTAGGTTGCCACGAATTGAGCCCAAGTTTATTTCACCCACACGCTGTCCGGTTATTGCATCCAAGTAGATGCTATTTTCATTACGTGTATTCAACACTACATATTTACCCGAAACAGCAATACCTCCCGTCAGGTTATCGGCATTAATACCAAGGTCAGACTTCATACGTTTGGCAAATAAAACCTTTGCACTACCAGGACGGATTCCTTTTGCTAATTTGGTTGCTTCTATCACCTGTAGGGTGTAAGCCCGACGCGCATTGCCCGCTGAAGTAACTACGAAGGATACAGGACTGCTTAGGTCGATACTACCACCATTAGCAATCGAGGCTGTAGCGTGACGATTGATTAGGTAGGTCAACTTTGCATTCTGCATAACAGTTCCCGGAACCAATGAAAAGTTAATCTTATCCCCTAAAATAATGGCATCAACCTCTTGAAGACTTCCTGACTCATCTTCGTAAGTCAATACCGCCCGAGATACATCCGTATTCCCTTGTTTGTTAGCCTTCACGATATACGTTTTGGCATCGCCAGTCCCTGAGGTGACTGTCAGTGTCCGAGGACTAGTCAAGTCCCAAAAGTCCGCCAGAGAAGGGGAAATCTTCGCATCAGAAGGCACAGTCGCCCGTATTAATAATTTCGAAAGATCCACCTCATTATCAGAATCAATAGGGTGATAAAAATCTATATCGATAAAAATAGTATCACCCACAATACGGCCTTCAAAAAGGCGATCCCGTCCTCTATTTTCGTATGTCGCGTATACATCGCTTATTTCATTTCCCTCATGTCGGTCCCTGTATTCGACCTTTTGGCAGGAAAATGTCAACATTATTCCTAAAAACGCTAGGAACAATGTCGAATTTTTATATAATCTTTTCATCATAATAATGTTTTAATTGATTTACCAGCCCTTGATTTGATCCAAAGCATCATTACGTTGCACCTCTGCTTCAGGAATAGGAAGGTAATATAATGCCCCTGTAAAGCTACGATCGGTGTTGTCTGCTGAAACGACCTCATAACTAATACCATTGAATTTATGTCCTGTAAACCGGACTCCATTAAGTACAAGATGCGCTTTACGCCATCTTCTTAAGTCCCAAAAACGATGCCCTTCGAATGCCAATTCGACCATACGCTCATGTTCAACTAAGGCCATAACCCCGGCTTTGGTATTCGAAAACACATTTGGGAGTCCTCGCTTCGCCCGTAAGGTATTCAGGGTGGCTACGGCTTCGGTCAATTGGTTTGCACCGGCTTGTGCCTCTGCCAATATCAGCAAGACCTCTGCATAGCGCAACTCGATCCAGCTCTGTGTACTTCTATTAACGACGAAGTTCGTATTGTTTGGATCAAGCATTTTCTTTGCGTAATAACCTGTTACTGTTCGCTTAGGATCGCCCATCGATGCATACGGAATATAACCCTCGGAACTAGATTCGGTCAAATCGAGCGTACGCCCCTTCCATGATGCCCCATGATAAAGTACGGTCGCATAGAAACGTGGTTCACGATTGGCATAAGGATCCGCTGCATGCGCGGGATTAGACCAGGAGAATGGTGTTCCATCTTCCATTTGGAATTCATCGACTAGTTCTGCCGTAGGCACCCCATATACGAGCGCGTTGCCCGGTGCATCGCCTGGAGGAGCAAATCCCAAATCGTACTGATGGGTAATATCGGGAGCAGAGAAATCCACTCTGAATATTGCTTCTTTCGTATTCTTATTTTGGAAAATAGAAGCAAAGTTTTCATCCAAAGCATATAACCCTTCATCGGCTAGAGCCACCACTTGCTTTGCAGCATTCATGGCATTGGTATAATATTCAGCAGCTTTGCTTTGTGGAATACCGGTCAAAGGGTCAGTATTAAACTGATTACGATCGTTCTCTGCTATTGACGCAGCATATATCCATGCACGAGCCAACATTCCATATGCTGCTCCTTTGGTCGCTCGGCCGGCTAAATTAGTTTTGCCAAGGTGCTCTGCAGCAAAAGCAAAGTCTGCAGCCACAAAGTTCCATCCCTCGTCTTCACTCGCACGTGGCTGATCTTTGTTGGTGTATTGCTCTAGATTTTCGTAGAGCACTACACTACCATGCAGGCGCATTAACCAGAAATAAGCATACCCACGAATGAACCGTGCTTCCGCCTCATATTTTGCCTTTTCCTCATCATTGAATGTAGACTTTTTATGTAGGCCGTCTAAGAATTCGTTAACACGACGAATGCGGTCGTAACCACTAGCCCAATAATTAAGTCCGACACTTCCGGCACTGAACTGATTGGCATTCGAGGCCAAAATATTAGCCGTACCATTTCCAGCTGTGATCGAGGTATACTTCATGATATCAGAAAGAGCATCGGAAGCATTGTCATAACCCAAATTTGGAAACACACCGAATTGGAACTTTTTAAACTCGGCGTACAAACCGTTGATGTACATTTCTGCTGTGGTAGGATCACTCCATATCGCCTCTTCTGTATATCTATCTTGCAGAGGTATATCTATTTCGCAGGATTGAAAGAACAGGGTACTTGACGCCACCATCGCTCCTGCCATCCATATTTTGATATTTTTCATTTTTTTCATCATTCAAGCTTTTAGAAAGTAACATTCACTCCAAACGCATAGATGCGCTGCTGCGGATAGAAACCATTGTTAACGTTTGGCATCTCAGGATCCAAATATTTCAAGTGATCAAAGGTAAAGAGGTTTGACCCGGTCGCATGAAGGCGTACTTGTTGCAACTTCGCGCCTTCGATCCATTTTTTCGGCAAGGAATACCCAATCTGAAGCGACTTCAAACGTAAGTAATCCCCTTTACGCTCCCAACCAGAGTTTTTGTGCGCGTTGTGTGCAGATAGACTTGCTTTGTAAGCGGTCAAGCGCGGGAATTCTGCATTTGGATTGTCCGGTCTCCAAGCATTTTCTACTAAGAAGTAAGGAGAGTTTCCATATCCATAAAATGTGCGCGTGAATGGGGTATTGTCATCGACACCCGTTGTACCGCTTGACCCTTCGTAAGTACCCGCCAAGTTGACACTCGACAACCCTGCGCCTTGCAGCAAGGCAGCGAAGTCAAAACCTTTGTACGCTAAATCAATATTCAATCCGTACATCAATTCTGGCATATTAGCACGACCGATATACGTCATATCATCACTGCGCGTAATACGACCATCACCATTCAAGTCACGATATTTGAAGAAGCCTGGAGCTACGATACCGGCCGAAGGCGAAGGCGTATTACGTGCTTCCTCCCAGGTCTGAACCATACCGTCTACCACAAAACCGATTTTCGTACCTATCGGTTTACCGACTAAGCTCTGCCATGCTGGGATATTGTCGCCCTCATTGAGCTTGAGGTATTGGCTCCTCGCCCAGTTGACATTTCCTGTCAATCGAACTTGAAAATCACCAAACTGCTGGTTGTAACGCAATTGTGCATCGAAACCACGTACATCGGATTCGCCGATATTAAAGACTCCCGGATAGTATCCGCCCAACGAGGGTGGGTACAAGTTGCCCACGCTACCCAAGATGTCTTTTGTATGTTTGTAGAACCACTCAAAATCAAATCCAAATTTGCGGTTCAGGAAAAGCGATTCGAACCCTATACTCTGAGTTAAGGTTGTTTCCCATTTCAAATCCGGATTAGCTAATGGATTTGTATAAAGAGCTTTTACGGGACTGCCATCGATCACTACAACAGGGCTTGTGTTTTGAGAAAGTGTAGACAAGTATGCGAAAACATTCGAAATTCTGTCATTCCCTGTTTTACCATAGGAACCCTTCACTTTCAAAAAGTCGATAAAAGGTGCTTTATCTTTAAAAAACTGCTCGTCACTGGCGATCCAACCCAAACCTACACTTGGGAAAATATCCCAGCGATTGTGTGGCGCAAACCATACCGAAGCATCCCAACGAGAAGCTACTTCCACGAGGTAGCGATTTTTGTAGGAGTAATTACCACGGAAGACATAGCCAGCTTTCGATTCAGGAGTACTTGTACTACCTGTTGGGGCAATCCGATCTTCATCTTCGGTACTTCCGTAATTAATTTCTTGAATCAACGTAATGGGGAAGTTGCTTGCTCCCGCAGAGAAAATATAACCGTTCCAACGTGAATAGTCATATACCCCAAGCAAACCTAAAGTATGGTCTTCGCCAAAGGTGGTATTATAACTTATCGCCGGCTGGAAGGTTTTGCGGTTTGTGTCATAATAACTTTGTCTCAAAGAGTTTTTAGTAATTCCAGGCAATGTTTTGAGATGTACAAAATTACCGGTCACTTGCTCACGTGCTCTTCCCATCGTCTCGTATGGAGTCAACCAGTTTTTGGTGGTACGTCCAGCCCAATCAAAGGAAGTCACAAGTCGTGCTTCCAAGCCAGGAACACCTGGCACTTTAAAGTTGATGTTGGCTGTACCTTCCAAGACATTTCTGGTCCCTCTTTGATATCCTGAATTGCGGACTGCGGCGATCGGATTGACGTAACCTGCATTGGAATTATAACTCACCGGAAGACCGTTTTCGGCGTACATCGGCATGTTAGGCAACATACGTACCGCTTGATAGAAGGGGTTCATGTATGCCGTATTGTCGGGCGCGATACCAGGGGTATTGGTAAGCTCTTGTCGCAAGCCTATATTGACACCTGCTGTCAGATAATCGTTTATTTTTGCTTCAACGTTCGACCGTACATTGTAGCGTTTGAAATTCGTATTCTCGACAACACCATCCTGATTCATGTGTGAAATCGAAGTGAAATAATTGATTCTGTCCGTACCACCGTTTACATTTAAACTATGGTTGTGTGAATGACTATTTCGCCCCACTAACATTCCTATCCAATCAGTATCTCCAAATAGCGGATTTGTATTTGTGCCATTGCGCAAGTCGTCGATCCACTCTTGTGCATAGAGGTAAGGAACGGGATCAATACCATTATTAATCAGGTAATCATTATCGACCTCAACACCTTTATTATACCACTCCATATAGTCTGGTCCGTTCAAAAACTCCGGGAATCGAGTGTTTTGTCCGATGTTATAAGTGCCGGTGTAGGTGAATTTTGGTGCTCCTGTCGCCCCTTTTTTAGTCGTTATTAAAATGATACCATTTGAACCACGCACGCCATATGGGGCTGTGGAAATCGCATCTTTCAGGAAGCTCATGGTCTGCACTTCGGAGGGGTCCAAATACGCAAAAGACTCGCGTTCGACGCCATCAATAATGATAAGTGGTGAAGCGTTACCGTACGTAGATATACCGCGAATACGTAAAGTCGCATTGTCGGCGCCGGGTCTACCGGATTGTTGCAACGTGGTCAATCCCGGAACACGTCCTGCTAATGCGTTTGTTAGGTTCATGACTGGTGCTTTTTCTAGCTCTTCTCCACGTATTTGCGCGACTGAACCGACTACATTTCGTCTTGTCTGTGTGCCGTAGGCTACTACGACGACTTCGTCCAACTCGTTGGATGATGGCGACATCTCGAAACTCAGCTCACTTGCTTCGCGCACCAATCGCAAAAGAGGTTCATAACCGACAGATGTCACTTCCAGGGTAACAGGGAAACGCTCTGTACTGATCTGAAAAAATCCATTGGCATCCGTTTGGTCTGTTTGATTGGTCTCCTGTACTCTAACTGTTGCACCAGGAATGGCTGCTCCACCACTATCACGCACATAGCCTTTCACGACCGATTGCGCATAGCTGGCAAACACCTGCATCAACATTAAAATCAAAAGACCTGTCTTATAGAAATAAGACCGATTTAAGTTTAAATGCTTCATAATTTGGGGTTTAAAAAAATTACTGTTCATACTAACGTCTAATAGCTCCGTTAAAATCGACCTCTTTCCCAAAAAGGCCTACTTGTTCTTCCAATAAAACCGAAAGCCACCGGCGATTCAGCTTCGTCTTACTATCAATATGCTCCACAAATCCAGCGTTTTGGAGAATTTGCTTTATTTGTTCTTCGGGCACAACTTCTCCAGCTGCCTGAAGGATCATCTGATATCCCGCAATAGTCAAATCTTCTCCTGATGCATCCCAAAAGCTGTCCAACACGGGGTAATAATCTCGTAAGCCCAACACCAGTTCGTATTCGCTGACGCTGCGTTCCGGATAAAACCAGGTCTGGTTGGCCCATTTATAGGGTACACCAAAGCCTTTCAACACACCAGTAGCTCCTACTTTTTGCATAGCCTTAAAATGTGGATCTTGCGGATTTACATCGATATACGGCATGATATAAGCTTGGTAGTCCAACAGGACAGACTGCACCTCACGGATAGATACATCTGCGGGTGAAACATTATTGCGCACTGCTAAAGCCGCAATAACACCACTTGCTTGTCCTATTCCCAAAACCACAGGTTGCAAACGTGTGGCTCCATTAACAATATTCGTGACTCCAATACTTTTTTCTGCGACAATCAGGCCATCAAAATCTTTCGGAATCAAGGATCCCATAGGTACATTGTATGATGGAACGCGGATTTTTACAAAATCTATTTCCGGTGCATTACCATATTTGTAATGATGATGATCTATGGTGTAGTCGCCCACAACAACTCCGGTGCGGTAATACGCTTCTGGAGTATCAAATGGTGTCATCACATGTTGCAACGCAAAAAGCGCTTTGCCCTGTAGTCTTCTAGATTCTCTATGATAAGGAATCATCGGGAAGCCATCCTTCGTCGGGTATTCTTCAAAATCTATCCCTAAGTGCTTAAAACCCAGCTCATGTTGAATATAATAGACAAATCGCAAAGTCATTTGCTTGGCCTCTTCCAAAGCTTTCGCGCGTTCGGACGGGGATTTTTCGACGATGTTTAAGTATATGTCATTCCCCTTTTTAGGCCAGTTAATCATAAACTTATTGTTCGGCAATCGACCATAGGTCAACATTTTGAAGCAATCATTGTTGTCTTTATTGAAAGTCGCCGGATCCGAAACATCACAGCAGCCGTCAAACTCTTCTTTCTTGTAATTTTTTGGTCGCTTAATGGTTTTGTCGACTCCCTCACCAAAGTCGCGCAAAGTCACCACATAGGTAAGGTCTTGTACAATATCATTTGCTTCTTCAAGTGCAAATGGTTCCTTCGTCAGCGATTTACTGTCCATACCCAAATAATAGGGTACATCCAATGATGCCATGACATCTCCTAATTCTGTTGCATCTATGATAACTTTTCCTTCAAGGACAAATCGACGACCAGATTTTGGAGTAACCTCCACACGCCACCCTTGCTTGCTTCGCTGCACATTCTGCCACTTTGATTCGTAAAAAACTTGAATATTCTTTTCTGCTGCAACCATTTTCTTTAATATCTGGTTGCCCACGGAGGGTTCAAAAAGTGTATTACTTACCCAACCTGTCTCCACAGCATCAGGCCCGCCGTAATAATTGTACAAATGCTCACGAAATTCGCCCCAAAGTCCGGATGGCAAGCGGTGATTCCCATCGATCGCAGATACGCCCGCAGATGTCAGCATACCACCCAACCACACCGTTTCCTCTATTACCACAACTTGAGCACCCAAACGAGCTGCTTGAATAGCAGCAGTGGTTCCACTGGCTCCTCCGCCGATAATAATAACATCTGCCTGTTGCTGGGCATAAGCGATATGCACCATCATCAGACCCCATACATACACAATCAGTTTTCGCATTTTTATTATTTTTTTCTAATTACAATTGCACTGACAACGGCGCGTTCGCCCGCAGCATCAGATGGTTTTATGGTATGGTTACCGTCAACGACCAGCGCTGATGAACCCCCTCCGTCTAAATTAATGGCAGCTTCACACCCTAAATCCTTCATTTGATTTGCCAGCTCTAATAATGTTAAACCCGGGATACTTTCCGCACTATTGCCACCTTCTGCCACCAGTATAGCAATCAATCCATTCGGCAAATAACCCAGAGCTGTACGTGGACGTGAAGAGGTGTTGTCTACAACAATCAACTCCTCCGCATCAGATATTCTGACTTGCGAATCACGCACCAATACCGGAGAACCGCCGATCGCTGAGCGCACATCCCATAGGCGTCCACCACTAGGGAATGCCATAGTCGGCACGGCTTGAGGTGCTTCTCCCAGTTTGTTGGGCGAAGGGGTCGGGTAAATGTAAAGCCCCCCAGGATTGACAGCATAGATCCAGCCAACACTCGGCTTTTGCTGGGCATTCAAGCCAAATGCTGCTCTTGTTGGGTAATATGGAACATTATTCCCGTTATAATTTCTGGATAGGCTAGGTATATTGTCGGCTAGTTTCTCACCATTATACATGACTAAGCTATAGGAAACATTGGGACCAAAAAAACCGCCATTCACTGCTGCATAAACACCATCATCCTCGGCTTCATAAAATGCAGAAACTCGCTTTGCGGTAGGTGATAAAACAGGTTTGAATTCTACCTTATTAGGATCGAATATCAACGCAAACATATTTGTTTTCTTGTTGTTCACTGTTTGCGTACTACGGTACAATTCTACACCATCAGTCGTCGTCAACACCGCCTGCTTTGACCAATGTGCGGGGAGTTGTAATTCCTTATCCTCCTGATCCTCATTAAGCGGGGGAACAACCTTTGTGATATCACTACCACAGCCTAATATCAGTAGGCTGAGAAACCACAGTAGAAATATATTTCTCATAGAATTTTTAAATATAAAATGATTAGCTCAGCTAAACTATGAATATTTATTTTATTAGTCAACCAATTTTTAATATTATTTAATAATTAAAGCGTTATATCGCTATTCACTTGGGTGATCCAAATCAGGTATGAAGTTTACTTATTCGAGGCTTTCGTTTTCGGCATCCACTTCTTCGGGCTTACGTAAGGGTACTAACCAAGTCACGATAAAGGCCGGAATGGTAGCAATCAAAACCCAAATAAAAAACTCTTTGTAACCGAGAAAATCACTTAAAAGCCCACTGACCATGGATGGGAGCATGAATCCGAGATTCATCAATCCACTTCCAAACGCATAATGCGCCATTTTATAGGGGCCCGGAGCAATATTCTGCATCATAAATAGGATTAAACCAACGAATCCAAAGCCATATCCAAAATATTCAACCACCACAGCGGTCCCTATAGTAAACATATCCGTAGGCATAGCAATGGCTAAATAAGCAGAGGCTGCAAAT
>CAZWPF010000073.1:0-14664 GCA_964636205.1 uncultured Chitinophagaceae bacterium | reverse complement strand
CCAGAAGGCACATAAACCATTCCGATCGGCACCGGTGCCTTGTAGTTCATCACGGTCGGAGCGCCAACGAGCTGACCTCCGGAGCCCGATTTTCCGCAGCTAGCAGCCAGTGCGATAATCGCTACAGCCGAGATCTTCAGGGAAACTTGTTTCATACTACAGTTATTGTTATTGTTGTTTTTGCAATTGGCAAATATAAAAGTAAATTTTTTTCGGTTTCAATACTTCTGCATGTAAAACCGGCTCACAATATTTAAAGTTTTTTCCAAAAATGCAAGCATCCCGAAAAAATTATTGAAGAAATATCGATTCAGCGTTATTCAGAACCCTCGAGCAGCTCCCCCATTCCCTGTATATCTAACAACTCAAAGGCTTTCTTCACTTTACTTACAGGTGCGTAACACGCCTGCAACGAACAAACAAATATAAGAGAATCTCCGGGTAAATGTTTTTTTTGCAATACGGGAAGTTCAGATATTTGTTTTCTTGAAGTAATAAGGTACAATTGAGGTTGGTAATATCCCAGCATTTCATCTCTATGCTCTTCTGCTAATGGTCCGGTAAATATAACTGTATGTATCCCAAAAGCCACCCTTTGCATTAAACTTGCCCAATAACCGAATGATACCGGATACCGGCGCACCACACCTGACATTCGACCCAACATACTCAGGGCCTGCTCCACGCGGGCCGACTCTTCCATGCATAATCCCAGAATCAACAAATTCTCCGCCTGCACCGCATTCGCTGAAGGTAAAGCATGATCATACATATCCCGAAGCCGCACCGGAATATCGTGCTGCAGATCGGAAGTATAATAATAATATTGCCCCTCCTCATCCATAAAATGTTGATCGGTCTCGCTGAGCAGCGATGCAGCTTTCAGCATCCATTCCTCCATTCCACTCACCGATCCCAGTTCCGCCATTGCCCGAATCAAATAGGCATAGTCCTCAAGATTAGCCATAATCCGCGCCTCACCGTTCTTCCAGGTATGCTTTAGTCCGTCCGCAACATAAAATTCCTCCCATAGCCATTGCAAGTGCGCTGCAGCTTTTTCCTGATAATCTCGATCGCGCAAAATCAATCCTGCACGTGTCAACGCCAGGTTGTATAAGGCATTCCATGACAGTAGCACCTTATCGTCGGTCAGCGGTCGGACACGCTGTTCCCTTACCTCCCACAAGCGCGCACTCGCTTGTTTCACCCGCTCTGCCAAGGCTTCTGTCTGCTCTCCGAATGCAGTAGCAACTTCCCCTAATGCTCGTCTGAGATTTAAGATATTGCGTCCTTCCCAATTGCCTTCTTTTGACACTCCAAAATAATCCGCGACAGCAGGGTCGGCTGCTACCACCGCCTCCCTCCATTCTTCCCATGTCCATGTATAAAACAACCCTTCTTCCCCTTCACTGTCCGCATCGATAGCGCTGTAATAGCCCCCTGCAGGATCTTTCAGCTCTCTTTCAACGAAAGAAATTGTCTGCCTTATCCGACGCTGATATTCTTCGCTTTTAGTTATCTGCCAAGCTTCTGTAAGTGCCAGTATCAGGAGCGCATTATCGTAAAGCATCTTCTCAAAATGGGGAACGAGCCATTGGTCATCCGTCGAATAACGGGCAATCCCTCCTCCAAGTTGATCATATATTCCTCCGTTGATCATGGCATCCAAACTCAGCAAAGCCTGTTTCAATGAAGCCTCGTCTTTGGTCAGCTGATAGTGCTCCAACAAAAATCGGATGGTCATTAATGAGGGGAATTTCGGTGCTCTACCAAAGCCGCCGAATCGAGTATCTGCCTGTGCTAAGATGGCTTGCGACATGGTCGCCGCCGTATTTTTATCCCAGGTCGCTGTGTCTGTAGTACCCACTATTGAGATCTGACGTAAATGTCCGATCATCTGCTCGGTTTGCTGCACCACTTCATCGCGCCGCTCCACCCAAATCTGATGAATCTGCTGCAATATCTGCATCCAGGATGCCCGATTGTAAATAGGGCGTGGGGGGAAATAAGTACCCCCATAAAAAGGGATCCTATCGGGGGTGGCAAATACATTTAGTGGCCAGCCTCCGGACCCGGTAATTGCCTGTACTGCCTGCATATACAATTGATCAACATCGGGCCTTTCCTCACGATCTACCTTAATACAGACAAAATGTTCATTCATGAAGGCGGCCGTTTCTACATCTTCAAAGCTCTCTCGCTCCATTACATGGCACCAATGGCAGGCGGCATAGCCTATGCTGACAATTACAGGTTTATTCTCTCGCTTTGCGCGTTCAAAAGCAGCATCACCCCAAGGCATCCAGTCAACAGGATTCTCAGCATGCTGTAGCAGGTACGGACTTTGTTCGTGGATTAATTGATTAGACACTAATCAGCCGGTTTAGAAAGGTATAGCAACAAAAGGATCGAGCCGGCACTCGATCCTTTCGTTACTCTAATTAGTTTTTAACGACTCCAGATAGTGTTCCAATGCCGCCACCATGGAGGGGGCATTGGGTGCCGGGGCCTTCACGTCGAGACGCAATCCGGCTTCTTCAACCGCCTTGGAGGTGGTAGGACCAAAGGCGCCGATCAACGTGCCGTTCTGAGTGAATTTGGGATCGTATTCAAATAAGGTTTGAATGCTGAAAGGACTGAAAAAAACGATCATATCGTAACCACCATTTTCCTTCATCACAGGAGCTATGTCGTTGGACACGGTACGATATAAAGTCGCTTCCGTAAAACTTATCTTTTTACCCTCTAAATACTGGGCAATTTCATTTCTGCCGTTATCAGCAGCAGGCAATATAAAACGTTCCTGATGTTTATGTTTACCAATCACCTCCAACAAACCCTCGGTAGTACCGTCATTGGCGAAAAACACCTTACGCTTCCGATAAAGAATAAACTTTTGGAGATATAAAGCAACCGCCTCAGTGATACAGAAATACTTCATATCCTGAGATACCTTCACCTTCAATTCTTCGCAAATTCTAAAGAAATGATCTACCGCATTACGACTGGTAAATATGATTGCAGTATGCTCTGAAATATCAATCCGCTGACGTCTGAAATCTTTTCCGGTAATACCCTCAACGCGAATAAAAGGGTGAAAATCAAGCTTGACATCATACTTCTTTGCCAGATCGAAATAAGGTGACCTGTCAGACTCAGGACGTGGCAAAGTAATCAGAATAGATTCTAACTTAATCGCTTTCTTCTCAGCGCCTTTGTCTTTAGTACGAACAACTTTGGCCATAAGGGAATTGAAAAGAGTTTAAATTAATAAAGCAGGCAGATTGGACTGAATCCTCACCTAATCATTTCATCCACAGCATCATCAGCTTTATTAAAACCGCCAATGGTAATAGTTCTGAGGCGCAAAGGTACGTAAAAAAATGAAATCTGCTATATTGAAAAAAAGAACCAAATATCTGCCATGATCTCAGATAGCGGTTGAGAACCAATGCCCCTCCCACAATTACAGATACAACTAAAGTCGTATACTGCCATTCCGGCTCACCAAATGCCAATAACACCACAAAGGGCAAAAGGGCTACAGCCAATACCTTATTCACCAAAAATACGTTCATTAAATATTGCTCCGCAGCTGCTTCTGCATGAAAAACCCAGCCACTCAAACGCAAAGCCAAATACTTCGCTATATAGACCAGTCCGACCACCGCCATCAACACTACCATCCACAATGCTGCTGGCATTTTCAACTCCGTCCCGGCAGAAAGCACACCGGTGACATAATATAAATAGGCCCCTACCGATACCGCAAAGAAAACATTCATCAATAAATTCGACCGCCCCGCTCCCTGCATTTTTTCATTTAACTGCCTCGGACTTCGAATAGGATTAAAAAACAAGCGGGCTAAATTTTGAAAGTACTTTCGATCCTGAGTACGTATCAACCCTAATAAAACAAAAAGGGATAATAAAAGATAAAAATCGGCTGTATTGTCTTTTACAACCCTTTCCTTTGATATGGCAAATACCGGATCGCCCTGAGCCATTGGATGATTGGCTACCACACTGTCCACATAAGCCAGTCCCGCTATGGAATCCACCATAGAACGCTTGAGATCCTCTAAGCTAACCGGCTGAGCCACCGCCACGCTATCGCCGACTATAGTACTGTCATTAACTATAGTGCTATCGTTTTGAGCAGAACAAAGGCCTGTGGCCAACAGCATTAATACAAATAAAACTATCCGAGCCATTCGTGAATTCAGAAGGCTCAAAGGTACGTATTGATTATGGTTGATTAGCTTTGCAATCCAAAGTTGCTCCTTTTTATGGCAGGTATATACATCCATATTCCTTTTTGCAAACAAGCCTGCACTTATTGCAATTTCCACTTCTCCACCTCCGCCTCCGGCAGAACTGAGTTGATAGAGGCTTTGCATAAAGAACTCCAAATGCAAAAAGCTTATCTCCAAGATCTCCCAATCGAAACCATTTATTTCGGCGGGGGGACGCCCTCTTTGTTGACGGCTGAAGAAATTCAACAACTTACCGAAACGATCGCTCAAAATTATAAGGTCGATTCCTTAAAAGAGTTTACGCTCGAGGCGAATCCTGACGATCTGACCAATAAATATTTATCGGAATTAAGGCATACTGCAGTGAATCGCTTGAGTATCGGGGTACAATCATTTCACGATAGCGACCTCCAATACATGCGCCGCGCCCATAATAGCAGCGAGGCCGAATATGCCATTAAAAATGCGCAGGACAAAGGTTTTGAGAATCTTACCGTCGATCTGATTTACGGCACACCCGGTCTGACCGACCCAAAATGGTTATTTAATCTGCAACAGATCCATTTGCTCCAAATCCCTCATTGCTCTGCTTATGCCCTCACCGTAGAAGACGGCACGCTACTTCATCATGATATTTTGAAAAAAAAGTCAGAACCTGTTGATCCTGAACAAGCAGCTGCTCAGTTTGAGATCTTAATGGATTGGGCAGCAAATCAAGGTTATGAGCATTACGAGATTTCCAACCTTGCTCGTCCTGGACATTTGGCAGTGCATAATACCGCCTACTGGCAGGGGGTTCCATACCTCGGCATTGGTCCCTCAGCGCATTCTTTTAACGGCCAAACCCGAAAATGGAACATTGCCAATAACGCACTCTATACCCGAAATATATTACAACATGGGATTCTGCTCGACGAGGTAGAGCATCTGACTGAGGAACAAAGACTGAATGAATATATCATGACTTCGCTAAGAACGAAGTGGGGCTGTGACCTGGAAAAGATCAAAAGAGAATGGAATTCTGAATTTGTGGCAAAAATTGAGGAGCAGGCAAAGGGATATCTGAACTCTAATTGGATGATTCAGAAAGATAAAGTATTCACACTGACCAACACGGGTAAACTATTCGCAGATCGAATTGCATCAGATTTATTTGTATAATTGCCTATAAATAAACAACAGACGTCATTTAACAGAAGTCTGAAACTAAAAAACAGCTAAACTCTCTGAGGCAATTATTATTTTAGCCCCCAAATCCGTCTAACTAATGAAACTACTGGAAAACAAAGTAGCCTTAATTACAGGTGCAAGCCGAGGAATCGGAGAAGCTATTGCCCTGAAATTCGCCGAGCATGGCGCTCATATCGCCTTCACATTTTTATCTTCTGTGGAGAAAGCGAAAGCTCTCGAAGAAAAACTGTCTGCCTTGGGCGTCAAAGCCAAAGGCTATCAGTCGGACGCCGGCGATTACGCTGCTTCAGAACAATTAGTTAATGATATTCAAAAAGAATTTAATGCCATTGATATTTGTGTTAACAACGCAGGTATTTCGAGGGATAATCTCTTGTTGAGATTGAGTCCGGAGCAATGGGACGAAGTGATTCAGGCGAATTTGAAATCAGTGTATAATCTTACACGTCAGGTAATTCGTCCGATGATGAAAGCCCGTTCCGGCAGCATTATCAATATGAGTTCGATTGTCGGCATGAAGGGCAACCCGGGCCAAAGCAGCTATGCAGCTTCGAAAGCAGGTATCATCGGATTTACTAAATCCATTGCCCAGGAAATCGGGAGTCGCAATATCAGAGTAAATGCAATCGCACCCGGTTTTATTGAAACGGATATGACAGGCTATCTGAAAGAAGATGGTGCCGAAAAATGGTTTGAAAAGATCCCGATGCAACGTTTCGGCAAACCCGAAGAAATAGCCAACACTGCATTATTCCTGGCATCTGATCTGAGTAGCTATATCACCGGCCAGGTCATCAGCGCATGCGGTGGTATGAATACCTAAGCTATTGAATATTTGCTATGGCTTATTAATAATACTAATGCGATACACGCATCTGATCAGTCAATATGTGTCTTCGCTATTCAAATTTTCAAATTGGCTAATTAATCTCCTAATTTTGCCTTTAAATAACCTAGATAGATGCAGAAAATAAAGGCTGCTATTACAGCGGTTGGCGGATATGTCCCTGATTATGTCCTGACTAATGCCGAACTGGAAACAATGGTAGAGACGACCGATGAGTGGATTCAAACCAGAACCGGCATCCGAGAGCGAAGAATTCTGAAAGAGGTAGGCAAGGGCGCATCTGATATGGCGACTGAAGCCGTTAAACGCTTACTCGAAAAAAGAGGAATCAGTCCGTTGGATATCGAACTCGTCATCTGTGCTACCACCACCCCTGATATGCAATTTCCTGCAACGGCCAATATTATCTGCGATAAGGCAGGTATGACCAATGCCTTTGGGTATGATATCAATGCTGCTTGTAGTGGATTTTTATACGCACTGACTACCGCTTCTCAATTTATAGAATCAGGTCGCCACAAAAAAGTTATCGTGGTAGGCAGCGATAAAATGAGTTCCATTATCGATTACGAAGATCGTGCAACTTGTATCATCTTCGGCGATGGAGCCGGCGCAGTCTTGCTGGAACCTGATACAGAGGGCTTTGGAATCCGCGATTCAGTCTTGCGCAGCGATGGTGCTGGAAGGGTCTTTTTGTACCAAAAAGCAGGAGGTTCCGTAAGACCGGCCTCAATCGAAACCGTAATGAATAAAGAGCATTACGTGTATCAGGAAGGACAAACTGTATTCAAGTTCGCAGTTAAAAACATGGCAGATGTCGCTGCTCAGATCATGGAGCGCAACAATCTCACTTCTGATGATATAGCTTGGCTGGTACCCCACCAAGCCAATAAGCGCATTATTTCAGCGACAGCCGAAAGGATGGGATTGCCCGAAGAAAAGGTTATGATCAATATCGATCGCTACGGAAATACCACCAACGGTACCCTGCCCCTGTGCTTGTGGGACTGGGAAAGTCAGCTCAAAAAAGGAGATAATATCGTTCTCGCTGCTTTTGGGGGCGGATTTACCTGGGGTGCAACTTATATTAAATGGGCTTACAACTCCAACAATTCCTGATTTCTAAAACCGGGATACTCCTTTAAACGGAGCATCATATCCTGATGATTCGCGATTATTTTATGCATCACCTCTTGATGACGGAGGTGATGCGCATCGGAACCACAGAAATCATACACTCCGGCATCCAGATATTTCAATGCTAAATTCTGAATGCTCTTGCCGTAGTAACCGCAAATAGATAGCGTATTCAATTGTGCCAATACTCCCCGATCCTTCAGCTTTAAGTAAAATGAAGGATCGGTTTCATATGAATAACGTTCAGGATGGGCCAATACCGGATGATATCCATTTGATTGGATTTCAAAGATGATTTCATCAAAAATCCTCGGCCATCCCATCATAGAAACTTCTACCAAAACGAATTTTTTCTCTCCTCCAAAACTGAGCAAACCCCTTGGCAATACTTCGTTCTTAAAATGAAGGTCTAAAAAATACTCTGCTGCCACTTCCAATTCCACAGGGATCTCGTTCTCTACAACCAATTTCTTCAGGGCGACATAATGATCCAGAATGGCGTGCCCTTCGTTATTATAAAATTCACCGTAGACATGCGGTGTAGTAATAATCTTCTTATACCCCAACTTCACCATCCCACGTATCAAATCCAGACTTTCCTCAGCATTCTGAGCCCCGTCATCGATCCCGGGAATGAAATGACTGTGCATATCACAGGCGAGAAATGAGAAGTCCGGAACCTGATCCCGAATAATTTGCTTAGGCTTTTTCTTAAATATAGACCACATAAACTAGATGGTTTCTTTGGCAGGTGTGTTGCAAAATACGATATCTACGGCAACTGCTAAAAACGTTCTTCCGCCCCCAGACTAAATAAAGCATAATCATAGATCACGGGATCCTCAGGTCGGAACTCGGAAAGTCGTTGAGTCAATAATACACCATTCCTCCAGTTAGAACGTTTGTCAGGTATCAATTGCAAGCGCTCCGCTACGCGCGCCACATGCACGTCTAGCGGACAAACTAATTGGTGCATGCCGATCTTGTTCCATAGCCCGAAATCGACTCCGGACTGATCCCTGCGTACCATCCACCGTAAAAACATATTGATCCTCTTGCACGCTGAGTTACGCAGTGGATTGGCGATATGCTTTGTAGTACGCCGGGGATATTCCCCACTAAAAAAATAATTGTAAAATCGGATCAAAGCCTGCTCTGTATTGACGAACTCGTATTGATTTTCAGGAACAAAGGCATCCTCCAGTGTATTAAATTGAGTATAATGCCGCTGCAACACTTCTAAAAAATAAAGTAAATCCGTAGCATTAAAAGTGCGATGCACAAATCCCAGAAACTTCTTTAGATCGCTATCCCTATGGTTCACCACAAAATCATAAGGTGCATTATCCATCCACTGCATCAACCGATTGCAGTTATTGATAATGGTTGTGCGATTACCCCAAGCCAGGACCGCCGCAAAAAATCCGGAAATTTCCCGATCCTGCTTTTTCGAAAATCTATGCGGTACACTTATGGGATCCCGGTCTATAAACGAAGGTTGATTATACAGCCTGACCCGTTGATCCAAGAGTTCCCTCAAATGTGTATCTTCTCCACTCATACCTGAATCCACAATTATCTATACTGTTTTCCGACGAGGGAAATTAAACAGAATGGAGGTAAGCACCGGCAGAATAAAAATTGAAATACTCAGAGTCGAAGTGAGAATATCCCCCCAAACAGTAGGGTGCTCTCCATAGGGGATATGTCCTCCCTGAGATTCTATACAATGCTGCGGCCCCTCTAAGAATTGTGAGAATCTGGTGCAAGGGTAGAAATGGGTATATATCGCAGAAGTAAGCTTTAATCCCAGCAATGCAATGACCAGATAAGCACAGGTGCTTAAAAACGGATATCGCTCCATCAGTCTCACAAATCCCTGAGCCACAAAGCGCATAGCCAAAATGCCGATAAAAACGCCCACCCATATCAAAATTATATTATCTGTATAAGCGTTGGCAGCGATAACGTTATCGATAGAGAAAGCCAGGTCCATCAACTCAATGAGAATGATCGTCGCCCAAAGCGGACCGAACATTCCCAGGGTCTTTCTATACAACCAGCTTTTTTTTCCATGTTCAATTTCCGCTGCCGGATCTTCATGTTCCTTCTTCTTACCGAAGAAGAATTTCATGGCCAATATCAGCAGATAAATCCCCCCGAGAGGTTTAAACCACCAGATCTGAATCAAGATGGAAGCAAATAGCAGACAGATCCCCCGAAAGATATAAGCACCCATAATGCCATAACGTAAAGCCTTGGCGCGTTGATCTTTAGGCAAGCCCAATACCATTGTCGCCAAAACTGCGGCGTTGTCGACAGATAACAAGCTCTCAATAATGATCAGATTCAGAATCACCGAACCTGAAGCCCAGGGATGGTCAATAATCTGCTGTACCAATTCGTGTAGGGTACTCATCAGTTATAAATATTGAAAATGCCAGAAATACTTGCTAAAGTTTCAAAGGTAAGTAGTTAGAGGCAAGTAACAAGTCAAAAAAAGAATGGGCGAGGATATTCTGAATTTCCACAAAAAACAGAATAAAAGCTGCAGAATGCTGCTATAAAATTTAATCGTAATTTTGGCGGCCAAATGCAAAAGCAGAAAACAGTCGCCTTCCACACATTGGGCTGCAAGCTCAATTTCTCTGAAACATCCACCCTCAGCAGGATGCTGGAAGCTGATGGGTTTGAGAAAAGAGAATTTGAGGATCTTGCTGATGTATATGTAATTAATACATGCTCCGTCACGGACAATGCGGATAAAGAGTGTCGGCAAATCGTGAGAAGGATCCAGCGCCGCTCTCCCGAATCCCTGATTGTCATCACCGGATGTTATGCCCAGCTGAAACCCCAGGAGATTGCCTCTATAGAAGGGGTTGATTTGGTGTTGGGTGCGGCGGAAAAGTTTAATATCACTGATCACCTCCGTGATCTGACCAAGAGTGATAGCGCGAAAATCTGTTCCTGCGATATCGACGAGGTTGCCGGTTTCCATGCGGCTTATTCACATGCCGACCGTACTCGTACTTTTTTGAAGGTACAAGATGGTTGTGATTATAACTGCACCTTCTGCACTATTCCATTGGCAAGAGGTCACAGTCGTAGCGATTCCATTTCCGGTGTATTGGAAAGAGTTGGAGAATTAGCCCAACAGCAGGTTAAAGAAATAGTTTTAACCGGGGTAAATTTGGGTGATTTTGGGAAAGGGTTTAACGGTGCCCGCAAAGGGGAAGAGCGTTTTTACGATTTGATTCAGGCTTTGGATCAAGTACCTGAAATAGAAAGGTTTAGGATATCATCGATTGAGCCTAACTTGTTGAGTGAAGAAATAATACAGTTTGTAGCCGGTTCGCAAAAGTTCATGCCTCATTTTCATATTCCTTTGCAAAGCGGGAGCAATCGCATTTTGGGCATGATGCGTAGGAGGTATCAGCGCGAGTTGTACGCGGAGCGCGTGGCCATTATCAAAGAAATAATTCCCCATTGTTGCATCGGTGTGGATGTGATTGTGGGCTTTCCCGGAGAAACGGATGAGGATTTTCAGGAAACAGCTCAGTTTCTGCACGATCTAGACGTGTCATATCTACATGTATTTACTTATTCGGAGCGTCCGAATACGCCTGCTATCGACATCAAGCCTTCAGTTCCGGTAGAGAAGAGGCATGAGCGGAACAAGATACTTCGCAATTTATCTTATCGCAAGTTGCAGCATTTTACTGCACAGCATCGGGGTGAGACCCGCCCTACACTTTGGGAAAGTGCCAATAAGAATGGCATGATGGAGGGTTATACCGACAATTATATCAGGGTGCAAACCTCTTTCCGTGAAGATTGGGTAAATAAAATAACCGATTGGAAAATTTAGTCGAGGCTTTTCAAAATTAGCTGTCAAATATTACCTTTGTGCCCTTACCGACTCCGTAGCTCAGTTGGTAGAGCAGCTGACTCTTAATCAGCGGGCCCAGAGTTCGAGTCTCTGCGGGGTCACCTCTTGGGACAAGTCTAAAAAAGAAAGACTTGTCCTATTTTTTTTGCTCTGTAACTTACTGTTATTCTGATAAATAAGGATGATTGCAGAATTTAACCGAGCGGTTCAGGTTTTGAAGCGGTATAACGTCACTTTACATCGTAGTACACGAGTGTTTTCCGACCAGTTATTTGACGGCTACAATGCCATATTTTTAACAAACTGCCTCATTGTATATGCGGACGGGGAAGAATGTAGCCCAAAACTGAAAGAAGCAATACACTTGCTTTTCGGGCATGATAAAATGATTGTAACCAGTTGAATTTTTTACGGGAGCGGTACACCGTTCCCGTTATTTTACCCGAAAAATCGGACGGACAAAAAAGACAGATCCTCCCCAGGTCGGAACAGTCTTTTTTGCGGAAAGCGGAACAACCCCTTTGTTAAATGCTTCCGGTTCGCCGTTCCTTACCTGCATTTCTCAAACAGGTTGTATTCGGATTAGACTACTTTCTTTCGTGAGTTGAGACGAAAAAGAAAGTAGCAAAGAAACCTAAGATTATGTATAATCATCTTAATTGGTGGTGATACGAATGCTTTATTTATTAAATTTGTTACATAACAACTATTCTTGATAGCAACTAATTTATGAAACAAGTCCAAGAAACAAAAAAGCTTCTGATATTCGAAGAGACTAAAGGAAAGATTACCAAGGTTTATCGACAAAATAAGGAAGATGAAAAAAATGAAAAAACTTTCATCTATTCTAAAAATAGCAAACAAATTGAATGCGAGTTCGAGGGAGAACAAATAAAAAAGATAATCATTGATAGTCCAAAGGACTTTCCTCATTTCGTCAGCGCATTTGGGTATGGTTTTGCTGAAAATAGTTTAAACAATTTTTTTAAATACAATTTCAAGAACAAAGAGGTAGAAACTTTGGTACTTTCTGAAAACAATAAATCAGAAAAGAAAGGGACTTCTTTGATTATAAACTATTCTGATTTAGAAGATTTATTGTCAAAAATCAATCAAGAACAAAGGGCTTGTAACGACACAAAGAAGATTTTAATAAAAAACTTAGTTGTTGAGATATTTCCAAATGTGAATTTTGACTTTACTGAAACCAATAATAATAAAGATTTAATTCTTAGAAATTTAAATGACAAATTAATCGAGAAGTTGACCGCAAACGAAATTGAGCAAATCGGAAACTTTTATGTCAAAGCAACGAGGAAGTTCAAAGCAAGTCATATAGTTAAAAAGATGACAGCAGGCTTGTTAAAAAATGCTCAAATTCTAACTTTACAGGAAATAATTCAGAAATATGAAAAATTGCTAAAAGACAATCCATCGGAGAGCGAGTGGCAAAGGTTCTTCGATGAATACATCACATTATTCGATAGCCGATATGTTCGGAAGATAGACTACAAAAATATTGCGACAGGTATAACTAAATATCCTGATTTAGTTTTGGTTGACATATATGGTTACGTTGATTTTTACGAGCTTAAAAAAAGCGGAACACAATTGATACAGTACGATAATAGCCATAAAACTTGGTTTTGGAGTAAGGACGTTTCAATGGTTATTTCCCAAGTCTCTGATTATTTACAAAAGGCAAAAGAAAACGCTTTAAGTTATGCGAAATCTATTAAAGATGAAACCGAAACTGAAACCGAACAAGGTTTAAATGTGAACATAATAAACCCACGAGCGATTATTGTAATCGGACATACTAATCAATTAGATACAGACAAGAAAAAAAATCAGTTTAAAAATTTACGTGAAAGTTTAAAAGATGTAGAATTTGTGCTTTACGATGAGTTGCTTGAAAGGCTAAAAAACTTATTAGATACAATTAAAATTGACAAATAAAAATCCATCAGCCTACCAATACCTTCCATTACCAATGAACAAAACAATAAAAACAATCTTTATATCCCTATCGATAATATTCGGAACTGTAGGTATAGTCTCATTTTTCGCTATCATATTTAACTCCTCGTACCATTTTAATGAAACCAAAATTATTGACCCTGAACTTGCTTCAAAATTTGGTGATTTTTTTGGTGGATTCGTTGGTACAATCTTTAGTATTCTTAGTGTTTTTTTGCTAATTTATACTATTCTTCGTCAAAATAGAGATGGCCAAAAATCCATATTAGAAGCTAATTTTTTCAGAATGATTGATTACCACAATCAAAATGTTAATCAGCTAAAAATATCGCATTTAGATATAAAAAGAAAAGCAGAAATCTCTGATGGCAGAAGAGCATTCGTTCAATTTAAAATCCAAATTCACAGGTTATTTGAGATTGTTAAAGAGATAAATGAAGAAAAAAAGTATGAATTAACACAATATCAAATCGCAGATATTGTATATGTGGTTTTTTACTACGGTATAGATGGTTCTTGGGTCTCCTTTATCGAAGATAAACTACTTATTTACAACCCTATTCATACCGACATTGCGAAAGAAATACAAGATAAAATAAACCTAAATCCCGATTTGAGATATGGCAGAACTAACCAAACTAACCTAAGTACCTATTTTAGGAACATGTACAATGCTATAAAACTTGTGGATAGTTCAAAAATTTTAAAAGATGAAGAAAAAAAGGAGTTGATTAAAATATATAGAGCTCAATTATCAAACCCAGAGTTGTATGTCCTATTCTTTAATGTTCTTTCTCGATTTGGAAGAAAGTGGAAAGAAAATGAATACATAACGAAATACCAACTTCTAAAAAACATACCGACAGGGTATTGTGATGGATACATTCCAAACGAATATTTTCCCATGGATTATGAAGATGAAGAATATTAAAAACTACCTCTGTCCACCATTTACAACCCCGTAAATGGCTTTTTTCATGTCATTGCCAATCAATACATATTTTGAGAAGCCAAGCCCCGCTAGTTTATTGATAACTTTTTCATCATCCGTATCGCTGTGAGCAATTAATTTCAAAGTAGGGTATTGACTTCTTAACTCCCGTAGTTGCTTCATGATGCCTTTATCGAAGAAATCGAGGTCGATGATGCAAATATTGGGTAGTGTTTTTAATAAGGATAGCTGATTGTTCCCATCCACAATATTATCGGAACGAAAGACAACATCTACCCCCGAAGCAACGAGGTCATCATGCATTAAATCCATCACTGGACTTTTATCATTGATAAATGCAGTGGTAATTCGGTTTATGTTCTTAGTCTCCATATTGACGTAGTTTTTTATTTGTATGGAGTGCCTGTAATAA
>CAZWPF010000072.1:0-14815 GCA_964636205.1 uncultured Chitinophagaceae bacterium | reverse complement strand
CTGCTCCGAGGTGGATAATTCACGTTGTTGCAACTGAACTATCTGCTCTTCTGTCTGCACCACTATTTGCTGGGCCTTCTCCAATCTTTGCCGAATCTGTTCCAACTGCATGCTCCCGGCATTCAATTGCTCACGTATCCGCGCACGTTCCGTATCAACGGATTTATCTGCAAAGAGCTCGCGACGACTCAATTGCAAGGAGGACAATCGTTGGCTCATTTCCGCAACTTCCTTCGAGACTCGTTCCAAGTCCTCTGCACACTTCGAACTTTGCTGCTGAGCGTGCTTGAACTCCTGCTCCCTTAAGTCCAACTGACGTTTGACCTGCGTTAAAGATTCGCGTTGATGATTAAATACATCCATCCTCTGTTGCAACTGCAAAAGAATATCTGCGATTGCAGCAGGTTCATAGCCTATCTTAAACGACTGAAGCAATTTCCCTGCTTCCTTCTCCGCTTCGGCTAATCTATGTGCCAATACGATTGATCCTTCTTCGGCATTTTGAATTCTCTCTAATGAAGACGATCGAAGACTCTTTGCAGTCTCCAATTTGCCTTGCACTGTCTGCATCATAACTTGCAAGGCATTGATCTCCTTCTCAATCTTTGTAATAGATAAAACTATTTCGTCCAGCTTTTGAATCTGATCCAACAAGTTAGTCGTATCCGTTCTTTTCTTACTGACTAATCGCTCCAATAACTTAAGATCAGTCTTATCCAATGCTACGGGCAATCGACTGTTATGATCCGCAAACCTTTGCTCATCGGCATCCAACTCGTTTTGTAAATGAAGAATCTGTTGCCTTTGACTTTCTATACCGGTCAACACCCTTGCCAACTCGTTCTCTTGCCTGGATATTTCGAGGCGCAATTCCTCTACTCGCTTCTTTTGCCGCTGATGCTTCTCTTGATTCTGATCAATTTGTTCAGAGCCGTAAACTGCAACGTAAGGATGAGTAACAGAGCCACACAAAGGACATGGATCGCCATCCACCAAATGTTGACGAGCAGTTTCGTAACTCGCCACCAAACGATCATTATTTATGAGCTGCTGGTACGCTTCCAACAGTTCTTCCGCCGTTACCAAATCTCTCTTGAGCAGCTGCAGTTCCTGTTCTAGTGTCCCCTTAGCGGTTTCATTCTTCTCTGTATTGAGCTTCCACTGACTGATCTGCTCATTACCCGAGGCGAGTCTGCGCGCGATCTCGAATTGCTTCTCACAGATGAACACCTGCTCTTGCAAAGTTGAAGCATCCTTCCGAAGAGTGTTCAAATCCTTACCTGGTGAGAGAAGTTCCTGCTGTGACTGCAATTCAGAAAGCTGAGACTGATGCGCGACAATCTGTTGTTGCAATGTTTCAGATTGCTGATCCAGACTTTTTATTTCAGATTCCAAAGTCGCAATTCTTGCACGCTCCTCCTCAATCAACTTTGATTCTCTGGATATCGCCTCCCGCAATTCATTAATGCGCGAACAGCAAGATTTAAGATCTGATAAAACACCCCCAATCATGGCATCTGTCGCATGTTGGTCCAGCCAGTTAGTTATGTCATTGACCGTAGTTTTATCCTGTTCCAATAAAGCCTGCAACTGCTTTAATTGCTCTGAATGCCGCTGCTTCTGTTCTTCCTGTTGCTGTCTTTGCAATAATAACCGATCGAGGGCAGCTGATACTGTTTTAATGTCTGCGTCAATCGGCAATACCTTGGCAATAGTATCTTCAAGTTGTTCCCGCTCTGTCTGTAAAACAGTCAACGATTGAACCGCTTGCTGCTGTTGCTGCAACAATTGATCGTAGTTCGATTCACACTCCGGCAACCGCTGATCCAATGCACTCCGTTCATGTTTTAACTGCTCCAGTTGCGTTAACATCATCTTCCATTCAGCCAATCGACCCTGAAATGGCATCGCTTGCCGATGTCGGTGGAGTAAATTACGCTGCTCGACAAATTCCGCATGATCCTGCCGCCATTGTTGTGATTCCGATTGCCACCGGGTAATTTCCTGAGACAAGGAATTGATTCTCTGAATCCGTTGTTGCTCCGCGGAATATTCAGCTAATTTCTTTCGATGCAAATGCTCATCTTCCTCCAAACGGTTCAATTCCGCTTCTGCGGCAGCGAGCTCTTCGAGTGTCATCAGATTCACCCCTTGCAATTTCAACCGGAGATCCTCCAGCTTTCTCTTCTCCTCCCGTTCTGCCTTATCATATACGAAAGCGGATATTCTTGAATATACCCAGGTATGTGTGACCTTTTCCAGGAGCGCGCTCTTCTCCTTGTCATCAGCCTTTAAAAAGCGTGTAAAATCGCCCTGCGCGAGTAAAACCGATCTGAGAAACTGATCATAATCCAGATTGATCAACGCTACGATTTTATTCTTCGTCTCGCTGGGTTTACTCTCAACTACCTCATTGGTTGCTGCATTAACAAGCTCCATTTGGGGATTCTGGAATTTTCCATCAACCTTACCTCTTGCTCTTCTGATCGACCAGCGCGCGCGGTACTCCCCTTGCGTGGTTTCAAAAACCACTTCTGAATAGGCTTCGGATGTGAATCGAGTCACCACCTCGGTAATCGGTGCCCCATGATTCTGTCTTGGAGTCCGACCGTATAAAGCGATCGTGATTGCATCCAGAATTGTTGTCTTTCCGGCGCCGGTAGCCCCGGTGATCGAAAACAAGCCGGAGCCATAAAATGGAGCCGCTGCAAAATCAATAAAGTGTTCGCCCTTCAGAGAATTGATATTCTGAAATCGGACCGATAATATTTTCATGTTCTAATATTCTTCTTTACGCAAAATCTTGCTGCTGCATCAGTTCCATCGCCTCTCTAAATGTGGCCAACATCTCAGATTTGTCGGAAGAGTTAATCTGTTCTTCCGTACATTTTATTTCAAAAACATCTTCCGGCGAGAGCTCGGAAAGACTTGGCACCGGCTCCTCTGCAACGATTTCAGAATGCGATCTGACCCGAGTCATTCTAAGTCGGTAAAATTCTATAATGCTATTCCTTTGAATTGCTTCCTTCACCCTATCCTCCAGGTCGGGCTGGTACTCTTCCACCTCTACTCTGATATCCAACCAGGGATTAAAATCACCTTCGTGTTCTATTTTTTTGATTTTAGTTATCACATCTTCTAGCGAACCTGAAATCCCGATCAGCTTACGATTGCCGGGCACTTCGATGGATTGAATCTCGAGTTGCTTATTTGTTGAAATATCAATTTGCAATATCTGCTTGGTATCGGTACGTTCTGAAAAATCCAATGGAATTGGCGATCCTGAATACCGGATATGCTGCAGTCCACCTACAATTTGTGGCCGGTGCAAATGCCCTAATGCGATATAATCAAATATTTCCGGAAAACTGTCGCCGGCGATCTGACCGAGATTACCCACGTGAATATCTCTTTCATCGTCTGATTTGGTACCACCCTGCGCAAAGAGATGTCCTGTACCCACAATCGGTATAGATCGTTGTCGGTAAATCTCGAGCATGGGCACCAGTCTTTGGTAATGATCGATGATCCCCTCTTTCAGTCTTCTTTCCTGTTCTTCGGGAGATTCACCTGCAACCGATAAGCGTACGTCCCGATCACGAATAAATGGCACGGCTACTACTACACCTTTCAGGTTTCCGGAGGAGTCCTTTATCTCTATGATTTGTTCGGCCGGGTCATCGGGAATACCCCCGATAACGTGCACGTTGAAAAAACGCAACAATTCCTGTGGTGCCTCTAGAGCTGCGATGGAATCATGGTTACCTCCGATAATGACCACCTGTCCACAGGCGCAGTCGCGCACTCTGGAAAGGAATTCATAGTATAATCTAAGGGCGGAATTGGGTGGATTTCCGGTATCGAAAATATCTCCCGCGACGATTAATACATCCGGTTTCACATGCTTGAGCTGCTCCAGCAACCAGTTTAGAAAGTGCTGATGTTCAGCGGTCCGCTCCAACTGATCCATTCTTTTACCCAAATGCCAGTCGGCAGTATGTACAATGCGCATAGTCGTTTAAAATTAATCGAATTATTCCTAACCCTCCTTGTTTAATGGCCGTTGATATGGCGCTATTTTAAATGTTTGAAAAAAAGACTACCTTAGATATTCCAATCTATATTTTATGAGATACATTATTTCGCTGATTAGTATTCCTCTGACTGCTTTATTGCTTTCAGCATCGTGTAATAAAAAGAAGGATGATGATGGTATCAAGCAGGGTGACTGTCCGCCGGATTTGATGTGTACCATGGAATTTCGCACCGTGCATATAAATCTGAAAGACGCTGCCGGCAATCCCTTGGTTTTAGATAAATTCCGTACGATACGCCTGGCTGATGGTCATGAATTCGATTTGCAATCGACGGCTAGTTCCTGGGAGGATTCTACCTGGAAAGCAATGGGTAGCTATCCCGTACTCACCGATGCGCAACAAAAGCAGATTAGCACTAAGGGTGAAAAGTTAGAATTCAGAGGTGAACGAGGAGGTATCGAGATCGTCAAACAAGAGTATGAGTTTAAAGATAATTGTTGCCATATCGAATTAGTGAACGGTCCTTCGACATTGGTAGTAGAATAGCCGCTACCCGTTCATTTTCTCCTATTTCAATCAGGTTCTTCATTTGAATTTAAGACTATGCCAAACCAAGGACAAATTCTTGTAAACCCTCAAACAGGAGATAGCATCGAGTTTCTGGAAACTTCGGTCAGCAGCAATGGTGCCCGGGTGCGGATAAAAGTAAGATCGCGCAGATCGGGTCCGGTTGTGCCGAATCATTTTCATGCATTGCAGGATGAAACCTTTGAGGTGGAATCGGGGAAATTGACGATATGGACTCGAAAGAACAGTTTTGTGATTGGTCCTGGGGAGAAAATAAGATTGCCTAAAAATCAGGCGCATAATCATTTCAATAAGGAGGGGGAAGAGTTGGTGTATATTCAGACGGTGGAGCCGGCTTTAGATTTTGATTATTTGATAGAGAATATTGTCGGTCTGACCGTTGATGGGAAGAGTAAAAATGGCAAGTTTGGGCTAATGCAGGAGTTGGTTAGTTTGCGCTATTTGGATAGTAAAACCTATCTCGCCGCTCTGCCTTTGGGTGTGCAAAAGGTATTGATGCATACCGTAGCGCCCGTAGGACGGATGTTAGGTTATCGTGCGATTTACAATAAGTATTCGGGGATTGAAAAATAGGGACACACTGCAGTGTATCCCTACTCGTTCATTTTAATCCGACAACACGGAAATCTCAATATGCGCTATCGCTCTTATTGAGTATGATTCCATTTTTTCTCATTCAAGTGGGTCACGGTGACTTCCATATTGTATTTGGCTCTGAGGAATTCAGCTAATTTCTCCGCTGCATATACAGATCTATGCTGACCGCCGGTGCAACCAAATGCCACTGACATCTCGTCAAACCCACGCTCCATAAAATCCTCCGCATGCATCGAAACCAATCCGTAAATATATTCCAAGAACTCTGGCATATTGGTCTCCTGCTCCAAGTACTGCTTCACCAACTCATCCCTGCCATTAAGATGCTTGAACGCATCCTGACGGCCGGGGTTCAAAATCCCACGGCAGTCGAACACGAAGCCACCTCCATGCGCGCCCTTATCTTTAGGCAAGCCATTTTTATAAGAAAAACTACTTACTGAGACCTTAAGCGCTTTTTCTTCAGCACCGACATGACTTCTATATCGATCCTGAATATCAGCAGCACATAATTTCTCTAATAAAGAGCGTAATTCGGGATAGGCGGGAATCTGAGGATAATCTGACAAGAAAGTTTCCAAATTCTTCAACGCCGGACCGATACTGCTGATGAAATAAGCCTTCCGGCCAATCAATCCGCGGAAACCATAGGCGCCCAACACCTGCAGCAATCGTAATAATACAAACTGCGCATAGCCTCTTCTGAAATGGATCTCATCCATCCGCGCTACATGCAGATCATTCAAACTCGCTATATAACCATTCAACAAATCCTCTTTCCAATTGGCAGGCAATTGAGCCTTCGCCTGCCAGAGCAAAGATGCAATATCATACTGCGGCGGTCCCTGCATGCTGCCCTGGTAATCGATAAAGTAGATTTTACCATCGTGCAACATGATATTCCGCGATTGAAAATCACGATACATAAGCGTTTGCGGCTGGATTCTTCCCAGTTCGCGACTCAACAACTCCATCTCACTCAGCAAACCATCTTTGTCGTAATGCACATTATGCAGATCTGCGAAATAGTATTTGAAATACAACAGATCAGACATGATCGCCTTTTCATCAAACTGTTGAGCGGCGAAGCATTGTTTATAATCCGCTTCTCTACCTGCAATCCATTGGATGCGGGCGAGTTGCTCCAAACTCTTATGGTACATCTTCCGAACCTCATCGGTAAATCCCTCCTGCTGGAGCTTGTCGAAAAGCGATACCTTACCCAGATCTTGTTGGAGGTAGGCCTTGCGATCCTTACTTACCTTATAGACTTCGGGAACATTAATTTCATGTTTGCGGAACAACTCTGTATAATAGAAATACGTGTTATTCTCTGCAACATGCGTGTTATAAGTTGCAATTACTGAATGTCCGCCTCCTTGGAGTCTGAAATAGCGACGATCAGAACCGGAAACGGGCAAATGGGTTATTTCTTTTGGTGGGGTTCCAAAATGTTCTTCAAATAATTTTTCTACCACACTGCTTGCTTGCACAATAGTCTTTCGGGGGGTCATAAAGTTTTCTTGGGATAGTCTGATAAAAATACTTCTTTTTTAGTTGACCGGAATGTATTCCATGGTTCATCAACGAATTGTGTTCCGATCATCCCGCATGTCGGCAGGTTATCGATCCTAAAAAAAGGTGACAATTCATTGGCGAATTCGGTTATTCCGGGGTTGTGCGCTACTATAAAAACCGTCTTCTTTTCGTCGGCGATTTTTGTAATGATGGATTCAAATATTCTTTGGTCGCAATGATATAAATCATCCTCCCATTGGATGTTATCGGGATGGTAGTCCATCACCTCGGCAAATCTTTGGGCGGTTTGTTGCGCCCGGGTCGCTGTACTGGCAATAATCAAATCAGGAAGCAGATTCAGCTGTTTTAGTTTACTCGCCATATTCACAGCTTCCTGCTCCCCTTGCACTGTCAGCCGACGGTCAAAATCCTCCTGCATAAACCCCGCCTGTCGGGTGGCTGCATGTCGGATTAAAATTAGGGTGCGTTTCATCTCAGAAGCCTCAATTTATCTCTTATAAAATTCCAACCTCAGCTGTTCGCCATCAAATACTGCATAGCTATTATGCACGAGCCAATCTCCTAAATTGATATAAACACTGTGCTCATTGAGTTGGTAGGTCAGCGCAATATGTCGATGACCAAAAATAAAATAGTCGAAATGCTCAGTCTTCAAGGTTTCCAATGCAAATTGTACCAACCATTCTCTATCGGGGCCCATGAACTGGTTGACCTGACTGTCCTCCATGTGCTTGGGACCGCGGCGACTCAACCAGCTAGCGATACCCACTCCGGTGTCCGGGTGTATGCGGCGGTACATCCATTGAGCCATGGGATTGGTGAGGATTTTCTTCAGCGCCTTGTAACCATGATCGCCGGGACCTAATCCATCGCCGTGACCGATAAACATCCTCTTATTATTGTATTCCCGTACCACAGGATGATGATGAACGGGAATATCCATTTCTTCCTGAAAATAACCATGCATCCAGAGATCGTGGTTGCCGGTAAAAACTTCGATAGGGACACCGGCATCTCTCAGTTCGGCTAGTTTGCCCAGAAAACGGATAAATCCCTTGGGCACTACATGCTTGTATTCGAACCAGGCATCAAAAATATCGCCTACCAAATAAATACAGGCTGCATCATGTCTGATTTCATCCAACCAACGACAAATCCGCTTTTCACGTTCCTGGCTTTGTTCCTTATTCGGGATACCGAGGTGAAAATCAGATGCGAAGTATATTTTTTTGCCTTCAGGTAAATCCATGCTGTTGGAAGGTGGGGCTGCAAGTTAGTGCAATTTTCGAGATTATCGCTCGCCGTATAAGGGCGAGATACATAAAGATACTGAAACGCAATTATGTACAGTTTAAAATGATTGAAGTATAATGTATTCCTCGAGAGATGATATGCGCTTTTATCATCGAAACACGCCGACAAGTTTTTGAAGAATTATGATCCACGGGAAGGGTAAGAAAAAATAATAATTTGGAAATTTAAAACATCTGACTATAACTTTGTCGCAGTTCTTTACACCATCACTTATCAAGAAAGGCAGAGGGAAATGGCCCTGTGAAGCCTTAGCAACCTCTCTCCGGTTTAACCGGGGAAGCTGGTGCTAACTCCATCCCGTTCAGGAAATTCCTGCACTGGGGAAGATAAGTCAGATGCTTAAGTTGGATGAATTTCCTGTATTCAGGTTTCAAATAACATAGGCGCTTCTGATTTATCAGGAGCGCTTTTTTTTTGTTTGTTGTCCGGAAAACAAACAGAATGGGCGCCTTCCTGATAGCCCTTCCTGATGAGTCATGCTGTGAAGAAATTCATTTTTCACAAGTCAAAAACAAATCATGACTCCAACAACAGAACTAATACACAGCATTCCAGTAGATCCACTGACCGGTGCCATCTCGGTACCCATTTACCAAACCTCTACTTTCGTTCAACAAGCACCGGGTGTGCATAAAGGATATGATTACGCCCGCAGCAATAACCCTACCCGCGAGGCACTCGAAAACCTAATCGCCAAATTGGAACATGGCGCCGCGGCTTCCGCTTTTGCGAGCGGACTCGCAGCGATTGATGCAGTGGTGAAACTTCTTGAATACGGCGATGAAATCATCGCAGTTAACGATATATACGGAGGAGCATTCAGATTGTTCACGCATATCTACCAAAAATTCGGAATCCGAATCAAATATGTAGATACCAGCAATCCCGAGAATATCTCCGCAGCGATCACGTCTTCAACCAAACTTATCTGGCTGGAATCGCCGACCAATCCAACTTTGAAGATCTCCGATATCGAAGCAATTGCCAACATCGCCCGAGCAAACGGAATTCTACTCTGCGTGGACAATACTTTTTGTTCACCCGCGCTGCAACGTCCTATCCTGCTCGGTGCCGATCTGGTAATTCATAGCGCAACCAAATACCTGGGTGGTCATAGCGATCTGATTGCCGGGTTGGTGGTATCCGCCAACAAAGATTTGGGAGAAAAGATCAAATTCATTCAAAACGCAAGTGGTGCTATTCTCTCTCCTCACGACAGCTGGCTAGTAATTCGAGGAGTCGAAACTTTGCATATCAGAATGAAAGTCCATTGTGCAAATGCGCTTAAGGTAGCGCAGTTTCTGCAATCGCATCCGGCTATCGACCGGTTGTATTATCCCGGTCTGACAGCACATCCTAATCACGAAATTGCACGCAAACAACAAAGCGATTTCGGGGCTATCATTTCCTTTTCACTAAAAGAAGACACTGAAGCAGCTGCCATAGATCTTGTAACAAACACGCGTCTATTCCAACTTGCGGAGAGCCTGGGTGGCATTAAGAGTCTACTCTGTCATCCCGCCATCATGACTCACAAATCAGTGCCTCGAGCAACTCGATTAGCAGCAGGCATTGCAGATAGTCTGGTGCGACTGAGCGTCGGACTGGAAGATGCAGAAGATCTGATCGCCGATTTAGATCAGGCACTGGAAATTGTTCAATCCAAAGGATTCGCCAAACCGGAACCAAGTATCATCTAATCATTTCATCATTCAAGGAAAATAAAACACATTCCCGGTGACCATCGGGAGCTATCAATATGTTTACAGCAAAGAATAAATTGACCATAGGACTGTTCGGATTTGGAGTAGTAGGCGAAGGTTTGTACCAAGTGCTCCACCAAACCCAATCATTGCAAACCACAATTCGGAAAATTTGCATCAAACAAGAAAACAAAAAAAGAAACGCCCCGGCTGAATTGTTCACCACCAATCCCGCAGATCTCTTAGAAGATCCGGAGATTGATGTAATCGTTGAACTCATCGACGATGCCCAAGCTGCCTGGGAAATTACACGCACTGCTTTATCCTCGGGTAAAGCAGTGGTCAGTGCCAACAAGAAAATGATCGCCGAACATCTTGCCGAATTGCTCCAGCTGCAGGATAAATACCAATCGCCCTTCCTATACGAAGCAGCATGCTGCGCCAGCATTCCGGTGATCCGCAATTTAGAAGAATACTATAATAACGATCTGTTACAAGGATTACAAGGTATCGTAAACGGTTCTACCAACTATATCCTATCCCGTATTTCCGAAGATGGACTTGCTTTTGAACAAGCACTGCAACTGGCACAGAAAAAGGGCTTTGCCGAAAGCGATTCCACCCTGGATATTGAGGGTATCGACGCCGTCAATAAACTCAGCATTCTATTGGCACATGCTTACGGGCTGGTGATACAACCCAATCAACTGGTCCATTCGGGCATTCACCGACTCCATGCTGCAGATGCCGTATTCGCCAAAGAAAAACAATTTGATATTAAGCTGGTAGCGCAGGCACGGAAATTGAAAAATGGAAAATTAGCCGCCTTCGTACTACCGCAGTTTGTAAAGAAGGACAGTTTGCTCGCGGAGGTGCGTAACGAGTACAACGGTGTCATTATAGAGAGCGGACTTGCGGAACAGCAATTTTTCTATGGTAAAGGCGCGGGAGGATTCCCCACCGCATCTGCGGTATTGAGCGATTTATCGGCTTTGCGCTACAATTATCGATACGAATACAAAAAACGCATCACCGGGGGTTCCTTGATAACCGATGATTTTTATCTACGCGTCTATATGAGTTTTGACAGTCCCGAACAGGTACCGGATAATTTATTTGAGCGCATTGAAGAATGGAACTGCAATGAGCATCGATGTACCGTATCCGGAATCCTTCATTTTTCGCATCTGAGAACAAATTGGTGGCGAGAACCGCATTCTTCGTTAATCTTATACCCGGATGCAATTGTAGAGCAAGAAGAATTGCCGGAAACATCTTCCACTTCTAAATTGATAGATTTTCTGGAATTGTCCTACCGGAGTTGATAGTCGAAGGAACCGAATCGCGTAACAACTCCGATACGTAAAAGAATTCGACTACCTTTAAAGACAAATAAAAAAAATGATACGTATTTACGCTTTAATAGTAGCGCTAACGCTTGTTTCTGTTAAAACAGAAGGACAGCCGGCCTTTATATTTTCGACCTTTTTGGAGCCCTATAAGCGACTTCCGGCAGAAAAGTCGATAATTGAACAAGCTTGGCAGCATCCTTTCTCTACTACCTCCATAGGGGTACCTATTGGGCAATCGCTGACGGCCTTTGATTATTCCATAGATGATCCCGACGCACTAATCAATAGCAAAGGACAGATGACGTTTGTTGAAAAGTGGGTCCGGGGTCATGTCATCATATCTGCTCTGGGAACCAACATGCATGGTATTACCAATATGCAGGAGGGTACGGTAAGCAGTTTTCTCGAAGGCAGTTTTGGCGATCGGATTTTCAAATTGGAGTATGACAATGCCGGCTTTAGCATTGAAGACATTCCTCGTAAGAGTTATATCAATTTTCAGATCTGGCTCTATGAGCGAGATGGCGCAATTGAAATGCGTTACGGCCCTAAAGATGTGAATGTCGGCGTGCAATACAAGAAAATTGGGATCTATTTCGGAGACGTTATGGGCATCGGGATCGATTCATCATTTATGCTGTACGGTGACCAAAGCGCACCGGAGATTGGCACCGGATTGTTGGTGTCTGGCCCGGGTCTGTCGAACCTACCCGAAGAAAACAGGGTGTACCGCTTTGTACCGCAACAGCGCTTTCCGTCGGGTATCTTTAAAACAGCATTAAACGATCCTTTTCGTGTCGGTTACAACGCCGATACCCGGGAAATTGTCCTATACCCTTCTGAAAATGTTGTTTCTGTCGAAGATGTAAGATTGTATTCTATGTCAGGCAGCTTGATTAATAGATGGCAGTCGATCCATAGTCCACAGATGCGTCTGCACACTGATGGACTGCCGGCGGGCATTTATATCCTGCAAATATCGGCAAACAACCAAGTTTATTCGAGGAAGCTTTCCGTGTATTAGTCGCATGAAAGAGCAAATTAAAATCTCCTTCTCTCGGCAAAAAACGATTTCATCAGCTCGGCGCATTCATCGGCCATTACCCCGGTGATCAGGGTGGCTTTGGGATGGAATGGATTATTCGAACCGGTAGATTTTCGGTAGCCATTCTTCGGGTCAGGGGTTCCATAGACGATCTTCCCCACCTTTGCCCAATAGATAGCGCCGGCGCACATCAGGCAGGGCTCGACAGTAACATAGAGCGTTGCCTCCTGTAGATATTTGGCACCAATGCTATTGGTAGCTGCAGTAATCGCGATCATTTCGGCATGGGCGGTAGTATCCTGGAGCAGTTCCACCTGATTATACCCCCTGCCGATGATCTTGTTATCCCAGACCACCACGGCTCCCACCGGCACTTCACCGGCTTCGGCGGCCAGTTTCGCCTGCCGCAACGCTTGCTTCATAAAATACTCATCGTTGAACTCCACGGTAGCTATTCTTTATTTTTTGTATCCAATAAAATGGTTACGGGTCCGTCGTTGACCAAAGAAACTTTCATATCTGCCCCAAAGACACCGGTCGCCACCGGCTGTTGCAATAGCGATTCTAATTGGGCCACAAAATACTCGTACAACGGAATGGCCTGTTCGGGACGGGCGGCTTTGATAAAGGAAGGACGGTTTCCTTTTTTGCAGGAAGCGTGGAGGGTGAACTGACTCACCACCAGTATCCGGCCGTCGGCCTCTTGAATATCCCGATTCATCAGACCGGCCTCATCGGAAAAGATGCGCATACCGGCGATCTTCTTACATAGCCAGTCGGCATCTTCCTCAGTATCCTCTGTCTCTATACCCAGCAGAATTAAGAAACCCGTACCGATGGCAGCACGTTCTACACCATCGATTTGGACGGCTGCCTGACTGACCCTTTGAATTACAGTTCTCATGTGTTTCGACTCCGCTGCAAAAGTGCGAATAATTTCGTGGAACTCAGAAAACGGTTAGTCATGCAGGAATATGCCTAATTTTGGCATTATGCAGTTAATCAGAGAGACGATTGTGGCTTTGGCCACCCCTCCCGGTCAGGGTGCAATTGGGGTGATCCGGTTGAGCGGACCGGAAGCGGTGGGGATTGTCAATAAGATGTTTAAGGGCAAGGACTTGTCGCAACAAGCCAGTCATACCCTCCATTTCGGACAGATTATCGATCCGGATGCCAGTCCTGCACGTAGCTTGGACGAGGTGGTGGTGAGTTTGTTTCGCGGACCTCGGAGTTATACCGGTGAGGATGTGGTAGAAATCAGCTGTCATGGCTCTCCTTATATATTGGAGCAGGTGATTGGCTTATGTGTTCGCTTAGGAGCTATCCCTGCGAAGCCGGGTGAGTTTACCCAGCGCGCGTTTTTGCATGGGAGAATGGATCTGACGCAGGCGGAAGCTGTGGCGGATTTGATTGCGAGTGAATCGGCGGCGGCTCATGCTACTGCCCTGCACAATTTGCGGGGTGGATTTCGGCATGATTTAGAAACCATGCGGGAGCAGTTGATTCAATTTAGCGCCTTGATCGAATTGGAATTGGATTTCAGTCAGGAGGATGTCGAATTTGCAGATCGGACTCAGTTATACGATTTGATCAACCGGGCGATTTCGGCCACGACGGAACTGATACAGTCCTTTAGTTTGGGCAATGTGATTAAAAAAGGCGTTGGGGTGGCTATAATAGGTAAGCCCAATGCCGGGAAGAGCACCCTATTGAATGCCTTATTGAATGAGGAGCGGGCTATTGTGAGTGATATCGCCGGCACTACCCGTGATACGATTGAAGAGAGTTTGAATATACATGGGGTGTTATTTCGTTTGATTGATACGGCTGGGATTAGGGAGCATGCTACGGACACAATTGAGACGATTGGCATTGAGCGGAGTCGTCAGGCCATGCAGGCGGCGGATGTGATAATATACTTGTTTGATGCTTCGACGGAGACGGTGGAGGATATTCGTTTGCAATTATCAGAAATTAAAGAATTGGGCAAGCAATATTTGTTGGTGGCGAACAAGGCAGATTTATTGTCGGGCGGACAGGCCTTACCGGAGGTAGGGGATGAGGAATTGCTATCTATATCGGCTCGGGACAAGGTACATCTGGATGCTTTGAAGCAGCGCTTGTATGATATAGTAGTTTCTGACGGGTATCGTCCGGAGCATACGGTGGTAACCAATGCGCGTCATCATGCGGCTTTGACAGAGGTATTGCGGTCGTTGGAGGATATACGGAATGGGATGGATTCGCATTTGCCGGGGGATTTATTGGCATTAGACATCCGCAGGTGTTTGCATTACCTTGGCGAGATCACCGGTCAGGTGACGACAGAGGACAAGCTGGATTATATCTTTAGTAAGTTTTGCATTGGGAAGTAGGGGGTACAAAACACCAATAGATCAACAGGTAATAATTGGCAGTATCATACTGATTATTAGCATTGTCTAATCTTAACTCTTTCCTGCTTGATAGTGAAACGGATGCCGACAACATTATTCACCGTATTTGCGTGAAGTGATTTATTTCACGCAGAGAGCGCAGAGAAGATGCTATATATGCTATGTCTTTGCGGCCTCTGCGAGTTAACATTGTGTCCTCCACGTGGACCGACTTATTTGACGCAAGGTCGCAAAGAAGATGCTA
>CAZWPF010000071.1:0-14941 GCA_964636205.1 uncultured Chitinophagaceae bacterium | reverse complement strand
TGAGTGTTGATATACCATACTCCGGCAAACCAGAGTAGGATCAGCAGCGAAATGACTGATAGTACAACTGTTATGGAAATGCGCAACCATCGGGGGAACATAGCAGGCTGAGATTATTGTACATCTAATATACAATATAAATCATGCCAATCACTAACTTGTTTAAACCAGTTCGCCCTCCAGGTCGTAATCGTAAGCCTTGGTAATCTGTACATTGACAAAGCTACCCGGTGCCAAAGCTTTCCGACTATGAACTACTACTTCATTGTCGACCTCGACACTATCAAACTCGGTTCGACCTAGATAGCGGCCGGCTTCTTTCTTATCGATGATTACCTTAAAGGTCTTACCTATTTTCTCCTGATTTAATTCATAGGAGATTTCTTGTTGTACTTCCATTATTTCCTGCGCCCGAGCTTCTTTTTCCGCTGCAGGGATATTGTCTTTCAGCTCGTAAGCAGGCGTGTTTTCTTCATGGGAATAGGTAAAGATGCCCACTCTGTCGAGTCTGGTTTCTTCCAGGAAGTTTTTCAGAATCTCGATATCATCTCTGGTTTCTCCGGGGAACCCGGCAATGAGGGTGGTACGAATACAGATTCCGGGGACCCTATCACGGATGGTAGCAATGAGGTCCTTGATTTCTTGCTGACTGATCTGGCGGCGCATTGCGGTAAGCATGCGGTCAGAAACGTGTTGCAGCGGCATGTCCAGATAGTTGCAAATATTCGGCCGCTCGCGCATCACATCCAATACATCCAGCGGAAACTTAGTGGGGTAGGCGTAATGGAGTCTGATCCATTCGATACCCGGTACATCCGAAAGGTGTTTCAACAATTCTGCTAGTGCCCTTTTCTTATAAATATCCAGTCCGTAATAAGTCAGCTCCTGTGCGATCAGCATTATTTCCCTCACTCCCATTTGTACCAATCGCTTTGCTTCAGCCACTACCTCTTCGATAGTTTTAGAAACATGCCCGCCTCTCATTAGCGGGATGGCACAAAAGGAACAAGTTCGGTTACAGCCTTCAGAAATCTTTAGGTAGGCATAATGCTTCGGTGTACTTAAGAGCCTTTCACCGATTAATTCCGTTTTATAATCGGCATTGAGTTGTTTCAGGATCAGGGGTAGTTCCATGGTACCGAACCATGCGTCTACCTCAGGTATTTCCTGCAACAGATCGTTCCGGTATCTCTCGCTGAGACATCCGGTAACATATACTTTATCTAATCGACCATTCCTTTTCAGTTCTACCTGTTCCAGAATGGTATTAATGCTTTCTTCTTTTGCCTTATCGATAAACCCGCAGGTATTTACCACCACGATATTGTGGTCGATTTTCTCACTCTCATGTGCCACCTTTATGCCGTTGGCGTTTAACTGGCCGCTTAGCACCTCACTATCGACCATGTTTTTTGAACAGCCTAAAGTGATGATATTTACCTTATCCTTTTTTAAAGTCCTTGCTTTCACAGGTTATTTTTAGAAGCTGGGCGATTATTTTTTTCTGAAGAATATTCGTACCGGTACGCCGTTGAAATTGAAGTGGCTTCTCAGTTTGTTTTCGACAAACTGCTTATATGGCCCTTTGATAGCCTCCGGATAGTTGGCATAAAAGGCAAACGATGGCACCACGGTAGGGATCTGTGTGACGTACTTGATTTTTATCGAATGGCCTCTGGTCATTGGCGGAGGGTACCTTTCGATTTCTTTCAGCATAATATCATTCAGCTTGGAAGTAGCGATTCTTCTCTGGCGGTTTTCGTAAACCTCCATTGCCTTTTCTATCGCCTGCAGAATTCTTTGTTTTTCCAGTGCGGAAATAAACAGAATGGGTACATCAGAGAAGGGTGCAATTTTCGATTTGATAAATTGTTCCTGATCTCTGGCAGTATTGGTTTCTTTTTCTACCAAATCCCATTTATTGACGAGGATAACAATTCCTTTACCTTTTCGGGTAGCCAAACTAAAGATGTTGACATCCTGAGCGGTAATACCTTCTTTTGCATCGATAAGTTGAATGCAAACATCTGCCTCGTCCATCGCACGAATAGCCCTGATTACAGAGTAAAATTCCAGGTCCTCATGCACATTTTTCTTCTTACGCAGCCCGGCCGTATCGATGAGTATAAACTCCTTGCCAAATTTATTGTAATGGGTATGGATAGTATCGCGAGTAGTGCCCGGAATATCTGATACAATGGTTCTTTCTTCCCCGATCAACGCATTCAGCAGTGTAGATTTACCGGCGTTTGGCTGACCGATAATGGCGAATTTGGGAATGGCCACAGGCTTGGTTTCCTTTTCACCTTCCTCACCTTCTTCGCTTTCTAAAATTTGAACTTGAGGGGCTGGGATATATTCGGTTACAGCATCTAACAGTTCGCCGGTTCCACTTCCGGAAATTGAGGAGATAAAATAGATATTGTCGAAGCCCATACCATAGAATTCGGTTGCTTCGAGGGCTCTGGTTGAGTTATCTACTTTGTTCACTACCAGCAGAACAGGTTTGGTGGCTCGTCGCAACAAATCTGCCATTTCCTGGTCCTGACCGGTAATGCCGGTGGTTGTGTCACAAACAAACAACAGGAGGTCGGCTTCGTCCATCGCAATCAATACTTGTTTCCGAATTTCTCTTTCGAAAATATCATCAGATTGTGCAACGAAACCTCCTGTATCGATCAGGTTGAATTCTTTACCATTCCAATCGGCAATACCGTATTGGCGGTCGCGGGTTACCCCACTAATATCGTCAACGATTGCTTTCCTTTGTTCGAGCAATCGGTTGAATAATGTTGATTTTCCTACGTTGGGTCTCCCTACAATAGCTACTGTAAATCCGGGCATGTATAATATTGAATTGCAAATTTAGATTAATTACCGCAACATTATTGTGTTTGTTGCAATTGTCTTAAGATTTCATATGATCTCAATCGTGCTTGTTGATCATAAGTATGTGTCACAATCATCAGTTCATCGGCCTGCGTCGCATACACAAAACTGTTAAGCTCTTTAGCTAGCTTTTCCGGGCCTCCTGTAAAATTGTAAGTGGTCATTTGTCGCAGCGCTGCCTCTTCTGAAGGGGTCATCTCCAATTTTTCCACCGGAGGAGGCATTGGTTGCCTTTGTCCCCTTATTATTCCCAGAAATAATTGTTTGGCCGAGCTAGACAGGAATGTCGCTTCCTCATCGGTGTCTGCAGCGACAACATTGATGCAAGACAAGACATAAGGATGTTGGAGCACTGCTGAGGGCTTAAAATTATTACGATAGATCGGAATTGCTTGTAGCAGTTGTGCGGGCGCGAAATGACTGGCAAAAGCGTAGGGTAGTCCCATCGCTGCTGCCAGGTATGCACTGTCGGTACTGGAGCCCAAAATCCAAATGGGTATTTCCGCACCCTCACCGGGTATGGCTCTTACCGGACTGTTTGCATTATCTGTTGAAAAATACTGTTGCAGTTCTCTAATATCATCCGGAAAAGACAGACCTCCCATCGGATCACGTCTCAATGCGCGTACTGTTAGTTGGTCAGTACCCGGTGCTCGTCCCAGACCGAGATCGATTCTACCCGGGAACAAAGCCTCCAGCGTGCCGAATTGTTCCGCTACGATCAACGGGGCATGGTTAGGAAGCATAATGCCTCCCGAGCCCACTCTGATTGTTTTGGTGCCGGCGGCGATATATCCGATAAGTACAGCGGTAGCCGAACTGGCAACGCTGGGCATATTATGGTGTTCGGCGAGCCAGAATCGTTCATAACCGAGTCGCTCAACAGTTACTGCCAGTCGAAGGCTATTTTGAAAGCTATCTGCCGGAGTATGGCCTTGAATAACGGTTGCCAGATCCAGAACTGAGAGCTTTGTATCTGAGAATTGCTTTTTCATGAAACAATGGTTAACGGCTGCTGTCGGACAAATTGTCTTTGCCGGGTCAATCCTGATAAAATTCAGCAGATGAATGCATCAAAATTATAATCAGGAATTGTTACACTTTGTTAAAACGGGCAAGATTCTAGTCACAAAAAAACTCCGGATTTTCCGGAGTTGATTTGTAATTAGTTGAATAATTAAAAACGTAGTTACCGATAGTTATAATTCATTTAATCGGGAAGTAATAAACTCACGTTGTGCCAGAATACCTTTTTTCCCTTCCTCAGCGGGAACGATTTCTACGCGCACTTTAGCAAGACCCTGACTGATAAAACCTAGTTGTTCTGCGGCGATACTTGCCAGGTCAATTTCCCTTTTGTTGGTGGGAGCCATCCTATCGTTAATCCTTACATACACCACACGACCATTGTTGAGATTGGTGACTTTCACATAAGAACCCAGTTTCAGCTTATTGCTTGCTGCGGTGAATTTGCCATTGTCAAAAACTTCGCCATTTGCAGTTAGCCGTCCCTCAAACTTGTCATGATAATAGCTGGCTATTCCATTAGACAGTGGTTTGTTCTCGACTATTCGCTGCGCGAAAAGCTGAAAACCGGAAAACAATAATGCGCTTAATATTACTATCAGCCTCATGCTTATTTTTTTGGTTCGGTGCAAAGATATAAAAAATCATAGCGCCGCACCTACTTTATTACGCAAATTCCTAATGCTTTTTGTTAAAATTCGCATAATGGGACGACTTATGAAAGCGGTCTTCGGAGCGTCTGGAGCCATAAGATTTTCCTCCTGATTCCTTTCTGCCTACCGGTTCTTTCCTTTTTTGCTCTGCCTCTTCGACTCTGATTCTTCTGTTTTTAAATTTCTTGGTGGGCAGCACTTCCATTAAGAATTCCGCTGCGTCGCCTTGGATATTAAAGAAGCTGCTCAGATCTCTTACAATCACTCTGTCGAGCATACCCGGCTCCAAATCAGTCATATCGGCGATGAAACTTACCAGTTTTGCAGGGGTCATGCCATCTTTAGCGCCCAGATTTACAAAGAGTCGAACCCAGGCTTTTCCACCAGTCGTTGCCTTTGTAGATTGCTCATAGCCTGCGTTTAGGTCTTTAGCGTTTTGGTAAGCAGCAATGGTATCTTTAAGTTGCAACCACAAAAGTCGGTCGATCAATTCGTCTTTATCCATTTCAGCAAATCTTTCGTGGATAGCATCTTTGTAGATATCTGCGAAAGCTGCGTCGGGCTGACTGTTTTCGATGAGGGATAGCTGGAAGAAAAGGCGTTTTCTAACGATTTCGGCGCCATCCGGAATATCGCATTTGTTGAATCTCGATTTTACGATTCTTTCAATAGAGCGGATGTTTCCGATTTCGCGAGGAGATACGATCGACATACAGATACCTGATTTACCGGCGCGTGCAGTTCTACCACTACGGTGTGTGTACACCTCCGGATCATCGGGTAATTCGTAATTGATAACGTGTGAAATATCATTGACATCGATACCTCTTGCGGCAACGTCGGTGGCTACAATCGCTTGTAAAGACTTATTTTTAAATCTTTCCATTACCTTGCTCCGCATTTTTTGGTCCATATCACCGTGGAGCGGACTAACCTGATAGCCTTGCTTCATTAGCTTTTCGGCAATTTCCTGACAGTCTTGCTTGGTACGGGTGAAAATGATACCATAGATACCCGGAGTGAAATCTAACAATCTTTGAAGAGTTTCAAACCTGTTGTGGTTGTTGGTGATATAATATTGGTGATCAATATTTTCGTTGGTGGTATTCGCTTGAGCAACGGAGATTTCCTCCCATTGACTCATAAATCGTTTGGCAATACCTCTTACTTCGTTACTCATGGTTGCAGAGAACAACCAGGTATATTTTCGGGCAGGTGTATTTTTTAGAATGAAATCGATATCCTCACGGAAGCCCATGTTGAGCATTTCGTCGGCTTCATCGAGAACAACGTACTGCACATCGTCCAGTGACAGTGCTTTTCTTTCTAAAAGATCGATCAGTCGACCCGGAGTAGCGACTACCACCTGAGGGTTCGTACGCAACTCACGAATTTGTCCGCCTATGGGCACACCTCCGTACACGGCTGTAGATTTCAGTCCGCGGATATGTTGTCCAAACTCTTTAAAATCGTCCTGAATCTGCATACACAATTCACGTGTAGGGCTCAGGACTAATGCTTGCACTTGTTTTTGTGCAACGTCCATATGGTGCAGTAGCGGAAGGCCAAAGGCGGCAGTTTTACCGGTGCCGGTTTGTGCTAGGCCAATGATGTCGCGGGGCTGGGATAATAGAAGCGGTAGAACTTTTTGTTGAATGGGGGTAGGCGTTTCAAAACCGAGATCCGATACGGCACGTGTCAATTCTTCCCTCAGGGGGAAGCTGGAAAATAATGTCATCTAATTAAGAACTTAGTTTAAAATAAGCTGCAAAGATACAGTTTTTTCTAATTGAAAAATTAAATGGAGCTCTGAAACTAAACTAGTTCAGTTTCAGAGCTCCATCTTATCAATATTTATAAAACCTAACCTTTCAGAATACCGCGGCTGATAACGATCTTCTGTACTTCTGAAGTACCTTCGTAAATCTGCGTGATTTTAGCGTCGCGCATCAGTCGCTCTACGTGGAATTCTTTCACATAACCGTAGCCACCGTGGATTTGCACCGCTTCGCTTGTTACCCATTGTGCGATTTCTGAAGCATACAATTTGGCCATAGCGGCAGACTGGGTGTAGTCCATTCCCTGATCTTTTTGCCATGCAGCTTTCAGGCAGAGCAGACGAGCACCTTCGATAGCGGTGGCCATATCTGCTAATTTAAACGCGATAGCCTGGTGGTTCATAATTTCAGTACCAAAGGCCTTACGTTCTTTAGAATATTTTACAGCCAGTTCATACGCACCGCTGGCGATACCCAGTGCTTGCGCGGCGATTCCAATTCTACCACCGGTAAGGGTCTTCATGGCAAATTTAAATCCAAATCCATCTTCCCCAATTCGGTTTTCCTTAGGTACTTTAACGTCCTGGAACATGATGCTATGCGTATCACTTCCGCGGATACCTAATTTATTTTCTTTAGCACCTACGGTGACGCCCGGACTGTCTTTTTCAACAATCAAAACGTTGATGCCATGGTGTCCTTTTTCAGGATAGGTTTGTGCAATTACAAGATAGTAAGATGCGCTGCTCCCGTTGGTGATCCAGTTTTTGGTACCATTTAGTAAATAGTAATCACCTTTATCTTCAGCGGTTGTCCGTTGAGATGTAGCATCCGAGCCTGCTTCGGGTTCGCTTAACAAGAATGCTCCAAGTTTCTCGCCGGAAGCCAGTTTGGTAAGGTATTTTTGTTTTTGCTCTTCAGATCCAAATGTCTCCAATCCCCAGCAAACCAGAGAGTTGTTAACGCTCATACAAACAGACGTAGAAGCATCGATCTTAGAGATCTCTTCCATTGCCAGCACATAAGAAACGGTATCCATTCCGGCGCCGTTGTATTTGGGATCTACCATCATTCCCAAAAAGCCAAGTTCTCCCAATTTCTTGATTTGCTCAACAGGGAATTTCTGGTGCTCATCCCGCTCAATAACACCGGGTAATAATTCATTTCTCGCAAATTCCCGGGCCGCAGCTTGTACAGCTAACTGTTCTTCTGTGAGTTGGAAGTTCATGTATTTTAAAGTAATTTATTAGAGAATAAAATTCGTGCAAACCTACATCTATTCTGTGTAATCCGCAAGTATCAACTTTTGCGCATTATGTCAAAAAAATTCAGAACTTTAGCGCACGATTTTGGAGAGAATCGAAAATTTAAATCTTAGGGCTATTTACCTTTAGCCTTACAGCTTTTTTTGATTAGTGAATAACAAAGACGATAAAAAGCAGACAGATCAGGCGCTTTTGGATGCATATCTGCAAACGGGAGATAATCGCTGGTTGGGCTTGTTGCTGGAGCGGTACACATTATTGCTACTGGGTGTGGCGATGAAATACCTCAAGAACCGGGAAGAGGCGGAGGATGTTGTGCAACAAGTTTTCCTAAAAGCGGTTAGTCAGTTTTCAGGTGATAACATCCGTAATATAGGTGGATGGTTGTATGTGCTCACTAAAAATCAGTGTCTGCAGGTATTGCGTGACAGAAGGCCGATGGTATCTACTGATATCACCGATTCTATTCGTGATCAGCCGGTGGATAAGGAGGCTTTGTTGCATCTGGATCATACCCTGGAACAAATGGAAGTAGCCCTGGAAAAGTTAAATCCCGAACAGAGGATTTGTATTACTATGTTTTACTTGGAGCGGAAGAGTTATCAGCAAATAATGGATCAGACAGGTTATAATTTTGCTCAGGTAAAAAGTTATATTCAGAACGGGAAGCGGAATTTAAAAATCATGTTATCTCAGAACCAGGATCATTCATGAGCGAGCTGAAAGATATATGGAATAATGGCGACCCTTCGTCGCTCAGTCGCGAGGAACTCGAAGCTTATCTTTCGGGCAAATTGTCGCAAGAGGAGCAGCATGAATTGGAGCGTTTGTTAAGCGAGAATTCGTTAGAAAGTGATGCGCTGGAGGGATTGAAATCTTTGGGTATGGACGAAGCGCGAAAGTCTGTATCGAAGGTTAATAAACATCTTCATCAATCATTGAGTCAGCAACGTAGAAAGAGGAAGAAATCATTTTCAGCCAATTACTGGAACTGGATAGCGGTGATAATTGTCATGTTGTTGATCGTGGTAGGATTTCTGATTATTTTTTTGATGTAGGGGCGCAATGCAGTGCGTCACTATTATTGTTTTCCGGCGAAGACGGAAAACCGCACAGCCGATAGGCTTCTTACATCGAGGATGAAATCCGAAACTCGCACGCAAATTGCGGTCCTAAGCAATAGCGCGGAAACCCTTTTATCTGGCGGAGAAATGATGGTTAATTAAACCATAGAATAGTTGGACCGTATAACTGTCCTCATTCCAGTTATAATCCCAGGATACATTGGAATGCAACCAATCAGTAGCTTCCTGAAAATTATTGCTTCTATTGATCTGGTCAATTGCTGTTTCATAAACTTCTTTATCGTTATGAAACAGCTCGCTTATAATTTGATATTTATCGTTGATGCCGATAATCTTCCGAATATCCCTCGCAGGAGCGGGAGCCGGTTCAGTCTCTGCTACGGTTGGTAGCGACTTGTCTTCCATTAAAGGGTCATCGATGAAAAATGGAACATCAGCAGCTTGCCGAATTTCTTCAATAATCGGATCCTCAATTTCTGGTTGGACTATAATCGGTTCCGAGAATTCCGGGGTAGGAGTGACCGGAGCAGCGGACCGAACCGTTGATTGTGTTCCGACCGCTGCTCTGGCTTCCAATAAGGTAGCATATAACTGACGAGTATAGTCTAACATCAGATCAATATCAATCTCCGTTTTAGGAGAAGGCTGTTGATTCAACTCTTGAATTTTCTTCAGTATGACTGTCAGTTGATCCATGCTGTCCTCTTTTTTAACTAAATAATTCTTTATTAATCGTCCATCCAACTGGACATATACGAAGGATCCTCGATCGCCAAAGCATCCTCAGTCATCGCCAACGGTTTAAACGTGTCAACCATTACCGCCAACTCTTGCGTATCTTTTGCGCCGATACTCTTTTCGATAGTTCCCGGATGAGGTCCGTGCGGAATACCTAGTGGATGCAAAGTGATCATTCCTCTCTCCACATGCTTACGGCTCATAAAATCACCATCCACATAATACAATACCTCATCGCTATCGATATTGCTGTGATTATAAGGTGCCGGTATTGCCAAAGGATGGTAGTCGAACAAACGTGGTACGAAGGAGCAGATCACAAAATTGTGCGCCTCAAATGTTTGGTGTACCGGTGGTGGCTGGTGAATACGACCGGTGATCGGTTCGAAATCGTGGATACTCATAGCATAGGGATACTCACATCCGTCCCAACCCACTACATCAAAGGGATGGTTGGCATACCAAATGGGGTATAGCATTCCCTTCTTTTTCATTTGGATTAGGAACTCTCCCTGCATATCGATGGTTTCCAGATCCTGAGGCTTGCGGATATCGCGCTCACAGAAAGGAGCATGTTCCAACAACTGACCGTAACGACTCATATAGCGTTTAGGGAAGTTGATCGGACTGAATGATTCTACAATTAACAGGCGGTTCTCCGGGGTGTCGAAATGAATCTGATAAATAGTGCCCCGAGGTACTACCAGGTAATCGCCATAGCTAAAGGGCAACTGACCATATTGTGTGCGGAGCCGACCGGTACCTTCATGGATAAAAATTACCTCATCTGCATCTGCGTTCTTGAAAAATACATTCCCTTCCAAACTTTGCCTGGGAGCTGCCAAAGTAATATGACAGTCGTTGTTGAACAATACAACCTTACGACTATCAATATAATTGTCCTGAGGCTGAATATTAAATCCCTTAAAGCTTCTATGCTTCAGAATATTGTCTGAAGCCGCACGCGGAGAAATATCGATCGGTTCTTCAGAACGAATCACCTGGGTCGGAGGATGAATATGATAGAGTAAAGTGTAATTGGATGAAAAGCCCTCGGTGCTGAACAATTGCTCGGAATATAATTTACCATCGGGTTTTCTGAACTGTATATGTCGCTTATTGGGAATGTTGCCCAGCGAAAAATAATGTGGCATGGTATAATTCGTTTGTTGCCAAAATTACGAATTACAATGGATTAATTCATAGGATAATAATGAAGAAAGAGGAGCATTAGGATAGCAACACTATGGTATCAACAATCCTAAATACTCCTTGTTTTATTCTTATGTATATTCCCTCGTCAAATCGGTAATGCCGGTTCACGTAATCCGTATAAAACCATACCAAGGGCCGATGCTAACAAATCCTTTTTTAATGCATTAATGAAAGTCAATACGGTAGCTGATATTAGGTAATATGCCGATTTGATTGACTTGTTTGATGGTTGATGTTTTGCGATCGAAATAAGAGAAGAAATAGTTTTCTCTATTGGTCACATTCTGGAGATCCAACTGCAAGCTATGGGTTGAATTTTGCCGATTAAATTTAACATAAACACCCATGTCCATTCTGAAATACCCCGGTGCTTGTTTGGTATAGAACTGCCCCGGCAAATAAATTTGTCTGTTTTCCTCAATGGACCGGGTGAGATCGATAGGTGATTCTCTTAATCCACCGCTGTGCAAGAGTTTCCCGTTTACACCCAGTAGTTTGGTGCCACCGGCATTTAGATTGAATTCTTTACCACCAATTAGATTGATTTGATAACCACGGTTGAAGCGGGTATTATATTCTTCACCGGAGTAAGTTGTATAAGTGGAACTGTAGAGAGAACCTGTGGTGAGGATATAGTATTGACGGGCGAAAGGGCGCTCGATACTCAGGTCGATGCCATAATTTCTACCGGTGCCTTCACTCACCATTCTATTTTGCGTTTCCAACAGCGAGCCAGCACCTTCTGCATTCAAAATTGAAAATGCTGAGTTGCTGTCACGTTCTACCGGAATACTGTACAAGTATTGGTAATAGACCTCAGTTTTGAATAAGGTACGCTTACCCAATTTGGTTTCGTACCCCGCAACAGCATGAAATGCACGCAGTAAATCCAAGTCTTTGTTTGGGTACTTGATATTTGATTCTAAAGCGTTGTTGCTGTACAAATAGGTGGAAAGGTGTTCCGGTTTGCTGTGTAAACCTGCCGACAAACTGAATTTGCTTCGGTTCAGATCATAGGAAATAGCCGCTCTCGGTTCGATGCTATATTTGCCATTCAGCGCAAAATAAGATCCATGTAGTCCGATATTGGTGGTAATTTGTTCGGTGAGTCTATTTTTCCACTGTGCATAAGCTTGGAAATATTGAGTTCCTCCATTGCCCGTCAGCAGTCGTTTCCATGTTTCATCCCTTCCATCATAAAGATCGTAGTTTAAAGAATAATTAAGTTGTTGCGCTACCAATCCTAAGCGCATGGTATGACGGGCATTGAGCTTTCTATTGTACAATACGGATGCTCTGTAAGCGTTATTCACCAGATTGCTATTGGTCACCGGCACCTTGCGATAATTTTCCGCAAAATTCAGGGTGTCAGCTTTCTCCTGATAACGATCGTAGGAAGTTGACAATACGGATTTCAAATAGCTATTTTTGGAAAGGAAAATTTTGTGAGTTACACCGGTTACCCCCATGGTGCTGTAAACGGCATAGTTGAGGTTGCCTTCGTCATCATCCCATTTGCTGCTATCAGCTTCTATTTTCCGGACTGCCCCGTTATGTCCGCCAAGAGCAAAGAAAGAGAATTCACCTGCTTTCTCGGTTGGGAAATTGAGTTTGATAGATGCATCCTGGTATTCAGGAGGTGCTGCGCCCAGGGGCAGGAACTTGCCGAGGATAGCCAGACTGGAATATCTGTAGTTGACCAGATAAGATGCTTTTGATCCTTTTTTGAATGGACCTTCGGACGCCAATTCCAGACCAAGTGCGCTGAATTGGACGGTGTGTTCGTGTCTTTGTGAATTACCGTTACGGAAGTTCAGGTCAAAAGCACCTGAGAGTGCATTCCCGAATTCGGCTGGAAACGCACCAGTGTAGAAATCAGATTGTCCCAGAACATTGGCATTGAGCATGCTGATAGCGCCCCCTGAGGTACCAATGGAACCAAAGTGATTGGGGTTAGGTATTTCTATTCCTTCCAGTCGCCAAAGAATCCCTTTGGGTGAATTTCCTCTCACTACAATTCCATTTTCCATATCACCCGCGTTTGACACTCCTGGGAAGTTCATGGCCATTCTTGCCGGATCAGAGAAAGCGGCTGCATATCTCTGTGTTTCTTCTACAGAGAAAGAACGGGCGCTGAGGGTAGCAAACTCGTTTTTCGCTCGTGTATTATTTTTTGCTGCCACCACGGTTACTTCGCCCAGTTCTTTCAGACTTTCTTTCAGGGCAACGTTTAACTCTGTTTCTTTTCCGGAGATGATCATTAAATCTGCGGCGGTGTAGTTTTCAAATCCCATCAGACTGAATTGGAAACTTTGACGGCCAACCGGGATTTTTTCGAACTGATAGTATCCCGATGCATCGGTGAGTGCATGCTTTGAGTTGTCGGAAAGCAGCAGTACGATTACTCCAGGCAGGGGTTGTCCGGAAGCCGCATCAGTTACCCGGCCCCTTACTTTTTGAGAAATGGAGGAATGTTCATTGGGTTGTGCTTTCACTTTTGAAATCGTGGTTGTAAACAACCCGGTCATTAGAAATGAAAATAGGAGGATATGCTTCATGATTTTATGAAGTGTGAGTGTTAGAAAATAAGGTTTTGAGAAGTATTACAATAAGATATGCGCACCTACCAGTCCGCCCAGATACATGCCGTGATAATGATCTATACGGTCTAGACTCCAAATATAGTCGTGGATCAGGTCTGCTCCTTTGTTGCGGGTAAATATCGCGTGGTTTAGGGTAGGGCCGGCGAATAGCTCCAGTTTGTTGGCAATATTCACAGCAGGTAAGATTCTAAAGCTGCTTCTGAAATGCGATCCCGGATTGAAATCGGCCAGCGTAGTGGAGCTTATTTCGGCATTGATTCGGAAATGTGGGGTAATGGGGATATGGGCACCCAGACCGGCCTCGAGGGCGTAGATTGGATCGGGATTGTCCTGCATATTGAAGCCGGCACCGATAATACCATACATGATTCTTCCACCGGAGCGGAGGGTGAGCATTGTTGTAAGTGCTTCGTCTACGTTCAAGCCGAGTCCGCAACTACCATTTTTAACGATATTGACAAAGCCAATGGGGTAGTCGCTGCTGTCGGCGATATTGATAAATCCCGCCATTTGCACGCCGGATACATGTTTGGCGATATTGATAAATCCAGCCAATTGGGTATTTACATCACCGGCTACGTTGATAAATCCCGCGATCTGTGCACCTTCCGTTTGCTTGGAAATATTACCGAAACCTGCTGCTTGGAGTCCGCGGTAGCTGCCGGCAACATTGAGTGCACCTGCTGCCATCATTCCGTTTCCGTGAGATCCGATGGTGTTAATTGCTCCTGCAGCCTGCAGACCGTTGGCGTTTTGGAGAATATGATTGGAAACACCTGCTACTATAACCCCATTTGAATTTCTGCGCACCAAATTGGTGACACCGGCACCCGCAAAAGCGAGTTCTGATTCGGAATAACCCGCTATACCATGTAAGGATAAATGATTAGAACATTCGCCGGCATAGATACCGTTGGTGCTAATCGGGTAAATCAATCCGATATGTACATTTGGTCTGCCGGGTTGTGCATTAACGTTCCGACAAAAAAGAAGGGACGCGATAATTAAAACTGAAGCCATTCTGAAGGTCATAATTCTTGCTTTTGAATTACGACACCCTAAGAATGGCTTACCCCTATTTATTTTTGAATTGTTCCTACTAAATTTTTCAAATAGCTGCCATAGCCACTCTTCAGATAGATATCACCTAGGCGATTTAGTTGTTCGTCATTGATCCAACCATTTCGATAGGCGATCTCTTCGATGCAGCCAATTTTCAGACCCTGGCGTTTTTCGATTACTTCGATAAATTGACCTGCGGCAATCAGGGAATCAAAAGTTCCGGTGTCCAGCCAGGCTGTTCCCCGGTCGAGTACGCCTACTTCCAATTTTCCTTTTTCCAAGTAAACTTTATTGACATCAGTAATTTCGAGTTCGCCCCTTGTCGATGGTTTGATGGATTTACTGATAGCGACAACATCATTGTCGTAGAAATATAGACCGGGAATAGCGTAGTTGGATTTAGGCTTTGCAGGCTTTTCTTCAATGCTGATTACCTTATTAGACCGATCGAATTCAACGACACCATACCTTTCAGGATCGAGGACTTGGTAAGCGAAAATAACAGCACCGTTGGGATTTACTTTCTTTTGGAGCAAGGTACCCATGCCGGAGCCATAAAAAATATTATCTCCCAAAACCAAGGCTACCGGGTCGTTGCCAATGAAGCTATCACCCAGGATAAATGCC